>NZ_RAWB01000620.1 GCF_003612055.1 Corallococcus llansteffanensis
CTCGTCACCCGCGCCCGTCCTCCCGGGCTCGCGTGCCACGGGGGGTCCGAGCGCCTGGCTGGTCTCTGCGGCCCGGTGAAGGCGTTCTCAGCCGGGGCCTTTGCAAACCCTCGCGACCGTGAACACTTCCCATCATTGGCCCTGCGCAAGTGGCTCTTGATTGCCCGCCTCCCCGGGGCGCCGCACGCCTGCCTCGGAGATTCTTCCGTTTTCCAGAAGGGTCGCGTCCAGATTCCCTATTTGCCGAAGGGTGCCCTGGCTCCTATCTGAAGGGGGTTCCGTCTTTCGTCCCGCCCCCTCCCCAGGTGAACGCCGTGGATTCGATACACACCCTCGCCAGCCCCGGCATGTGGGCGGGCTTCATCGCCTTCGTCTTCGCGATGCTCGCGTTGGACCTGGGCGTCTTCCATCGCAAGGCGCACGCGGTGAGCTTCAAGGAGGCCGGCGCGTGGAGTGCCGTGTGGGTGAGCCTGGCGCTGACCTTCAACGGCATCCTCTGGTGGCGCTTCGGCTCCGGGCCGGGGATGGAGTTCCTCACCGGCTACCTCATCGAGAAGTCGCTCTCCGTCGACAACATCTTCGTCTTCGTCGTCATCTTCTCCGCGCTGAAGATCCCGGCCATCCACCAGCACCGGGTGCTCTTCTGGGGCATCCTCAGCGCGCTGGTGCTGCGCGCGGTGATGATCTTCGCGGGCGTGGCGATGCTGGAGCGCTTCCACTGGCTCATCTACGTCTTCGGCGCGTTCCTCATCCTCACGGGCATCAAGCTCTTCGTGCAGCGCAACCACGAGGAGCACCCGGAAGACGGCTGGCTGATGCGCACCGCCCGCCGCGTCATCCCGTCCACGCCGCGCTTCGACGGGCAGCACTTCCTCACGGTGGAGAACGGCCGCAAGCTGGCGACGCCGCTGCTCATGGCGCTGATGCTGGTGGAGGCCTCCGACGTGCTCTTCGCGCTGGACTCCATCCCGGCCATCTTCGCCGTGACGCGCGACCCGTTCATCGTCTTCACGTCCAACATCTTCGCCATCCTGGGCCTGCGCTCGCTGTTCTTCCTGATGGCCGGGGCGATGGAGAAGTTCAGCTACCTGAAGGTGGGCCTGTCCGGCGTCCTCGTCTTCGTGGGCGCGAAGATGGCGCTCGTGGACGTGGTGCACCTGTCACCGGCCATCTCGCTGGGCGTCATCGCGCTGGTGCTGGGCGCGAGCATCGTCGCGTCGCTGGTGAAGGCCCGCCACACGCCGCCACAGGGCCCCGAGGCTCCGGCGCCGGATGCAGGCGGAAAGCTGACGCCCGCCACAAAGACCTGAACGCGCGAGCGTTCCCTGATGGAATAGAAGGCCGTGGGTCCCATGGGGTGTGGGGCTCCGGGCCCGGGCCCCCGAAGCGCGTGGGGGCTCGGGCCTTTTTGTTTCAGTGGGCCCGGGACAGTTCCATGAACGCCAGCCAGGAGCGCACGGCCTCCTCGAACTCCTCCAGGGGCAGGTCCTGCGAGCGCCCGGGGATGGCCTCCTCGCTGTGGATGGAGGCCCGCGCCCGCGACAGCTCCAGGCTCCAGGCGTCGCCGTTGACGTCCCAGCGCTCGCGGTTGCCCCGTCGCACGGCCTTGAGGACGCGCAGCATGTGCTCCGCCCTCGCCGGCTCCGAGCGCAGCTCCTGCGCGAGGTAGTCCGCCAGCACGTCGTCGGGCGGGAGTCCGCGCACCACCACCCGGCCCTGCTGATCCCACGTGAATCGCAATGTCCTGGGCACGCTGCGACGGTGCCACAGCCGCGGGAGCCAGCCCCAGGCCCGCCGGTGCCAATTGCGCCGGAAGCCGACACTGCCAGGCCCCCGCGTGAGGCAGCGGACGGGGACCCTGCACCGGAAGGCTCGGCCAGATGTTGGGAGGTGGAAAAGCGAAAGGCCGTGAGCCCTGGAAGGACTCACGGCCTCTTTCGCTGAAGTGGGCGCAGCAGGGCTTGAACCTGCGACCCCTGCCGTGTGAAGGCAGTGCTCTACCACTGAGCTATGCGCCCGACTGCTGACTGCCGTTGCCACCGCTGCGCAACGGACGGGGCGATAAGTGCCATCCGTCCGCGTGGGTGTCAACGCAATTTCTAGGAGGAACCCTCCGACAGCGCCTCCAGCTTCTCGTCCAGCTCACGCAGGCGGCGCTTGAGGCCCGCCAGCTGCTTCCCCACAGCCTTGAAGTCGCTCTTGGGCGCGAAGTTGAGGGCCTTCATCACCTCGTCCTGCCCCCGGTCGAGCGCCTGCTTGCCCCGCTGGACCCGGCCAATGGCGTTGGCGACGGCCAGGGCGCGCTTCTCGTCGCCCATGAGCTTCTCCATCGCCTTGCCGGAGAGCCCCAATGCCTGCTTCTTCAGTTCGTCCCGGATGCCCATGGGTGTCGTGGTCCTCGTGTCAGGGCCCGTCGGGGAACTCGGTCTTCAGCGCGGCGAAGACGCGATCCGCGATGCCCTTGTAGCGCATGCGTTCGATGAGGGGCTGCAGGTCGCCGCGCATGGAGATGCGGCGCTTGAGCACCGCCTCCACCGGGTCCAGCGTGCCCAGCAGCAGCTGCTTCCAGACGGAGTAGGGCGCGCGGGCCAGGTACACCGGCTCCAGCTCGTCCAGGTCGTCGGGATCCGCCAGCACGCGGGCCTTCTCGATGCGGCAGTCCCCCGGCACGACGTGCACCACGAAGGACTTCGCCAGCTTGCCCGGCTCCGCTTCGATGATGGCCCCGAAGTCGCCCTTCCAGCCCTTGCCGGCCATCGCGCACTCGGGATCCGAGTTCGTGAGCCGGACGGCCTCGTCCAACCATTCCTTCGACGGAAACTTCGACATCGCGCCTCCCCTACCCCCTGCGGAAGATGCTCTTGATGCTGGAGAAGAGGCCGCGGTCGTCATTGGACGCGCTGCTGCTGGACGGGGCCGGCTGCGCGTTGCGCGCGGACACCTCCTGCAGGGCCTTCTTCAACTGCTCGGGCGTGTCGCGGGTGGCCAGATCCACCTTGCGCAGCGTGCCCGTGGCGTCCTCCACCTGCACCTGGAGCAGACACTCCTCGGTGAGGCGGAAGTCGATCTTCCGGCCCGCGGACGCGGCCGGCACGCGCACCGTGCCCAGGTACTCGTTGTCCACCATCAGGTCGCTGTCGCCCTGGTAGATGTCCAGCTCGATGAAGGGCGAGCCCGGCTCCTTGGGCGGCGGCAGGCGGAAGCTCTTCACCATCGGGATGAGCGAGTTCTTCTCGATGATGCGCTTCACGCGCCCGTTGGGCATCGCGTAGCCGATGGGCATGGACAGCGCGTCCAGCAGCGTCACCGCGTCGATGCTGCCCAGCGAGTCACCCAGGAGCGCCGCGCCCAGCGCGACGCACTCGTCCGGGTGCACGCCCTTGCGCGGCGCCTTGCCGAAGTGCGCCTGGATCTTCTGCTGCACGAGCGGCATGCGGCTCTGGCCGCCCACCAGGATGATCTCGTCGATCTCCGAGCGGGAGATGCCCTTCTCCGCGAGCACGCGGTCGCAGATGTCGAAGGTGCGGTCCACCAGGTCGCCCGTGAGGTTGTTGAGATAGTCGCGGGTGAGCGGGATGCGCAGGTCCAGCGGCTTGCCCTTGCGCTCCTCGATGTACGGCAGGTCGATGACGACGTTGGGGATGAGCGTCAGGTCGATCTTCGCCGCCTCGGCGGCGTTCTTGATGCGCTGGAGCGCGATGGGGCTCTCGGTGAGATCGATCTTCGTCTCGTCGCGGAAGCGCTCCAGCACGTACTCCATGATGCGGTTGTCGAAGTCCGCGCCGCCCAGGAAGGTGTCGCCGCCGGTGGCCAGCACCTCGAAGACGTTGCCGGCCAGGTGCAGCACGCTGACGTCGAAGGTGCCGCCGCCCAGGTCGTACACGAGGATCTTCTGATCCAGGCCCCGGTTGAAGCCGTACGCCAGCGCCGCGGCGGTGGGCTCGTTGACGATGCGCTTCACGTCGAAGCCGGCCAGCCGCCCGGCCTCCTTCACCGCGTTGCGCTGGTTGTCGTTGTAGTAGGCGGGGACGGAGATGACGGCCGCGTCGATGGGGCCGCCCAGGAACTGTTCGGCGATCGTCTTGAGCTGCGACAGGACGAAGCTGGAGATCTGCGGCAGCGAGTAGAGCTTGCCGCCCATCGTCACCGCGGCGTCCCCGTTGGGGTCCTCCACGATGTCGTAGGGGAAGTACCCCTTGAGGTCCTCCACCGCCTTGGAGTGGAACTTGCGGCCGATGAGCCGCTTGGTGCCCCAGAGCGTGTTCTTGGGGTTCGTCACCATCTGGTCCTTGGCGACGCCGCCGACCAGGAGATCGTTCTTGGACGAGAGCGCGACCACGGAGGGCAGGATGAGGTTGCCGCGGTCCGTGGGGACGATCTTCGGGATGCGGTTGCGCACGGACGCCACCAGGGTGTTGGTGGTGCCCAGGTCAATCCCGACGATGCGTGGTCTGTCCGCCATGAAGGTCAGCGAGCGCACGCCAGGGGGACGGTGCGCCCGTCCTGACTCTCTAGCACGTCGTGCCGTGATGTGCGCGTTTCTAGGCGGATGCTTCCTCCCTGGCTGTAGTTCCGACCGGGCGGAAAACCAGGGGCCCCCTTTTCCTGGCCGCCCCCCCGTGCCAGGGGCTCCAGGGGCTCGGGGCCCTGATGTGGGTGGCGCCTAGAACCCGGGTTCCGGATCCGGCCCCAGCTCGCGGATGCGGATGGGCCCGTCGGGTTCGGGGGGCGGGAGCGTGTCGCACACCGTGTCGGGGGCTGCTGGCAGCTCGGTCAGGAAGCGCGACGGCGTCAGGAGGAGGCGTCCGTCCTCCCGGGGCAGCGACGTGTGGGGGTACACGAGCCAGAGGGCCTCCCGCGCCCGCGTGACGGCGACGTAGAAGAGGCGGCGCTCCTCCTCCTCGGCCTCGGGGGTGCGCGTGGCCTGCGACATCGGGAAGCGCCCATCCACCAGCCCGAGCACGAAGACGCAAGCCCACTCCAGCCCCTTGGCCTGGTGGACCGTGGACAGGGTGAGGACGTCGTCCGGCGGCTCGCCGTCCAGGGCCCCCTGCGCGGAGAACTCAGAGACGAGGGCGATGTCGGACAGGAAGCGCGGCACGTCCTCGAAGCGCTCGGCGAACTCCTGGAGCTGGCGCAGGTCCTCCGCGCGACGGGCTGCCGCATCGGACGCCTCCACCGCCTCTCGCGCCGCCAGCACGTCCGCGAGCAGCGCGCCCGGTCCTCGCGGCCCGCCTCGGGACAGCGTCGCCATCAGGGACTGGAAGCGCTGGAAGTCGGCGGCGGCCTTTCGCGGCACGTGCGCCTGCACGTCCGGGTGCAGCAGCGCGTCCCCCAGCGGCAGCTCCATGGGCAGCGCGGAGAGCGCGGTCCACAGGTGCTCGGTGCTGGCCGAGCCCACGCCGGGAAGGCGCCGCACGAGCCGCTTGAAGGCCAGCTCATCCTCGCGGTGGTGCACCCAGCGCAGGTGCGCGAGCGCGTCCTTGATGTGGGTCTGTTCGAAGAAGCGCACTCCGGAGCGCACGCGGAACGGGAGGCCGTGGCGCGCGAGCTCGAGCTGGAGCTCCAACGAGTGCAGGTGGGCGCGGTAGAGCACCGCCATGG
>NZ_RAWB01000621.1 GCF_003612055.1 Corallococcus llansteffanensis
GCGCCCCCCTCACCCCGCCCCTTCCTCACTGCTTGAGACACCGCGACGACCCGCGTCGCGTGGGTCCGCGCGTGGCCGGGGTGCGTCAATCCCTTCTGATTGGGCTGTTTCAGCCTGTTTCACGTTGCTCTCCGCCTTGACGGGGCCGTCTTGAATTCCACAGGATGCGCCGCCAACCCACCAGGTCAGGACGAAAGACTCCGGACCGGAGGTGGGGGGTTTTCACCGTGCAATCCAGAGCCAGGCAGGGCCCGAAACCGGGCCAGGGGCGCACGGGGCGGCGTTCACGCAGGGCGGGCCCGGGCCCGCGAATCGGAGCGGAACATGCGTTGGAAGAAGTTGGCCCCCGTCGTCCTGTCGTTGTGCTGCGTCACCGCCTCCGCGCAGGAAGCGCGCGAGCGCGAGGTCTACATCACCCTGGGTTCGGAGGCGCTGGACTCGCTGCGCACGTCGTTCCGCGCGTCGGGAGAGACGGTGCCCACGCTGGTGCGCGAGGCGAACGGCGTGAGCGTGCTCAAGCTGCGCGAGGGACAGCTGGGCGATGTGTCGCGGCTGATGCACGACCAGTACAACCGCTGCGCGGGCTTCATGACCCATGAGACGCAGGAGGCGGCGCTGGCGGCGCTGGAGCCCGCGCAGCCGTCGCTGACGCAGACGCTGGTGAGCTACACGCTGGACAACGCGGCGGTCGTCAACACGCTGTTCTCCGGCCTCCAGGAGGCCAGCCTGCGCAGCACCATCACGAGCCTGTCCAGCTACACGAACCGCTACTACAACGGTTCGACCAGCGCCGTGCAGGCGTCCAACTGGCTCAGGGACACGTGGGCGGCCTACGCCGCGAACGCGAACCGCGACGACGTGACGGTGGCGCTCTACACGCACAGCAGCTGGAGCCAGCCCTCCGTCATCGCCACCATCACGGGCACCGTCACCCCCAACGAGGTGGTGGTGATTGGCGGCCACCTGGACTCCATCAACATCAACGTGGGCTCGTCGAGCCGTCCCACGGCGACGGCGCCGGGCGCGGATGACGACGCCTCCGGCGTGGCCACGCTCTCCGAGGTGTTCCGCGTCGCGATGGCCAAGGGCTACAAGCCGGCGCGCACGGTGAAGTTCATGGCGTACGCGGCGGAGGAGGTGGGCCTGCTGGGCTCGCAGGCCATCGCGCAGGCGCACAAGGCGAGTCCCTCCACGCTCGGCACCGTGGTGGGCGTCCTCCAGTTGGACATGACCAACTACCGGGGCTCCACGGTGGAGGTGACGCTCGTCACCGACAACACCAACGCGGCGCAGAACGCGTTCCTGGGCAACCTCATCGACACGTACACGGGCTACACGCGCTCCAACATCACCTGCGGCTACGGCTGCTCGGACCACGCGTCGTGGAACGCCCAGGGCTACCCGGCGTCCATCCCGTTCGAGGCGCTGATGAACCAGGACAACCCCTACATCCACACGGCCAACGACACGCTGGCCAACAGCACCGGCGGCAACGCGACCAACGCGCTGAAGTTCGCGCGCATCGCGGCGGCGTACCTGGCGGAGCTGGGCAAGGGCACCATCCCGGGCCTGCCCACGGACACCACGGACCCCACCGTTTCGCTCAGCTCGCCGGCCAGCGGCGCGACGGTGACGGGCACCGTGTCCATCGCCGCGACGGCCACCGACAACGTGGGCGTCAGCAAGGTGGAGTTCCTGGTGGATGGCGCGCTGAAGGGCACGTCCTTCGCCTCGCCCTACAGCTTCGCGTGGGACAGCCGCACGGTGGCCAACGGCAGCCACACCGTGGCGGCGAAGGCCTCCGACAGCGCGGGCAACTCCGCCACCACGACCGCCCGGACGGTGACGGTGTCCAACGTGTCCACGTCCGGCACCTATGACAGCACGCTCAAGACGGTGCGCTGCAGCGCGGTGGCCGCCACGTGCGACAGCGGCACGGCCTTCACCGGCCGCGGCACGCGCGGGCCGGAGCTGAGCTACCCCAACACGCTGCGCGGCACCTGCGCCGACGGCAGCGGCGGCACCTTCCACAGCGACGAGTCCATGGACGCCCTCAAGGTGTCCACCGTGGACGGCACGCCCTTCGCTCCGGGCAAGCAGGTGAAGGTGGAGGCCACGGTGTGGGCCTACGCCAACCCCGCGTCGGACCGGCTGGAGCTGTTCTACACGGCCAACGCCACCGCGACGACGCCCGTCTGGACGCAGATTGGCACCAGCCTCACCCCGACGGCCGCGGGCGCCGTGACGCTGTCGGCCACGTACACGCTGCCCTCCGGCACCAACCAGGCCGTGCGCGCGCAGTTCCGCTACGGCAGCAGCAGCACCACCAGCCCGTGCGTCTCCAACGAGTACAACGACCGCGACGACCTGGTGTTCGCCGTCGGGCAGTGATGCACCCGCGCTGAGTTGAAGCGCACGCAGCACCTGAAGGGGTCCCGGGCAG
Source organism: Corallococcus llansteffanensis (assembly GCF_003612055.1). Classification (GTDB taxonomy): domain Bacteria; phylum Myxococcota; class Myxococcia; order Myxococcales; family Myxococcaceae; genus Corallococcus; species Corallococcus llansteffanensis. Next base: position 2,444 of record NZ_RAWB01000621.1, read on the forward strand.
CACGCCCTGGGGCCCCTTCTTCGTTGCCGTCAGGCGGCCTTCAGCCCCTCCAGGGGAAGCTCCACCACGAAGGTCGCGCCCGCGCCCGGCGCGCTGTCCACGCTGATGCGGCCGCCGTGCGCCTCCACCACCTGCCGGGCAATCCAGAGCCCCAGGCCCAGGCCCCCGTAGTTGCGGCCGGGCACCGCGCGCTCGAAGCGCTCGAAGATGCGCGCCCGGTCCTCCGCGCTGATGCCAATGCCCTCGTCGCGCACGGTGACGCGCGCGGTGCCTTCCTGGGCGGCCACGCGCACCTCGATGGGGCGGCCCTGGCCGTACTTCGCCGCGTTCGCCAGCAGGTTCGTCACCACCTGGTCGATGCGCAGCCGGTCATACCGGCCGACGAGCGGCGCGGCCGCCTCCAGCGTCACCTTCACGCCCAGCCGCTCCACCTCGTCGCGCAGCCGCGCCACGGCGTCCCCCACCACGGTGGTGAGGTCCACGTCGTTGAGGTCCAACGCCAGCCGGCCCGTGGTGAGCTGCGACACGTCCAGCAGCGTCTCCATCAGCGCGTGCAGCCGCTGCACCTGCCGGCCCGCGGATGCGAGCGGGCTCTGCACGCGGTTGCGGGCCTCGTCGCCCAGCCCGCGCTCCAGCCGCTCCAGGTGCAGGCGGAAGGCGGCCAGCGGCGTCTTGAGCTCGTGGCTCGCCACCGCGAGGAAGTCGTCGCGGGCCTGGAGGCGCTCGCGCAGCGAGGCGGCGACCAGCTCCTGTCGCAGGGAGTCACGCCGCATCCTGGCCAGCTCCAGCATGGAGCGCACGCGCGCCACCAGCTCCCGCGCGCTGAAGGGCTTCACCAGGTAGTCGTCCGCGCCCGCCTCCAGCCCCTCCACCGCGGCCTCCTCACCCGCGCGCGCGGACAGCATCACCACCGGGATGGCGCGCGTGGCGGGCGACTCGCGCAGCGCGCGCAGCAGGCCGAAGCCGCCCAGCCGGGGCATCATCACGTCGGTCAGCACCAGGTCCGGCGGGTTCGCGCGCGCGGCGTCCAGCGCGGACTGCCCGTCCGCCGCCAGCATCACGTCGAACGACGGGGACAGCACGCGCGCCACGTACTCGCGCATGTCCACGTTGTCGTCCGCCACCAGCACGCGCTGCCGGGGGGCCTCCGCGCCCGACTTCATGCCCGACTCCGCGCCCACGCCGGGGACGGACACCGTCGTCACCGGGGGCTCCGGCTCCACGTCCGCCCAGCGCTCGACCTCCTGGAGGAACGGGCGCGCGCCCTGGGAGGGGGGCTCCTCTTCGCGTGGCGCGAGGATGCGCTCGGACGGCAGGTGCCCCAGGCCCCGGGGGAGGTGGACCGTGAAGGTGGTGCCCTCGCCCTCGCGGCTCTCCACCCGCACGTCGCCGCCGTGCAGCGCCACCAGCTCGCGCACCAGCGCCAGCCCGATGCCGGTGCCCTCGTGGGTGCGGCTTCGCGCGTTGCGCACGCGGTGGAAGCGCTCGAAGAGGTGGGGCAGCTCCCCGGCCGGGATGCCCGTGCCGGTGTCGGAGACGCGGAGGACGACGTCGCCGTCGCCGGCCGTCAGCCGCACGGCGATGCTGCCCGCGAAGGTGAACTTGAGCGCGTTGGAGAGCAGGTTGAAGACAACCTTCTCCCACATGCGCGGATCCACGTAGACGGGCTCCGGCAGCGGGGCGCAGTCCACCGTGAAGCCAAGGCCCGTGCGCTCCACCGCGGAGCGGAAGTTGCTCGCCAGGTCCTGCGTGAGGGCGGCCAGGTCGATGGGCTCGAAGCGGGAGTCGCTGCGGCCCGCCTCCAGCCGGCTGAAGTCCAGCAGCGTGTTCACCAGCCGCAGCAGGCGGCCCGCGTTGCGGTGGACGACCTCCAGGTCGCGCCGCGCGGCTTCCGTCACCTGGGCCTGCGCGAGCACGTCCTCCAGCGGGCCCATCATCAGCGTGAGCGGCGTGCGGAACTCGTGGGAGATGTTGTGGAAGAAGGCCGTCTTCGCCCGGTCCAGCTCCGCGAGCTGTTCGGCGCGCTGCCGCTCCTCCTCGTAGGCCCGCGCGTTGCGCAGCGCCACCGCCACCTGCGCGGCCAGCAGCTCGAAGAAGGACGCGGAGCCCTCGTCGAAGGCCCGGTTGGGGGACAGCCCCGTGACGAGCACGCCCAGCGGCGCGGACGAGCCCGCGCCAGCGAGAGGCTGGAGCAGGAGCGAACCCACCGCGTCCCCGAAGGGGCCCCCGCGCAGCGACAGCAGGGCCTCCAGCCCGTCCCGCCGCACCGGCCCGCCCTCGAGCGCGCGCAGGAACGGCGCCGCCTCCGGCAGCGCGGGATCCAACGCGACGGACTCCGGGCTCAGCGGCCCTCCGGGCGCCACGCCCACGGAGCCAGAGAGCGTCAGCGTCCGGCCCTCCGCCGAGCGCAGGTAGAGCAGCGCGAAGGGCACGTCCAGCGGGTGCTCGGCCATGGCGGACATCAGGTCGCGGCACGTCTTCGTCACGCTGCGCGTGTCCGACGCGCGAGCGGACAGGTCGCGCAACAGCCGCATGCGCCGGCCGCTCAGCACCTGCTGCGTCACCTCGGCGCACACCGCGAGCATGCCGCCAATGGCGCCCGTGTCGTCGTAGGCGGGCGCGTGGCTGACGTCGAAGTAGGACTCCTCGCGGTAGCCGCTGCGCTCCAGGAGCAGCATCAGTGCGGGCACCCAGCTGGCGGCGCCCGTCGTCATGGCCTCCATCACCAGCGGCCCCAGCGCGTCCCACGCCTCCGCCAGCGTGCCCCGGATGTCCGTGCCCAGCGCGCCCGGGTGCTTGTCGCCAATCACCGCCGAATAGGCGTCGTTGTAGAACTGGCTCAGCTGGGGCCCCCACGTGAGGATCATGGGGTAGCGCGACCCGAGCAGCGTCTTCACGAGCACCTTGAGGCTCGTGGGCCAGGAGGCCACAGGGCCCACCGGCGTCGAGGCCCAGTCATGCGCGCGCACGAGCGCATGCATCTGGCTGCTCCCGGTGAACAGGGCCTCGGGCGCTGGGGGGACGTCCTGACTCATCTCAGCGCGGCTCCTGGGTCACGTGAAACATTCCCTATGCCGGGCCTCAATCGCTTCCCACTGGAAAAATGCCCGGCTGTCCGCGAAGGACCACCCCACCC
>NZ_RAWB01000622.1 GCF_003612055.1 Corallococcus llansteffanensis
ATCCAGCCCCGGCTCCCCACCTGGGTGACGTGCGCCACGGACCCCGCCCTCTTCGAGCGCACCGGCACCGGCGGCTACAACGTCCTCACGTCGCTCCTGGGCCAGCCGCTGGAGGAGGCGCTGGAGAAGATCGGCCTCTTCCACGCGGCGGCGGACAAGGCCGGCCACGCGCGTGACTCGCGCACCGCGACGCTGATGATGCACACCTTCGTCGGCCAGGACGTGGACGACGTGCTGGACACGGTGCGCGGCCCGCTCACCGCGTACCTGCGCGCGCACGTGGCGCTGATGCAGACGATGGTGAAGAGCCTGGACCTCCAGGTGGACATCAACGAGCCCAAGTGGGCGGACTACCTGGCCTCCTACGCCTTCGAGCGCTACTACCGCTCCGGCGCGCTCATCGGCACCGTGACGTCCTGCCTCCCCATGGTGGACAAGCTGCTGGCCGGCGACGTGGACGAGGTGGCGTGTCTCATCGACTTCGGCGTGGGCACCGACGCCGTCCTGGAGAGCCTCACCCACCTGGCGGAGCTCAAGCGGTTGGTGCAGGACGAGTCCCTGCGCATGGAGCGCGTGCTCACCGAGTACCTCGCGGAGCGACTGCCGGGCGCGTGTCCCACCCTGTCGGTCCGACTGTCCGACAGCCTGTCCGCCGACCATCCGCTCCCCATCCGCTGATCCGCGAACGGGAAGCGCTGTCAGGCCCCCGATGTATCAAGGGGCCTGACTGAGAAATGCCTGCGTACATGGACAGTTTGTAACGTGCTGTGTTAACAGTCCTGCACGTTTTCCGCGAATAATTCCGCTCACGCTGCACGAGTTTCGCGTCTTCCCGGGGAGTCCACGGGGTTGACCGGGGCTCGGTACCTCTCGTTCGGCCCAACGCATGCGTTCGCCAGAATTGTTACCAAACGTTTCAACGTTGGTGGAGCTGTCACGTCTCAGGGCGGAACAACGCCCGGATCAGCTCGCCTACACGTTCCTCGTGGATGGTGACACAGAGGAAGCGCACCTCACCTACGGAGAGCTGGATCGGCGGGCGCGAGCCATCGGCGCGGCGCTCCAGGCGCGGGGCGCCCGGGGCGAGCGGGTGCTGCTGCTCTACCCTCCAGGTCTTGAGTACGTGGCCGCCTTCGTGGGTTGTCTCTACGCGGGCGCGGTGGCGGTGCCGGCCTACCCGCCGGATCCGATGCGACTGGCGCGCACGCTGCCCCGGCTGGAGGCGGTGATCCAGGACGCGCGGGCGCGGTTCGCGCTCACCACCGGGTTCATCCAGGGCTTCATGGAGTCGATGGGCGAGCAGTCCGCCGCGCTCTCCGGCCTGTCCTGGCTGGCCACCGACGCGGTGGAGGATGGCGAGGCGAGCGGCTGGAAGGATCCGGGCACGGCGCGCGAGGGGCTGGCCTTCCTCCAGTACACCTCCGGCTCCACCGGCACGCCCAAGGGCGTGATGCTCAGCCACGGCAACCTGCTGGCGAACTCGCTGGCCATCCACCAGTGCTTCGAGCACTCGGATGACAGCCGCGGCGTCATCTGGCTGCCGCCGTACCACGACATGGGCCTCATCGGCGGCGTGCTGCAGCCGCTGTGCGGAGGCTTCCCCGTGGTGCTGCTGTCGCCGCTGGACTTCCTCAAGCGGCCGGCGCGCTGGCTGGAGGCCATCTCCCGCTACCGCGCGACGACGAGCGGTGGACCCAACTTCGCCTTCGACCTGTGCGTGCGCAAGACGACGCCCGAGCAGCGGGCGGCGCTGGACCTGAGCTCCTGGGACGTGGCCTTCAACGGCGCGGAGCCCGTACGCGCGGAGACGCTGGAGCGCTTCACGCGCGCGTTCGCGGACTCCGGCTTCCGCAAGGAGGCCTTCTACCCGTGCTACGGGCTCGCGGAGACCACGCTCATCGCGTCGGGCGGGCGCAAGGCCGCGCCGCCGGTGGAGCAGGTGTACCGGCAGGAGGCGCTCCAGCAGGGCCGCGCCGAGAAGGTGTCCCCCGGTGACGTGAGCGAGCAGACCGACGCGCGCACGCTGGTGGGCAGTGGCGCGAGCATCCCCGGGCAGGAGCTGATCATCGTGGAGCCCGAGTCCCGCCTGCCCGTGCCCGAGGGCCGGCTGGGGGAGATCTGGCTGCGCGGCCCGAGCGTGGCGGGCAGCTACTGGGAGCGGCCCGAGGAGAGCGAGGCCACCTTCCGCGCGCGCCGCGCCGACACCGGCGAGGGCCCCTACCTGCGCACGGGCGACCTGGGCTTCCTGTCCGGCACGGAGCTGTTCGTCGCGGGCCGCATCAAGGACCTCATCATCCTGCGCGGGCGCAACCACTACCCGCAGGATCTGGAGCTGACGGCGGAGTCGAGCCACCCGGCGATGCGTCCGGGCTGCTCGGCCGCGTTCTCCGTGGATCGGGGCGGCGAGGAGAAGCTCGTCGTCGTGCTGGAGGTGGATCGCAAGTTGCTGAGCGAACCCGCCCCCGCCATCGACGCCGTCCGGCGCGCCATCGCGCAGGCGCACGAGGTGACCGCGGACACGGTGGTGCTCATCCCCGCCGGAGGGCTGCCCAAGACGTCCAGCGGCAAGGTGCAGCGGCGCGCGTGTCGCACGCAGTTCCTGGCGAATGAGCTGGAGATCCTCGCCCAGGAGGTCCTCGCCGAGACTGCTGGCGACGCGTCCGAGGCTGCCGGAAGTGCCGCTTCGGAGGCCCCCCGGCTGACGCGCGAGTCCCTGCGGGCCGCGTCCGAGACGGAGCGGGCGGAACTGCTGGGCACGTACCTGCGACAGCACCTGTCGCGCGCGCTGTCCGTGCCGCTGTCGGCGCTGGAAGCGACGCGGCCCCTCACCGCGCTGGGCCTGGACTCCATCCACGCCGTCGAGCTGAAGGCGGCGCTGGAGGAGGAGCTGGAGATCCACCTCCCGGTGGCGCTGCTCCTGGAGGGCGTGCACTTGGAGGCGCTCACCGCGCGGGCGCTCGCGGAGCTGCGCCATCCCTCCGCCGCGCCGCCGCCGTTGGTGGCGGGGGCCCGTGGGGATGCACCGCTGTCGCCGGGACAGGAGCGGCTGCTGTTCCTGGATCAGCTCGCGGCGGGCAGCGCGGCCTACAACATCCCGGCCGCGGTGGAGCTGGAGGGACGCCTGGACGTGGCGGTGCTCACCCGCAGCCTGGAGGCCATCGTCCACCGGCATGAGGCACTTCGCACGCGCTTCCCCCGCGTCCAGGGCCGCCGCGTGCAGGACATCCTCGCGCCTTCGGAAGTCCCGGCCGGTGGGCCCCTGTCGCGCCCGGGTGCCGTGGTGGACCTGAGCGGACTGCCGCAGGAGCGACAGGCCAGCGAGACGGAGCGCCTCACCGCCGAGGAGGCGCGCGGACCGTTCGACCTGGAGCGCGAGCTGCCGGTGCGCGCGAAGCTCCTGAAGCTGTCGGAGGACCGGCACCGGCTGCTGCTCACGCTGCACCACGTGGTGTCGGACGGCTGGAGCATGGGCGTGGTGGTGCGGGAGCTGGGCGCGCTCTACGCCGCCTTCGCGCAGGGTCGGCCGTCGCCGCTGCCGGAGCTGCCCGTGCAGTACGCGGATCATGCGGCGTGGCTGCGACGCCGGTTGGAAGGCGGCCTGCTCGACGAGGAGCTCGCGTGGTGGAAGGAGCGCCTCACGGGAGCACCGCCGCTCCTGGAGCTTCCCCTCGATAGAGCCCGCCCGGAGCGCCAGCACTTCGAGGGTGCCCGGCAGCCGGTGTCGCTCTCCGTCGCGCTCAGCGAAGGGCTGCGGCAGCTCGGCCGGGCCGAGGGCACCACGCCCTTCATGTCGCTGCTGGCGGGCTTCCTCGTGCTCTTGCACTCGCGCACGGGCCGCGCGGACCTGGTGGTGGGCACGGACGTGGCCAGCCGCGAGCACGCGCGGACGCAGAACCTCATCGGCCTGTTCGTGAACCAGCTCGTGCTCCGCGTGGGCCTGGAGGGCAACCCGACCTTCCGGCAGGTGCTCGGGCGCGTGCGCGAGGTGGCGCTCGGCGGCCAGGCACATCCGCATGTCCCCTTCGACAAGCTGGTGGAGGCGCTGCGCCCGCCGCGCGACGCCCGCTACAACCCCCTGTTCCAGGTGATGTTCGTCCTGGAGAACGCGCCGCTGCCCGCGCTGCGACTGCCCGGGCTGAAGCTGCGCCAGTTGGACATCGACGACGGCGGTTCACCGTTCGATTTGTCCGTGCTGCTGGCCGAGTCCGAGGGCCGCTTCCAGGGCGTGCTGCGCTTCGCCACCGCCCTCTTCGACGCTTCCACCATCGCGCGGCTGGCGGAGGACTACGAGGCCACGCTGGCGGCGGCGGTGGCCCGGCCGGACGCGACGCTGGAGGAGCTGCACGCGGTGCTGGTGGAGCGCGAGCGCCAGCGGCAGCAGGAGCGGGCGCAGGCGCTCCAGTCCTCACGCAAGGAACTGTTCCGCGGCGTGCGTCGTCGCGGTGGGAGCGAGTCATGACGACGGATGGCCAGCCGAAGCGCGCACTCCCGAAGCTGCGCAGGCGTGAGGTGGACGGCTCCGGCCAGGACTTCGTGCGCTTCGAGGAGCTGCGGCCCGGCCTGCACCTGCCCGTGGTGGCCCGCCCGTCCCTTCCGGGCGTCGAGCTGGCCGAGTGGTGCCGCACGCACCGCGCGCGCGTGGACGAGCAGCTCCACCGCCATGGCGCCGTGCTCTTCCGCGGCTTCGACGTGGTGACGCCCGAGGCCATGGACCAGGTCATCCGGGCGCTGGCGGACGAGGCGCTGGCGTACGAGGAGCGCTCTTCACCGCGCTCGCAGGTGAGCGGGAACATCTACACGTCCACGGACCATCCGCCGTCCGAGCGGATCTTCCTGCACAACGAGCAGTCCTACAACCAGACCTTCCCGGCGCGCCTCTTCTTCGCCTGCGTGTTGCCGTCGCAACAGGGTGGCGAGACGCCGCTCGCGGACACGCGGCGCATCTTCCAGCGCCTGCCGGCCGAGGTGCGCGCGCGCTTCCTGGAGCAGGGCTACACGTACGTCCGCAACTTCGGCGACCAGTTGGGGTTGAGCTGGCAGACGGCGTTCCAGACGGAGGACCGCGCCGAGGTGGAGGCGTACTGCCAGCGCAGCGGCATCCAGGTCGAGTGGCGCGACGGCAACCGCCTGCGCACGCGGCAGGTGCGGCGCGCGGCGGGGCTGCACCCCGTCACGGGCGAGCCCGTCTGGTTCAACCACGCCACGTTCTTCCACGTCTCCACCCTGCCCGCGCCGGTGGCCTCCGCGCTGCTGTCCGACCTGGGCGAGGAAGCGCTGCCCAACCACACGTATTACGGCGACGGCAGCCCCATCGAGCCGCAGGTGATGGAGACGCTGCGCGCCGCCTACGAGGCCGAGCAGGTGATGTTCCCGTGGGAGCGCGGGGACCTGCTCGTCATCGACAACCTGCTCGCCGCCCACGCGCGCTCGTCCTTCGTGGGGCCCCGGCGGGTTCTGGCCGGCATGGCCCGCCCCTTCCCATGGAGCGAGGTCGCCCCGGTCCCGGACGCGCCCCGCGATCCCCCGCCAGGCTGAACGCCTGAAACTCAGCGGGCCTCGAGCCCGCCCC
>NZ_RAWB01000623.1 GCF_003612055.1 Corallococcus llansteffanensis
GTCCTGTCGCAGGCTCCCCCCTCCCTCACCTCCCTCTCCGAACAGAGCGGCTGGAAGCGCACCGGCCGCTACGCGGAGGCTGAGAGCCTCTGCCGCGCCTTCCCCAAGGCCTTCCCCGGCAGGGCCCGCTGCGACACCCTGGGCCTGTCCCCGGAGGGGCGCCCGCTGGTGGCGCTCGTCGTCAGCCAGGACGGCACCCTCACCGCGGACGCCGCGCGCCGGAAGCAGCGCCCCGTCGTCTTCTTCCAGGGCGGCATCCACGCGGGTGAAATCGACGGCAAGGACGCCGGCTACTGGCTCCTGCGCGACGCGCTCCAGGGCAAGGTGCTGCCGGGCGCGCTCCAGGGCGTCACCGCCGTCTTCGTCCCCGTCTTCAACGTGGACGGCCACGAGCGCTTCGGCCCCAACCACCGCCCCAACCAGGTGGGCCCGGAGGAGATGGGCTTCCGCACCACCGCGCAGAACCTCAACCTCAACCGCGACTACGCGAAGGTGGACGCGCCGGAGATGGCGCTGGTGCTCAAGGCCCTGGCCGCGTGGGATCCGCTCGTCTACGTGGACCTGCACGTCACCGACGGCGCCAGGTTCGAACCCGACGTGTCCGTGAGCCTGGAGCCGCAGAAGGCCGGGCCGCCCGCGCTCGCGGCGCTGGGCCTCAAGCTGCGCGAGGAGCTCTTCGCGGGTCTCACCGCGCAGGGCCACCAGCCGCTGTCCTTCTACCCGTCCTTCGTGAAGGACGACGACCCGACGAGCGGCTTCACCTACGGCGTCCCCCCGCCGCGCTTCAGCCACGGCTACTGGTCCATCCACCACCGCTTCGGCGTGCTCGTGGAGACGCACTCCTGGAAGACCTACGCCCAGCGCGTGAAGGCCACCCGCGACGTGATGGAGGGCCTGTTGCGCCTCGTCGCCCGCGACGGCGCCGCGCTCCAGGCCGCCGTGAAGGCGGAAGACCTGAAGGCCACCTCCGGCCAGGTGCGCGAGGTGGTGCTCGGCTGGGAGAACACGCCCAAGCGGGAGACGCTCCAGTTCAAGGGCTACGCCTACGAGCGCGGGCCTTCGGACATCTCCGGCCAGGCGTGGATCCGCTACGACGACACGAAGCCCCAGACGTGGACCGTGCCCTTCGCGCCGGACCTCCAGCCCGCGCTCACCGTGACGCTGCCCACGGGCGGCTACGTGGTGTCCGCCGCCCACGCCGCGTGGGTGGCGCCCAAGCTCACCGCGCACGGCATCGCGTTCCAGCGCCTCACCCGCGCCGTGCCCGCCGCGAAGGTGGAGTCGTTCCTCTCGCGGGACCTCCAGTTCCGCGAGCAGTCCAGCGAAGGCCACCAGGGCCTCACCGCGAAGGGCGCCTGGAAGCCGGACACCCAGGGGCTGCCCGCGGGCTCGCTCTACGTGCCCGTGGCGCAGAAGAACGTGCAGCTCGTCGCGCACCTCTTCGAGCCGTCGGGGCCGGACTCGTTCCTGTCGTGGGGCTTCTTCAACGCCCACTTCGAACAGAAGGAATACATCGAGGACTACGTGGTGGAGCCCTTCGCCCGCGAGCTGCTCGCGAAGGACCCCGCCGTGAAGGCCGCGTTCCAGGAGCGCCTGAAGGACCCCGCCTTCGCCAAGGACCCGCGCGCCCGCCTGCGCTTCTTCGCGGAGCGGCACCCGGCCTGGGATGAGCGCTTCGGCCTCTACCCCGTCTACCGCGTCGCCAGCGCGCCCGAGGGGCTCGCCCCCGCGAAGTAGGAACAAAGAAGAAGCCCCCGGCCCCGCGTCCCTTCAGGGGGACGAGAAGACCGGGGGCTTCATGGAAGAGCGACGAAGACCTTCCGTCACCTGCGCTCCCCCGGCCCGTGAGGCACCGGGGGAGCGTTTTCATTCCAGCCGGCTTCAGCCGATGGGCCGCTCGCAGGCGCACGCGCTGACGTTGCACGTGAAGCCCGGGGCGCAGCCGCCGCAGTCCGGCTTGCAGATGCAGGCGCAGAGGCCCGGGTCGGCCGCGAAGGCGGAGCCGCAGTTCAGCGCGCCCGTGTCGCAGACGCAGCCGCAGACGCCGCTGCTGTTGTCGAACTTGTAGCCCTCCGCGCAGGACGCGGACTGCACGCAGCTGCACGAGCAGCTGTTCACGTTGCACGTCTCGAAGGTGCCGCACGTGCCGCCGCAGTCCTGCGCGCAGGTGAAGTCACACACGGCGCGGTCGGTGTTGCACACCTGGCCCGCGGGCACGTTGCCGCCGCAGTCCGCCGGGCACTCGCACTTGTCGGTGGTGCGATTGCAGGTGAGCTTGCCCTTGCAGTAGTCCGGGTCGTTCGGGTCGTAGTACGTGGTGTCGGTCGAGCACGGCGGCGGGCTGCCGTTGGGGTTGCTCGAGCGGTCGATCCAGTAGCGGTAGGACACCGCCGCCTGCGTGACGCCGGACTGCTTCGGGCGGCACGCGCCGTAGAACGACACGGTGCGGTTGATGCCGTCCACGTCGAAGCCGTTGGTGCGGCTGCGCGGCAGGTCACCGATGTTCGGGCACACCGCGGGGTTCGCCACTTCCGCCACGGCCACCTTCAACGACGCGCCGATGGGCGGCTTGAGCGTCTTGTAGCCCACCGAGGCGATGACGCTGTCCACGATGGCGTTGATGGTGTTGGTGATGGAGCTCTTGTCGCGGATGCTGCCCGACACGCCGCCCGTGGCCTGGATGACCTCCAGGTGGCGCGGGTCGCGCGGATCCTCGTCCGAGCGGCACCAGGTGGCCGTGTCCGCGGTGGCGTTCTCCGACGGGCAGATGATGCCGTGGACCTGGATGGCCTGACCCGTGGGGTTGTTGGTGGTGCCGGCCCCGGTGCCCGTGTTGAGGAAGTACTGCTTGTAGTTGGCCACCGTGTCCGCGGACTGGTCACGCACGTCGGTGAGGACGACGACCACCATCTTCGCGCCCGGGCGCAGCTTCGTGTTCGCGGCCCCCGTGGACGCGGCCATGTTGTTGATGGCCACGCGCGCCGACTCCAGCGGACGCTCCGTCCCGTTGCCGCCAATGCCCACCCAGCACTCCAGGTTGGACGCGCACGTCGTGTTGGGGATGGGCGTGTACGTCGGGTTCTGGGTGGTTCCGCCCTTCACCGCGCACACGTTGTTGTTGCACTCCGCCTTCTCCGTCAGCCACGCCTTGAACTGGTCCACGTTGGTGGTGAAGTTGCGCAGCACGCCCTTGTTGGGCCCGCTTCCGGCGGCCAGGTAGCTGGTGGTCACCATGGACAGGCGCCAGTCCAGCGTGGCGTTGGCCAGCTTGCTGGCCACCGCCGAGGCGGCCTCCGCCAGGTACGTCTGCGACGTCGCCATGGAGCCGCTGTCGTCCACGACGAAGAGGAAGTCCACCACCGCGGTGTTGCCGGTGAAGACCTCGCACTGCACCGCGTCCGCGTCGCCGAACTGCGCCAGCGCGGAGCCGCCCGCCGTGTCCGCCATGGTGAAGAGGCTGCCCGCCTCGTTGTAACGGGCCGCCGGGGTGATGGCGATGACCACCACCACGCTCTGGTCGGCGCGGTGCACGTACTGCGCCTGGATCTTGAACGGGCCGGTGATGCCCGCGCTGCCGCCGAGGGCATCCGTGGTGGCGGGCACGAGCGCCTTGGCCAGCGTGTTGGTGAAGGTCTTCAGGTCCGCCGTGCCCGCCAGGCCGTACCGGGCGGACACCGCGCTGAAGCCATCCCACGTGGTGAACGTCTGGGTGAACTCCACGTCCGCCGGCGCGAGCGGCGCCGTGCCGGTGCGGATGCCCAGCTCGTCCCCCGCGGGCGTGGTGGAGTTCCCCGAGGCGTTCACCACCTGGCCGCGCTTGTACGCGATGAACGTCACCTGCTTCGTGTCGTCCCAGCCCATCACGCCCACCGTCTGACCGGAGGCCTTGATGTTGACCAGGTTGGCGGTCTTGAACGTGTTGGGCAGCGCCAGCCGCATGTCCGCGCCGCTGTCCTCCTTGAACGTCACCGTGCGCAGGTTCTGCACGCTGCACGCCTTGCCCGCCGGGGTGTTGGGCGCGCCGTCCGTGCCGTTCTGCGGGTTCAGTTCGCCGGGGTCCACCTTGCCGTTCTGGTTGGAGTCCTCGGCGCCGTCGGGGATGCCGTCACCGTCGGAGTCCGGCTTGTTGGGGTCCGTCTTCGTCGTGGGGTCCGCGTCGCCCACGTAGCCGCAGGTGGTGCGCGGGGCCGCCGCCGTCGCCACGCCGCGCTCCACGCCGTCGGAGAGGCCGTCGCCGTCGGAGTCCGGGTTGGTGGGGTCCGTCTCGCCGGCCTCCACCAGGCCGTTGGAGTTCGGGTCCTCGCCGAGGAAGCCGTTGCGGCCCGCGCCGTCCTGGAGGCCATCGCAGTCGGTGTCCGTCAGGCGGGCGTCCGTCTCGCCGCTGTCCACGCGGCCGTTCTTGTTCGTGTCCTCCACGCCGTCCGCCACGCCGTCGCCGTCCGTGTCGGCCTTGGTCTTGTCGGTGCCGGTGGCGTCCTCCACGCTGTCGGGGATGCCGTCGAAGTCCGCGTCGGGGATGGACGCGGCGCAGTCCGCCACGCGCGGGTTGGTCTCACCGGAGTCGAACTTGCCGTTCTTGTTCACGTCCTCGGCGCCGTCGGAGCAGGTGTCACCGTCGGTGTCGGGCTTGAGCGCGTCCGTGCCGGAGGACTTCTCCAGGCCGTCCGGCAGGCCGTCGTCGTCGGTGTCGCGCTTGCGCGGATCCGTCTCACCGGGGCTCTGCGAACCGTTCTTGTTCGCGTCCTCCACGCCGTCGGAGAGGGTGTCACCGTCGGAGTCCGCGGTGTTGGGGTCCGTCTCCGTGAGGTCGCGCTTGCCGTTGCGGTTGGCGTCCTCCAGGCCGTCCGGCAGCCCGTCGCCGTCCGTGTCCGCCTTCACCGGCGAGGTGCGCGAGGCCGGATCCAGGTCCGCGTAGAACGAACAGGTGGCGATGATGCTCTTGATGCGGCCCACCTCCACGCCGTCGCGGATGCCGTCGCCGTCGGTGTCGCGCAGGCCGGGGTTCGTCCTCACGTTGCCCGTGTAGACGGTGGAGAACTCCTCCTGGTCCGTCAGGCCGTCACAGTCGGAGTCCTTCTGGGCGTTGGTCGGATCATACGGGTCGGTGGGGACTTCGCCCGGATCGGGGTCGGGGTCCACGATGACGCCCGCGTCCTCGACGTAGCCGGCATCGAAGCCCGCGTCGACGTCGCCGCTGCCGGCGTCGCTGCCTCCGTCCGTCGTACCGGCGTCTACCGGGGGGGGATTGGGATCTGGGTCGGGGTCAGTGCCGCCGCAGCCCGCGAGCAGCGTGGCCGCGAGCAGGGTGCCGGAGAAGAGTCGGATCCAATTGCGCATACGGGGGTGGCACTCCGGTAAGGGGGGGTTACGGAGAGGCTCCAGCATAGAAGCAATGACGCATGATGCCGATGTAGGTGCGTCCCGGGTTGGAGGGACCCATCTGGCTTTGAAACCTTGGCGTGCAGCGTTGTCGCCTGTTTCCGGCGGCACTGTCTGGACGGGGGACAGGAGGGCTCGGTTATCGTCCCGGCCGTGCCTGTCTTCGGTCTCGCGGCGGTGTGGAGGGG
>NZ_RAWB01000624.1 GCF_003612055.1 Corallococcus llansteffanensis
CTGCTGCGCTTGATGTCCGGGGGCGCTTGCCGCGCTGCGTCTTCGCTGCCTGCTCAGGGGCTGGGGGTGCCAGGGGCCTTCTTCCGCTCGACGTTCGGGGCCGCTTGCCGAGCCGCGTCTCGGCTGCCTGCACAGGGGCTGGCGATGCCGGAGGCTTCGCTGCGCTCGAGGTTCGGGGCCGCTGACCGCGACGCGTCTCCGCTGGAGGCTGGAGCTCTCTTCCGCCCCGCTTCGGTGCCCTGCCGGACGGAGGGAGAGCGAGCGCCCGCAGGCCAACAGTCTGGAGCCTGCGCCGCGCCTGGGCCACCGGAAGCCCGGTGAAGTGCATGGCCAGCGCCAGCTTCACGCTGTCCCCCGCAGCGTCGAGCAGCGCCCGGGCCCGGGCCGCGGGCAGGTCCGTCAGCTCCGCCACCATGCGCGCCGCGCGGGCCCGCAGCTTCGCGTTCGTCGGGCGCACGTCCACCATGCGCCCCCGGTACACCTTGCCCAGCGCCACGAAGGCCGCCGTGGTGAGCGCGTTCAGCACGAGCTTCGTCGCCGTGCCCGCCTTGAGCCGCGTGGAGCCCGCCACCACCTCCGGCCCGGTGCGCGCCAGCACCACCGCGTCCGCCCGCATGGCCCTGCCGGGCGGGTTGCAGCACACCAGCACCGTGTGGGCCCCCAGGCGCCGGGCCTCGTCGAGGGCGCCCCGGACGTAAGGCGTGGAGGCGCTCGCGGAGATGCCACACACCACGTCGCGCGGCGTCGCCCGGAAGGCGCGCACGGCCCGGGCCCCCGCGTCGACGTCGTCCTCGGCGCCCTCCACGGCGCGCGTCAGCGCCCGCTTGCCGCCCGCGATGGCCGCCTGGACGCACGTGGCCGGCACGCCGAAGGTGGGGGGACACTCGCTGGCATCGAGCACGCCGAGCCGTCCGCTGGTGCCGGCGCCCACGTACAGCAGCCGACCGCCAATGCGCAGCGCTTCCGCTACGGTCCGGGCCGCCGCCGCGACCGCGGGCAGGGCCTCACGCACCGCGTGGAGGGCGATCAGGTCTTCTTGATGCAACCGTCGGACGACCGCCTCGACAGGGAGGAGGTCCAGGTCATCCGCGCGGGGGTGGAGCCGTTCGGTGGGCGGAAGCGCTGCTTTTGGGGCGCGCGTCGTGCCCACCGGAAGGACCCCGGACTTCAGGCGGCCTTGATCACCTTGCCCGCTTTGATGCAGCGGGTGCAGGCCAGAACGCGCTCGATGCTGCCCGAGACATTCGCCCGCAGCTTCTGCAGGTTCGGCAGGCTCCGCTTCTTGGTCTTGTTGTTCGCGTGGCTGACGTTGTTACCCACCAGCGGACGCTTCCCACAGAGGTCGCACTTCCACGCCATGACTGCTAACTCCTTGAAAACTGGGGCGTTCTACGGCAGCCCATAAAAGAGCGGCGGACCCTACCAGAAACAGTCCGAAAATCCAGCCGGATCCGTGCGGGAAGCCTACCGCTTGAGGGGATCCTTCTTCTTCAGCATGTCCTGCACCAGCTTCGCGGCCCGCATCCCCGCGAGCAGCTCGCCCTCCAGGCCCAGGCCGGGCAGCACCTCGCGGCCCGCGAGGATCACGTTCTTGGCCGGCGTGCGCTGATTCAACCCCGTGACGCCCAGGAAGGCTTCCGACTCGAAGCTGTAGAGGGGGTGGGGCATCAGGCGGCTGCCGCGCACTCCCCCGGCGTCCAGGTAGGGGGCCGACCGCAGCGCGCGGTGCTGCTTCGTGAAGGGCATCAGCCGGTCCAGGTGCTCGTCGATCTTCAGCGCGAGGGCCTGCAGGTGCTCCTCGCCCAGGTCGCGCGCGGAGGCCGGGACGAAGGCGCCCGCGCACACCACGCGCACGCCCTCCACGTCCTTGCTCGTCCCGGCGGAGGCGGCCGTGCGCGCCGGGTGCTGCTGCACGAGCAGCGGGCCCAGCTCCGCGTCCTGGGTGTCCACGAGCACCAGCTCGCCCATGCCTCGCGGGAGGGCCGCTTCCGGCACCACCCAGTTCACGGTGAAGAGCAGCGACTTGGTGTTGGACTGGTCCAGGTGCTCCAGCAGCCCCCGGTGGTGCTTCTTGTCCGTCACCAGCCGGCGCAGTGCCCCGGAGTCCGTGGCCGTGACGAGGCAGGAGGCCCGGTAGAGCGTGTCCGAGCGCACCAGCTTCACGCCCGCGAACTTGCTGCCGTCGAAGGCCAGCTCCTCGACGATGAAGCCCGCCGGGTTGTCGCGGCCCAGCACGTCGCCGCCCAGCTCCGCGAGCCGCCGGGTGAGCACGTCGCGCAGGGCGTCCATGCCGCCGGGGTAGGTGGAGGGCGAGGTGAGGACCTGCGACAGGGCCCGGGTGAGCGACAGGGGCGCGGAGGGCTTCTCCAGGTGGACGAGGAAGGGCAGCAGGCCGCGCACCAGCGACAGCGCGGGGTCCTCGCTCGCGAGCCGGGGCGTCGCCGTGAGGCCCGGGTGTTCCTTGATGAGCCCCTTGAGCTTCCAGGACTCGAAGAAGCCGTCGGGGGGCAGCTGGGGGCCTTCCTTGAAGAAGGCGTCGGTGGCCTCGTGCTGGGCGGCGCTGCCCGTCAGGGCGCCCTGGATGCCCTCGCCGGCCTCGCCGAACTCGCGCGTCAGCTCGGCGCGGCGGCGGGCGGCGTCCGCGGTCAGGTCCACGCGGTTCTTCGGCAGGACGAGCTGGAGCTCCGGGACGTGGGGGCGCAGCGCCCGGCCAATGGACGTCGCGAGCCCCAGCTCGGCGAGGGCCTCCTCCACGATGGGCATCGCCTTGAGGGGCGGCGCGACGAAGGGGGCGTAGGGGAGCACGAAGCCGTCGTGCTCGTAGCCGGGGCCCATGCCGTCGTGCTCCACCAGCAACACGCGGTGGTTGCGCTTCGCCAGGAGCGCGGCGGCGAGCGCGCCGCCGACCTGGCTGCCCAGCACGATGACGTCGTACACGTGCCGGGACGGGCCCGAGGGGAGCTTGAGTTTGGCGGCGGACGTCGACATGGCCACCGAACACTACACAACGTCACCGCGTCTGGCGCCCTTTTGGCACGCGGGCTCCGGGTCCGACAGGCCCCCCGGCCCGCCCCTCAGGGACGGGCGTCGAAGAGGCGCGCCAGCAGCGCGGGCGGCAGCGTGTCGAAATCGGCGGCGGTGAAGTGGGCTCCTGCCTGCTTGAGCTTCTCGGCGGTCGTGGTGGTGGTGATGCCCACCGTGACCATGCCGGCGGCGCGCGCGGACAGCACGCCGTTGATGGCGTCCTCGAAGGCCACGCACGCTTCCGGAGGCACCTTCAGCGCCTGGGCCGCCGCGAGGAAGATGTCCGGCGCGGGCTTGCCGCGCTTCACCTGTTCGGCGCCGACGACGGTCGCGAAGAGCGGCCGCACGCCGAGCCCGTCCAGCACCAGCTCGCGGTTGCCCTGCGGCGCGGCGGTGGCCACGGCCATGGGCAGGCGCGCGTCCCGCAGCCGGTGGAGGAACGCCTCCGCACCCCGGTGCAGCGCCAGATAGGGCCGGTAGATGGCGCGGTAGTGGGACTCCTTCTCCTCCGCGAGCGCGTCCAGCTCCGCCACGGACAGCGTGCGCCCGAGGAGCTCCGGGAAGATCTCCTCGTTCTTCTTGCCCGCGAAGTCGTTCTGGAACCGTTCGGCGGTCAGGCCCTCCAGGCCGAGCCTCCGGGCGAGCGTCACCCAAGCCCGGTTGTGGAAGTCCATGTTGTCGACGAGCGTGCCGTCCATGTCGAAGACGGCGGCGCGCAGGAAGGGCGCGGCGGAAGTCATTTTCTCCCCATACCTTTTTTCGCCGCCATGTCACCCCTGGAATCTCCGAAGCGTGCACGGCCGGTCCTGATATCCCCCGGGCATGAGCGAGGACGTGCTGCTGGAGACCCGTGGGCCGGTGGGCCTTGTCACCCTCAACCGCCCAAAGGCGCTCCACGCGCTGTCCCTGGAGATGTGCCGGGCGCTCCATCCCCAGTTGGACGCGTGGGCGGTGGATCCGTCCGTGAAGGCCGTGGTGATCCGGGGCGCGGGGGGCAAGGCGTTCTGCGCGGGAGGGGACGTGCGCGCGGTGGCCGGGTCGCTCGGACGCCCGGATGCGGAAGGGGGCGGGCCCCTGTCACGCGAGTTCTTCCTGGCGGAGTACGCGCTCAACCACCGGATCCACCACTTCCCGAAGCCCTTCATCGCGCTGGTGGATGGCATCTGCATGGGCGGCGGGCTGGGGCTGTCGGTGCACGGCGCGTTCCGGGCCGTGACGGAGCGGTTGGTGCTCGCGATGCCGGAGACGGGCATCGGCCTCTTCCCGGACGTCGGCGGCGGCTGGTTCCTGCCGCGCTTTCCGGGCGAGACGGGCACGTACCTGGGGCTGACGGGCGCGCGGTGTGACGCGGCGGACGCGGTGTGGCTCGGGTACGCGACGCACCGGGTGGAGTCCTCGCGGCTGGAGGAGGTGCTGGACGCGCTGGTGGCCGCGGACTGGAGGGGGCCGGGCCACCACGTGGCGGCGCATGTCCTCGCGGGCTTCCTCGCGGAGCCGGGGACCTCCGCGCTCGAAGCGCGGGCGGACGCCATCGCGCGGTGCTTCCGGGGGGACCGGGTGGAGGACATCCTGGCGGCGCTGGAGCGCGAGGGTTCGCCGTGGGCGGAGGAGACGCGCGCCACGCTGCTGCGCATGTCGCCCACGAGCCTCAAGGTGACGCTGCGTCAGCTCCGCGAGGGGCGCGGCCAGGACTACGACACGATGGCGCGCGTGGAGTACCGCTTGAGCCAGGCGCTGACTGCGCGGCCGGACTTCCGCGAGGGGATCCGGGCCGTGCTCGTGGACAAGGATCAGAAGCCGCGCTGGAACCCGGCCACGCTCGCGGACGTGACGGACGCGGAGGTGGAGGCCTGCTTCGCGCCGCGTCCCGGGGACGAGCTGGTGTTGCCCGCGCGGGGCTGATCCGCCAGGCTACAGGTCCTCGTCGCTGACGACGGTGCGTCCGTCCGCGCGCAGCAGCGCGGTCGTGATGCCTTCGCCCGGCCGTAGCACGCCGGTGTCGTAGACGCGTTGGCTGCCGCACGAAGGACTCTTTTCCTTCAACAGCGCCACGGGGACGTCGAACCGCCGCGCGGCGTCGAGCGCCATCCGAGCGCCCTCCTGGAACGCGGCGGTGCGGTCCTCGCGCGTCTCCCGCGTGAGGGCCCGCGCGCGGCCGGCCCAGACGTCCACGCCCGTGCCACCAGACAGGTCCACGGGAGGGCGGGGGATGCCCATGCCCGCGGCGGCCTCCGGACAGATGGGGACCACGGCCTTGCCCTCCAGCACCGCGAGCACCCGCTCCGAGCGCTGAGAGCGTCCGTCGTACCGACAGGCCTCGCCCAGCAGGCACGCGCTGACGAGGACCACGGGGGCGTCGCGCAGGGCCTGTCGCCGCGCGTTGCGGGCCGATGCCTGCGTAGCTTCCGCCGCGCCGTCGCGGGCTGAAGCCTCGGACGCCTGCGCTTGCTTTGCCGCGCCGTCGCGGGCTGAAGCCTCGGACGCCTGCGCTTGCTTCGCCGCGCCGTCGCAAGCTGAAGCCTCGGACGCCTGCG
>NZ_RAWB01000625.1 GCF_003612055.1 Corallococcus llansteffanensis
TCCCGGCCCCCCGGCCGGGCCCCTCCGAGAGCGCCCTCTTCTGTCACTCCACTCCCGGCTGGCTCGGGCCCGACCTGCAGCTCGCGTTGATCCACGGGGCGCCCGACCAGGCCCTCGGACAGAAGCCTCCGAACGCCGTGAGCATCCTGCCGGTCGTGGTGCGGCCGCTGTCGCGCGGCTGGGTGCGCCTGGCGAGCCGTGACCCGCTCGCCAGGCCCTTCCTCAATCCCAACTACCTGGCCGTCGAGGCGGACGTCACGCGCCTGATGCGGGGCGTGGAGCTGGCCCGGGAGCTCTTCGCCACCCAGGCGTTCTCCGGTCAGGTGGGCAGCGAGCTGATCCCCGGCCCCGGGGTGGGCCACCGGGCCCAGCTCAGGGCCTTCGTCCAGCGCGGCGCCGAATCGGGCCAACAGCCCGCGGGCTCCTGCCGGATGGGACTCGACGCCCTGGCTGTCGTGGACCCGGAGCTGCGTGTCTTTGGAATCGGCGGACTGCGCGTGGCGGACGCCAGCGTGATGCCGACCCTGCCCTCCGGCGACAGCCATGCCGCCGTCGTGATGATCGCCGAGAAGTGCGCCGACCTGCTCCAGGCCGCACACGGCCTCCGTGCCGGCGACGTCACAGCGCGTACCTGCCGTCTCTAAAGACAGCCGCAGCGCAACACCTCCCCCTCACGAGAGCGCATGAACAACCTCTGCCAATCCATCACCCTTCAGGGAACCGTCACGTCGTCGCAGCCCGAGCAGCTCCGGTGCGACCTGCTGCTGCGAAGCGGCGACACCGTGACGCTCCACTTCGGCGCCGAGACGACGTTCTCGGTCCTCACCAACATCGACGGCAGCTCGCAAGACCGGGTGCCCGACGCTCCCGGACAGGAGGGCAGCGAGCTGGCCCGGAAGGTGGCCCGCTACCTGCGGCCCCAGGACACCGTCTTCGTCCGGGCCATCCGGTTCGAGCACGCCGGGGAGGAGCGCTACGACGCACGCGCTGTCACCCGCATGCACTCCGAGCCGCAGCGCTTCCTCTTCGAGGAGCCGCACTGGTGGATGACCCAGACGACGCACATGGCCAATGCGTGGCTCGATGACCTCTTCGGAGACTCGCGCACCTACAGCGAGGACGACTTCTCCAAGCGCTACCGCACCAACCTCAACTATTACGGCGGCGCCACGGACGACAACCTCCAGGCCATGCCGACCCTCGCCCGGCTCATCTACGGGCTGTCGTCGGCGTACCTGATGACGGGCGACCACCGCTACCGGCTGGCGGCCGCCGCGGGCATCCAGTTCCAGCGCTCCTCCTTTCGCATCCTCAGTCCGGATGGGCAGTCCTGCATCTGGGCCTTTGGCCGGCGCAAGGGCGTCAATGGCACCGTCACCCTGACGGCCTCGGAGAACGGCGATGACTCCGGCGCCATCGCCCTGTACGAGCAGATCTACGGCCTGGCGGGGCTCGCCCAGTACTACCGCATCACCGGCGACGCCGAGGTGCTGGAGGACCTCCGCCGCACCATCAAGACGTTCAACACGCTCTTCTTGGACAGCAAGGACGTCAACGCCGAGTTCCCCGGCTTCGATGGCTACTTCGCTCACCTCGACCCGGTCACCCTGCGACCGGATTCGGCGGCGCTCGGGCGGCTCCAGTCACGCAAGAACTGGAACTCGGTGGGCGACCACATCCCCGCCTACCTCATCAACCTCGTCCTCGCCCTGGACCCGCTGCCGCAGGGCGCGGACCCGGACATCTCGAGCTTCCTCGACACCTGCCGGGAGATGCTCGACCGCACGACGCGGCTCATCCTCGAGAAGTTCCCGGACCCCGACTCGCTGTATGTGAATGAGCGCTTCCTCGCGGACTGGACGCCCGACCACCAGTGGGGGTGGCAGCAGGACCGCGCCGTCGTGGGCCACAACTACAAGATCGCGTGGAACCTCACGCGCATCGCCTACTACCAGCTGGGCACCGGACGGCATGAGGAGGCGCAGCGTGCGCTCCAGCTCGCCGAGCGGCTCGCCAAGGCGATGATCGCCCACGGCGCCGACCTCATCCGGGGCGGGTGCTTCGACGCCGTGGAGCGGCACCCCACCAACGGCCAGCCCCTGGAGTTCCCCTGGGGCAGCGTGAAGGACTTCTGGCAGCAGGAGCAGGCCATCCTCGCCAACCTCATCCTCCACGGCCAGACGGCAGACCCGGAGTACCTGGACCAGGCGCGCTCCATGTCCGCGTTCTGGAACATGTTCTTCCTGGACCGGGACAACCAGAACGTCTTCTTCCGCGTCAATGAGGACGGCCTTCCCATCTTGAACGGCGCGTTCGCCAACAAGGGGCAATACGCCGTCGCGGGCTACCACTCCTTCGAGCTGAACTACCTGGCTCACGTCTACACGTGCGCCTACGTCTCGCCCGACTCCAGCTTCTGTCTGTATTTCCATCCGTCCGCCAACAGCGGCTTCCGCTCCATCAACGTGCTGCCGGATTTCGTGAAGCCCGGCTCCATCGAGATCGCGAGCGTCTCCATCAACGGCCGCCATCGGGCCAACTTCGACCCCCACCGGTTCCAGCTCCCCCTGGAGCCCTCGGACCTGGGCTCGGAAGTCATCGTCCAGTTCCGGAGGAAGTCATGAGCTCCCAGTCCCTGAAGGGCAAGAAGGTCGCCGTCCTCGTCGAAAGCCAGTACATCGCCGACGAGATCGCGCAGTACCGTGACCGGTTCGCGGAGGAGGGGGCGGAGGTCCACTTCCTCGCGAACCTGAACGGCAGCCCCTTCCTGAACCTCGTGAGCGAGGTCGAGGAGGTGGGCCACACGCCCAAGCTCCTGACCGTCACGCGCGACATCCGCAAGGCCGCCCCCGAGGACTACGCGGCCATCCTCGTCGCCGCCAACTACCCCAGCGTGCGGCTGCGCCACTTCGTCCCGCCCGACGGGCCGGATGGCAGGCCGCTGCCCATCACCCCGGAGATGGTCCGCACCTCGCCCGCGGTGCAGTTCTTCAGCCGCGCCATGCGCCACCCGGAGATCGTCAAGGGGATGCTGTGCCACGCCCTCTGGCTGCTGACGCCCACCCCGGAGCTGCTCGCGGGGCGCAAGGTCATCTGCCACGAGGTCGTCCTGGCCGACGTCCTCAACGCCGGCGGCGTCTACACCCCGCACCCGTCGGGCGTGGTGGTTGACGGGGACCTGGTGACGGGGCGCTCGTTCCTGAACGTCTCCGCGTTCATCGAGCGCATCAAGGAGCGGCTCGTGGCCCAGGGATCGGCCACGGCTCCGGCGACTCCGGCGACTCCAGAGCCCCGGCTCTCCGCGCCGCCGGAGCCCGGGACGGGCCGTCAGCGCAGCGTCCTCGTGGTCCTCTCCAACCACGGCTACTGGGGCGAGGAGCTCGTGGGCCCGCTGGAGGTCTTCGAGCGCCAGGGCTACCGCGTCGAGTTCGCCACGCCGAACGGACGGCGGCCCGAGGCCCTGCCTCCGAGCATGGACGCGGGCTACATCGACCCGCCCCTGGGGCGCTCGGTGACGAGCCCGGAGATGGCCCTCAAGGTGCGCCAGCTGGACTCCACCGGCCCCGGGCGCAGCGAGCGTTCCCGGATGCTCGATGCGCCGCTGAACCTCTCGGAGCTGCTGCCCGAGCGGCCCTACTTCAGCCATCCGATGATGGTGCGTGCGCTCGAGGCCTACTACCGCGAGCGCGATGCGGCCCTGCGCGCCTTCGAGCGGTTCGACGCGCTGCTGCTGGTGGGCGGCAGCGGCCCCATCGTCGACCTGGCCAACAACCAGCGCGTGCACGACCTCATCCTCGGCTTCCTGAAGCAGGGCAAGCCCATCGCCGCCGAGTGCTACGCGGTGACCTGCCTCGCGTTCGCGCGGGAGCTGGAGGACCGGCGCAGCATCCTGCGCGACAAGCACGTGACGGGGCACTGCCTGGAGTACGACTACAAGGACGGCACCGGCTTCGTGGGCACCGACTTCAACATGGGGCCGCCGCCCTACCCGCTCGAGTACGTCCTCCGCGACGCGACCGCGCCAGAGGGGCAGTACCACGGCAACTTCGGCAAGGAGCGGTCGGTCATCGTCGACTACCCGTTCGTCACGGGCCGCTCCACCCCGGACTCCACGCTGACGGGCGAGAAGCTCGTCGAGGTGCTGGAGCAGGGCCTGCGACGCTGGGGGTGGTGATGCAACCGAGCACGAAAGGAGCAGACCCCATGACGAAGAGAACCGGTTGCATCGCCCTCCTCGAACAGCTCGCCGCGGAGGGAGCTCGATACCTGTTTGGCAATCCAGGCACGGTCGAGGAGGGCTTCCTCGATGCGATGCGCGAGGTGCCGTCCCTCCAATACATCCTCGGCCTCCAGGAGTCGGTGGCCGTGGCCATGGCGGATGGCCACGCGCGGGCGACGCGGCGGCCCGCCTTCGTCCAGCTCCACTCCAGCGTGGGGTTGGGCAACGGCATCGGGATGATCTACCAGGCGAAGCGCGGCAACTCCCCGCTCGTGGTGCTCGCGGGGGAGGCGGGGCTTGCCTACGACGCCATGGACGCGCAGATGGCGTGCGACCTGGTCTCCATGGCCCGCCCGGTGACCAAGTGGGCCACGCGCGTCGTCGACCCGGGTTCGGTGCTGCGGGTGCTGCGGCGGGCCATCAAGATTGCCTCGACCCCGCCCATGGGGCCCGTCTTCGTCGCCCTGCCCATGGACGTGCTCGACGCCCCCAACGAGGAAGCCGTCTTCCCGACGCCGCGGCTCGACACCCGCTCCACGCCGGAGCCGGAGGCGGTGAAGGCGCTGGCCCGGCTGCTCGCGGAGGCCGAGCAGCCACTGCTCATCGTCGGCGATGGCGTGGCGGCCTCCGGTGCCCAGGAGGAGCTGACCCGGGTGGCCGAATTGCTCGGCGCCGAGGTGTGGGGCGCCAACAGCTCCGAGGTGAACATGGATGCGGCCCACCCGCTGTTCCGGGGCCTGCTGGGCCACATGTTCGGCAAGGACAGCACGGCGGTCGTCTCGCGGGCGGACGCCGTGCTCATCACGGGCACGTATGTCTTCCCCGAGGTCTTCCCCGCCCTCTCCGGCGTCTTCCGCCCCGACGCCCGGGTCGCTCATGTCGATCTCGACGCGTATGAGATTGCCAAGAACTTCCCGGTGGAGCTGGGTCTCGTTGCAGACCCGAAGCGGACGCTCGCGGCGCTCGCGGAGGCACTGACCTGGGTGATGACGCCGGCCCGGCGGGCGGCCGCGGAGGAGCGGCTGCGAAGCGCCCGGGCGCAACGGGAGCAGGAGCGGGCGCGGGCTTCCGACGCCGGGACGGGTTCCGGTGAAGGCCACGAGGCAATGCCCGCCCTCTTCCTGCGAGAGCTGGCGAAGCGGGTGGGCGACGAGGCCATCGTCTTCGACGAGGCGCTCACCCTCTCGCCGGAGGTGGCCCGGGCGCTGCCCGGGCGCAGGCCGGGACATTACTTCCAGACGCGGGGCGGCTCGCTCGGGGTGGGGATCCCCGGGGCGCTGTGGGTGAAGCTGGCC
>NZ_RAWB01000626.1 GCF_003612055.1 Corallococcus llansteffanensis
AAGTAGGCTCCACCCCCGCCCCCATCACCGAGCCGTGCCTGCCATGCCGTCCTTCCTCCCGCACACCTCCGCCCGCGCCGCCGGGCTCTTCGCGGCGGTCGCGCTGGTGCTCGCCAGCGCCATGCCCGCGTCCGCCTTGCCGGGTGGAGGCCGGACCCCGCGCGCCATCGTGGAGGCGGACTCCGACCTGCCTCCGCCGGTGACGGGCGTGGACGTGGAGGAGCACCTGGGCGCTCCCCTCCCGCTGGAGACCCGCTTCCTGGACTCCTCGGGGGAAGAAGTTCGGCTGGGGACCCTGCTGTCGAAGACGCGGCCCACCCTGCTCACGCTGGTGTACTACGAGTGCCCCATGCTCTGCAGTCTCGTCATCAACGAGCAGGTCCGCGTGATGCGCGAGCTGGGCCTGGAGCTGGGCAAGGACTACGAGGCGCTCACCATCAGCATCGACCCCAAGGACACCCCGGGGCAGAGCAGCGAGCGCCGCCGCAAGTATCTGCAGTCCATGGGCAGGCCGGAGACGGCGCCCTGGCATTTCCTCACCGGCACCGACGAGAACATCCGCAAGCTCGCCGACGCCGTGGGCTTCAAGTACACGTATGACCCGAGCACGAAGCAGTACGCCCACCCCGCGGTGGTCACCGTGCTCACCCCGGAGGGGAGCATTTCGCGCTACCTCTACGGCACGTCGTTCGACCGTCAGAACGTGAAGCTGGCGCTGCTGGAAGCGGCGGGCGGTCGGGTGGGGACGAGCGTGGATCGCATCGTCATGTCCTGTTTCAAGTACGACACCGCCACCCGGCGGTACGGTTTCTACATCTTCGGATTCATCCGCCTGGGCTCCCTTGCTGTCTTCGGCGCCCTGGCCACGATGCTGATCTATTTCTGGAGGCGCGAGCTGAAGAAAGGCGCGACTACATGAGCGACCTGGCCAACCAATTCCTGTTCCTCCCGGAGCGCGCGTCCACGTTCGCGGAACGGGTCGACTTCCTGCACTACTTCGTCGTCGGCACGACGATGGTGATGTCCGCGGGCGTCGGTCTCGCGGCGCTCTTCATGTTCTTCCGCTACCGTCGGCGGGAGGCCCACCAGACGACTGAGTATGTCGTGCCGGACCTGAAGACGGAGTTCCTCTTCGTCTCCGTCCCGCTGGTGTTCTTCCTGGCGTGGTTCGCCATCGGGTTCCGGGACTTCACCTGGTACACCACTCCTCCCAAGGACTCGATGGATGTCTACGTCATGGGCAAGCAGTGGATGTGGAAGTTCTCCTATCCGGAGGGACCCAACGGCGTGAACGTGCTGCACGTGCCGGCGCACCGCCCGGTGCGACTGCTCATCACGTCCCGCGACGTCATCCACTCCTTCTACGTCCCGTCCTTCCGCATCAAGATGGACGCGCTGCCGGGCCGCTACACGCAGGCCTGGTTCGAGGCGACGAAGCCCGGCACGTACCAGGTGCTCTGCACCGAGTACTGCGGCCTGTCGCACTCGAAGATGCTGGCCGAGGTCGTCGTGCTCGCGCCGGAGGACTACGAGAACTGGCTGAAGGAGCAGCAGCGCGGCCGCCTGCAGGACCGGCAGGACGCGCTGGCGGACACGTCGCTCGTGCCGCCCGCGGCCCGCATGTCCGAACAGGGCCAGAAGCTAGTGGGCAGCCAGGGCTGCCTGGGCTGCCACTCGGTGGACGGCTCCAAGCACATCGGCCCCACCTTCCTGGGCATGTACGAGCGCACCGAGAAGCTCCAGGATGGCCAGGACATCCGCGTGGATGAGGCCTACATCACCCAGTCGATGATGGACCCGGGCGCGCACATCGTCGCGGGCTACCAGAACGTGATGCCGACCTACCAGGGCAAGCTGCAGGGCCCTGAGTCCGCCGCCATCGTCGAGTACATCAAGTCGCTGCGCACTGCGAACGTGCGCGAGAGCGCTTCCGAGGGACCCGCCTATGACCCCATCCAGTAGCATCGCCGCGCCGGGGGCCGTCGTCCCCGGCCATGAGGCGACCGACGACCACGGCCATCATCCGAGCTACCTCACGGACGGCACCACGGTGAAGTCGTGGCTGCTGACGGTGGACCACAAGCGCATCGGCATCATGTACATGGTGTGGGTGCTGCTCTTCTTCCTGGTGGGCGGCATCTTCGCGATGCTGCTGCGGATCGAGCTGCTGACGCCCGGTCCGACCATCATGGACGCGATGACGTACAACCGCGTCTTCACGCTGCATGGCATCGTCATGATCTTCCTGTTCATGATCCCTGCCATCCCCTCCATCTTCGGCAACTTCCTGCTGCCGCTGATGCTGGGCGCCAAGGACGTGGCGTTCCCGCGGCTGAACCTGCTGTCGCTCTACGTGTACCTGGCGGGCGCGGGCTTCGCGCTCTGGGGCATGCTCAACGGCGGCCTGGACACCGGCTGGACGTTCTACACGCCGTACAGCGCGCACACGACGACGACGGTGGCGCCGGTGCTCTTCGGCGCGTTCATCATCGGGTTCAGCTCCATCCTCACGGGCATGAACTTCATCGTCACCACGCACACCATGCGGGCGCCGGGCATCACCTGGTTCAAGATGCCCCTGATGGTCTGGGCGCTCTACGCGACCAGCTGCATCCAGGTGCTGGCGACGCCGGTGATTGGCCTGCTGCTCCTGCTGGTGACGGCGGAGAACCTGTTCAGCCTGGGCATGTTCGACGTGGCCCGCGGCGGTGACCCGGTGCTCTTCCAGCACCTGTTCTGGTTCTACAGCCACCCGGCCGTGTACATCATGGTGCTGCCGGCGTTCGGCGTGATGAGCGAGATCGTCGCCACGTTCAGCCGCAAGAACATCTTCGGCTACCGCGCGGTGGCGTACTCCAGCGTGGGCATCGCGTTCGTGGGCTTCTTCGCCTGGGGCCACCACATGTTCGTGTCCGGCCAGTCGACCTTCAACGCCGGCGTGTTCGGCGTGCTGTCGATGCTGGTGGGCGTGTTCACGGCCATCAAGGTCTTCAACTGGGTGGGCACCGTCTACAAGGGCGCGGTGGAGTTCAGCACCCCGTTCGCCTACTTCTGCGGCTTCCTGTTCTTCACCGTGTTCGGTGGCATGACGGGCATCGCGGTGGCGACGGTGTCGCTGGACGTGCCGTGGCACGACACGTACTTCGTCGTGGCGCACTTCCACTTCATCATGGTGGGCGCGACGATCATGGCCTTCCTGGCCGCGCTCCACTACTGGTTCCCGAAGATGTTCGGGAAGATGTACCACGAGGGGTGGGGCCTCGTTTCCGCGGCCCTCATCATCCTGGGCTTCAACGCGACGTTCATCCCCCAGTTCCTGCTGGGCAACGCGGGCATGCCGCGCCGCTACTACGAGTACCCGGAGCGCTTCCAGGCGCTGAACGTGGCGTCCACGGCCGGCGCGTCGCTGCTGGCGTTCGGGTTCATCATCATCGCGGTGTACCTGACGTACGCGCTCATCTACGGCGAGCGCGTGGACAACCCGTGGAACAGCAAGGGCTACGAGTGGCTGACGGCGTCCCCGCCGCCCACGCACAACTTCATTGGCCCCCAGCCGACCTACCCGGAAGAACCCCACTTCTACGTGGATCCGAACACGGGCAAGGGCGAGGTGTCGGATGTCTAGCGCGCACGTGACGCCGGGCACGGTCCCCGGTCCGAAGCTGGCCGCCCACTTCGCGTCGCTGGAGGTGCAGAAGCACGCGGCGCGCCTGGGCATGTGGCTGTTCCTCGCGACGGAAATCCTGCTCTTCGCGGGTCTGTTCGCGTGCTACGCGTCGTACCGCTTCCTGTTCCCGGAAGCGTGGGCCGCGTCCAGCCGAAGCCTGGACCTGACGATGGGCACCATCAACACGGTGGTGCTCATCACCTCCTCGTTCACCGCCGCCATGGCGGTGCACTACGCCAAGGAGGGGAAGAACAAGATGGTGGGGCACATGTTCGTGCTCACGCTGCTGATGGCCATCGGGTTCCTCGTCATCAAGTTCTTCGAGTACAAGCACAAGTTCCACATCGGGACGCTGCCGGGCCGGTACTACTTCTACGAAGGCATCCAGCTGCCGGGCGCGCCGCTGTACTTCACGGTGTACTTCGCCTCCACCGCGCTGCACGCCCTGCACGTCGTCATCGGGATGACGGTGCTGGCGTTCTCCACGGTGCGCGCGTACCGCGTCGGGGACTTCAACGCGAACAACTACACCGCGGTCGAGCTGGGCTCCATGTACTGGCACCTCGTCGACCTGGTGTGGATCTTCCTCTTCCCGATGCTGTACCTGGTCTGAGGGACACGACATGGCCATCGCCAACGAATCGCATCAGGAAGAGCACAACATGCAGGAGCACCACGGCGCCGGGCGCTACGTGGTCATCTGGGTGGTCCTGCTGGTGCTCACGCTCGTCACCGTCTTCACGGGCCGCATGCACCTGCCGGACTTCGGCCTGCTGCTCGCGCTCGTCATCGCCAGTGTGAAGGGCACGCTGGTGGCGCTGTACTTCATGCACCTGTCCGAGCACCGCGGCGCGAACCGCCTGGTGTTCGGCGTGTCCATCGTGTTCGTGGTGCTGCTCATCGGCTTCACGCTGATGGACTTCGGCACGCGCTTCCGGCTCGCCAACCCTCCGGGCTCGCAGTACAGCGACCTGCAGGCGGTGGACATCGGCGCGAACCCGGCCGAGGGCCGCACGGGTGGACACCAGCAGCAGATCAAGCAGCAGCACGAGACGCACGAGTAGTCCTCGAGCGCCTCCTGTCTTGAAGCAGCCACGCGGCGCCCGGGATTGCTCCCTGGCGCCGCGTCGCTTTTCCACGGGCCCTTCGGCTACAGCGCGACGGTCAGGTTGAAGGAGAGCGCCGTGTCGGTGGACACCTTGCCCGGGGGCGGGGCGCTGTCCGACTTCACGAGGAAGCCCACGCCCAGGGCCAGCGCGTCGGTGAGGTTCGCCATCACCTGCGTCTGGCTGTTGAAGAGCACGCGCGACTCGGTGATGACGCTCACCAGGATTTCGGCCTCCTCCTGGAAGGTGATGTCCTTGGAGATGCCGTAGCGGAACAGGGCGCCGAAGCGGGGACCGCCGATGTCCACGTCCGGCAGGTCCAGGCGCTCCGGGTAGTACTGGAAGCGCGTCTCGCGGGCGTAGCGGAAGGCGAAGTCGGTGCGCAGGGTGGATTCACCTCCGGACTCCTTCTTGGTGTCGAACCAGAGGACGCTGGCGCCGGCTTCACCGTAGGGCCGCGACTCCACGCTGCCGATGTGGTCCGTCAGGACGCCCGCCAGCAGGTAGCCGCTGAGCAGCTCCGTGAAGCGGCGGTCGCCACGCAGCTCGATGCCGGCGTTGAGGGCCACCACCTGCGACAGCGACTCCAGCTCCCCTTCCAGCTGGGGCGGGCGGCTGCGGCCGTACGCGCCGAAGGCCTTCACCGAGTAGATCCAGTGCTCCGTCTTGCGCAGCGCGCTCGCGAGCCCGCTCACCGTCAGCGTGGACGCGTTGCCGGTGAT
>NZ_RAWB01000627.1 GCF_003612055.1 Corallococcus llansteffanensis
GGGCCCGCACTCCTGCCACGCTCCGTCTGGTGTGCCCTCGCACTCATCGTGTGGACGGGCTGTACCGGCGTGGTGGGCGGATCGCCTGACTCGCCCGTGGAGCCCTCGGGCTCGCCGGACGCCGGCTGTGAGGAGCCCACCGCGTCGGGTGACCCCGACGCAGGCGAGAAGAACGACTTGCTCGCCCCCAGCCGGCTGCTGCGGCGCGCGTCGCTCGCGCTGCGGGGCACGCCTCCCACGGATGAGGAGTTCACCGCGCTCGAGGCCGCGGGCGACGACATCGCGCAGCGGGCCTTCGTGGATGCCTTCGTCGACCAGACGCTCGGGCAGCCCACCTTCTACCGGACGATGTTCGAGCAGGCGCGCGACTGGTTCAACATCCCACTCACCCCGCGCACCGCCGACGCGCCGGAGTACGGGGTGCAGCAGCAGCGGGCCCTCCAGCAGTGCGCGGCGGGCAAGGCGAAGGCCGGCGCCTGGAAGTACTTCCGCGGCGACGACCTCGCCTGCGACGGCGTGAAGACGGATGGCACACCCGTCGAGGAGACCGCGCTGGAGCCGTGGTGGGCCCCCGGGACGACGGTGACGCTGGTGGGCGTCGCGGCCAATACGGCGACCCAGGGCACCATCAGCGTCAGCGGCCACCCCGTGGCCGTCACCTGCGCCGCGGTGGGCCCGGAGGGTACCTGCGGCTGTGGCCCGAACGCCGTGCGCTGCCACGCCGACTTCCAGCAGTACGTCGGCTTCGAGAACTACCTGCACTACAACGAGCACGGCCAGCGGCGGCTCGTCTCCGAGGAGCCCGCCCGCCTCTTCGCCCACCTCGCGTGGCACGACCGGCCGGTGACGGACCTCATCCTCGGCACCTACTCCGTCGCGCCCACCAACCTCCAGGCCGCGTATGTGATGCAGGGGCTCGCGGGCGGCGCGGCGGCCCTCCTCGACGATGACTCCTGGTGGCGGCCGTCGCGCTTCTCCGGTGCGGCGGTGGACCCCGAACACGCGCCGTCGGATCCGCTCGCCTGGCGCGAGTACCAGGTCCCCGCGCGCAACCCCTTCCTCCTCGCCGAGCGCGAATACCGCTTCGATCCGCGCACCCAGGCCGGCCCGTCCCGGGGCATCCCCGCCGCGGGCATGCTCACCAGCATGGGCTTCCTCACGGGCTACCCGCGCGAGCGCGTGCGCGGCGCCCGGGCGCTGGAGACGCTGGCGTGCGAGGTCCTCTCCCCGCCCCTGGGCCAGAAGTTCAACGAGTACCGCCGCGACCCTGGCACGGAAGGGCCGTGCCAGCACTGCCACAGCCGGCTCGACCCCGCGGCCATCCACTTCAAGCGCTTCGCGAAGGCGGGCTCGGCGTTCGAGGGCTATGGCGCGAAGTACCTGATGCCGGGCGTGGGCACCGAGTGGCACTGGCCCGAGCGGTGGCGCACGGGGGCGTACCCCTACGGCGGCGACCCGTTCAGCCACTGGAACCGGTGGTACGCGCCCGACACGAAGATGACACCCGTCACCGAGGCCCAGGCGCAGCTGAACCCCGAGGCGATCTTCCTCGACTTCCTCCCGCCGGAGCAGACGCTGCTCGGACAGCAGGGGGATGGGACGGTCGGCCCGCTCGGCTTCGCCAAGCTCATCGTCGCGGCGGGCGCGTTCGACCGCTGCGTCGTGCGGCACCTCCATGCGCAGGTGCTGGGCCGCGACATCGACCCGGCCCGGGAGGCCGGCTACCTGGACGAACAGGTGGCGCGCTTCCTCGCGGGAGGCCGCAAGGTCCGCCCTTTCGTCAAATCACTCACCCAGTCCAACCTGTTCCGGCGGGGGCGCTGACATGAAGCACTTCACACTCCTCCTGCTCGCGCTTCCCGTGGCGTTCGCGTGCGGCAGGGACGGCACCGCGTCCGAACTCCCAGCCGGCGCCCGCGCGCAAGACCAGGCCGCCTGCGGCACGCCGGCCAGCGCCGAGACCCTGCGCATCATGGAGGGCCTCAAGCCGCACTGCGAGGGCTGCCATGCGCAGGGCGCGCGCGGGTACTTCGCCTCCGCGAACGCGTTCCAGAGCCTCCTGGTGTCCGACGCCCGGCTGGTGAAGGCCGGCAGCCCTGATGACAGCGAGCTGATCCGGCTGCTGGAGGGCCGGGGCAGCGCCGCGTTCAAGCAGATGCCCATCGGGGAGAAGTCCTACGCGCAGCTCGTCTCCGACGGCACGGCGACGCTGCCGGTGGCGGAGGTCCGCGCGTGGGTCCAGGGGCTCACGACACAGCAGCGTGACGCGCGCCCCGACCCCGCCGCGCCGCGCATTACCCGCCTGAGCGCGACCCAGGCGCAGCGGGCGCTGTACCAGCAGCTGGGCCTCACCCATGAGGACTTCTTCGTCATCGCGAAGGAGTTCGGCATCCCGATGGCGGAGTCCCGCGGTGACGACCTCTACCCACTCCAGCCGCCGGACGCCGTGCCCGCCCCCCGGCAGAACCCCACCGCCGAGCGCTTCTACGGGCTGGGCGGAGGCTCCGTGATGAACCAGACCTCGCCGGACCGGAGCACGTCCCCCACGTTCGCGCTCACGCTGACGCAGGTCTCCCAGCGGTGGTGCCGCCTGTCCCTGGCCAAGGTGGGCAATGTGGCGCTCTTCCCCGCGGGCACGCGGCGCACCGCCGACCCCACGGACGTGAAGGCCACGCTGCGCCGCTGGTCCCTGCACTTCCTGGGGGAGCGCTTCACCGACGCCCAGGTGGACGCGCTCTACGCAGACGTCTTCGTGCCGCTCTCGACACCGACGGACACCGAGCCCGCCTACGTGGGCGTGTGCTCGTACTTCATCCGTCACCCGCATTGGATCTTCTACTGAAGGGGCAACCATGAAGCTCTCTCGTCGCAGGCTGTTCGGGCTGGCCCTCGGGGCCACCCAAATGGGACTCATGGCGCGCTACGGGCTGTCCACGGCTTCGGCCGCGACCGTCCCGGGGCGGCCCACCAAGCTGCTCGGCATCTGGCTGGATGGAGGCCTCCACTGGGAGAGCTTCTTCGCCCCGCTGTCGCGCGCGGGCATCACGAAGTTCATCCCCACCGCCCAGGGCGGCGTCATTCCGTTTGGCTATCTGCCCGAGCAGGTGGAGAACTTCGACCGCTCGCCGGTGGACCTGGATGCACCGGGGCCGGCGCGCAAGCTTCGCGGGCCCATCTACTGGAACTGGGCGGACCCGGCCGACACGCGGGGCCTGAACCCCGTCGTGAACAACCAGCAGATCTACCGCCCCTGGGGCTACGCGTGGGCGGACCCCACGTACAAGCTCTTCGAGAAGGCCTCGCTGCTCGTGGGGGCGGACCAGAACACGGCCGCGCACACGAGCGGCATCGTCGCGAGCATGTGCGGCGTCGCGGGCTCGAGCTTCCGGGCCCCGGCGGTGCAGGCCGTCATCGCCAACGCCATGGCCCGCCGCTTCCCCGACCGGCCCATCCCCAACGTCAGCCTGGGAGGCGAGCTTCCGAACGCGTTCGGGCTGCCCGCGCTGGCGAACCCAACGGTGCTGCGCTCCGCGTCGTCGGTGGAGCCGACGCTGTCCGACAAGCGCGACAGCGCCTGGAAGGGCCTCCGCACGCGCACCGACGTGCCCGACCTCGCCTTCGACGGCTCGCCCCTCCCGGGCACGGTGCCCGCCACGGCGGTGGACGCCGCGCTCCTCAAGGCCCTGCGCGCCGAGCGGGGCGTCTCCTCGAGCGGCACCGACGCGCTGATGGAGCAGCTCTATGAGACCTACAAGGGCGAGAGCCGGACGATCCGCCGCGACATCCTCTCCGTGCTGGGCAACACGCCGTCGTGGGAGCACCTCAAGAACGACGCGCGCTACCCGGTCGACTGGACGGCGTGCATCGGCTACGCGGACGTGTGCGGCCCGGGCACGTCGACGGGCGCCTATGACTTCGCGCTGCGGCTGTTGAAGTCCGACCTGGTGACGTCGGTGAACCTGCGGGCGTCGAGCATCGCCAACTTCTCCTTCGACACCCACAGCGCCAACGGCGTCCAGATGCACGGCAACTACCTGCGCATCGCGCTCGAGATGGTGGGGCGGATGTGCCTGGAGATGAGCCTCACCCCCAGCAAGTCCGACCCGGCCCGTTCCCTGCTGGATGAGACGCTCGTGTATGTCTACAGCGACTTCGGACGGACGTTCCCGAAGCAGGGCAGCGACCACCACCCGGCGACGTGCGCCCTCCTCGTGGGCGGCGGCATCCAGGGCAACCAGATGCTCGGGGGGTACGACGAGACGATGAACGGCTCGCCCATGGGGTCGCCGGTGGCGCTGGTGGAAGAGGACGGACAGCGGACGATGCGGGCCCCGCGCTCGCAGGACATCGCGGCGACGGTGATGAACGCCTTCGGGTTGGCGCCCGGGAAGGACTTCTTCATTCCCGGGGGCTATGGCGTCTACGACGGCGTCGTGAAGGGCTGACCTGCCGCCCCTCGTGGTCCGGCGCGGCGTCCTGCATAGTGCCGGGCCATGGGACGTCGCAGACTCTGGCAGGGGTGGGCAGCCGCGCTCGCCTACTGGACGCTCGCGGGCCTCGTCGCCGCGAGCCAGGCGCACGGCGTGGAGGGCGTGGGCTGGCGGCACGCGCTGCTCACGTCGATGACGGCCCATGCCCTCTGGGTCCCGCTCACCGTCGCCATCCTCCACTTCGGGCTGCGCTTCCCCATCGAGCGGCGGCGCTGGCCGTCGCGGGTCGCGCTCCACGTGGCTGGTGCGCTCGTCGTCGCGCTCATCCGCGCGGCGATCATCTTCACCCTGAACCCCTGGGTGGGCTGGTACGCGCAGCGCCCCGCGTTCCCGGAAGTGCTCACGCACGCGCTCCTCTCCAACCCCTTCATCTATCTGTCCGTGCTCGTCGTGGCGAACGCCGTCCACTACGCGGACCAGCTCAAGCTTCGGGACACGCAGCTTGCCCGCGCGCAGCTGCACGCGCTCAAGGCGCAGCTCCATCCCCACTTCCTCTTCAACACGCTGAACTCCATCGCCGCGCTCGTGCATCGCGATCCCCACGGGAGCGAGCGGATGATCTCCCAGCTGAGCGACCTGCTCCGGAGCACGCTCGACGCCGCGGGCACGGAGGAGGTGTCGCTCCAGGAGGAGCTGCGCTCGCTGCAGCCCTACCTGGACATCCAGGGGGTGCGCTTCGCCGACCGGCTCACGGTGAAGCAGGACATCGCGCAGGAGGCGCTCACGGCCCACGTCCCCCACCTGGTGCTCCAGCCCCTCGTGGAGAACGCCATCCAGCACGGCATCGCACCGGGCACCGAGCCCGGGACGGTGACGCTGGT
The DNA here is from genome assembly GCF_003612055.1 of Corallococcus llansteffanensis. Lineage (GTDB taxonomy): Bacteria > Myxococcota > Myxococcia > Myxococcales > Myxococcaceae > Corallococcus > Corallococcus llansteffanensis. The sequence continues at coordinate 5,312 of NZ_RAWB01000627.1, forward strand.
CGCGCGGCGCGCGGGCCCCGAGCTCCACCTGGAGGTCCGGGACGACGGCATCGGCCTCAAGGAGAGTCCGGCGGACGTCTCCCGGGGCACGGGAGGGGGCCGGGGGCTGCGCATCACCCGCGAGCGCCTCCAGCAGCTC
>NZ_RAWB01000628.1 GCF_003612055.1 Corallococcus llansteffanensis
TCCAGCACCCGTTGCCCCGCGTCCCCCCGTGCCCGAGGAGGCCTCATGTCCGTCCGCGTCCCCACCCTGCTCCTCTCCGCCCTGCTCCTCTCCGCCCCTGCCGCCAACGCGCAGGAGCCGCGCCGCGCCGCGCCTGAGGCGCTGGGCCTGGGCATGGAGGGCTACCCCTACCCCGCCCCGGTGCAGTTCCTCCCCGTCACCCTGGAGGGCCAGGACCTGCGCATGGCGTACATGGACGTGAAGCCCACGGCCAACGCCAACGGGCGCACCGTCGTCCTGCTCCACGGCAAGAACTTCTTCGGCGCGTCCTGGAAGGACACGATCCGCGTCCTCACCGGCGCTGGCTTCCGCGTCGTCGTGCCGGACCAGGTGGGCTTCGGCAAGTCGTCCAAGCCTTCAATCACATACAGCTTCCACACGCTCGCATCGCTGACGAAGAAGGTGCTCGACACGGTGGGCGTGAAGCAGGCCGCCGTCGTGGGCCACTCCATGGGCGGCATGCTCGCCACGCGCTTCGCGCTGATGTACCCGGAGACCACGACCCAGCTCGTGCTGGAGAACCCCATCGGCCTGGAGGACTACCGCGAGAGCGTCCCGTGGAAGTCCACCGAGGACCTCTACCGCGAGAACCTCCAGGCCACCGAAGAAGGCCTGCGCAAGTACCAGCGCGGCTACTACGTGAAGTGGAAGCCCGAGTACGACGAATACGTCCAGGTCCTCTACCGCCAGACGCTCAGCGGCGAGTACCCCCGGCTCGCCTGGGTCTCCGCCGCCACGCAGACCATGATCTACGAGCAGCCCGTGGTGCACGAGTTCCCCCTCGTGAAGGTCCCCACGCTGCTTGTCATTGGCCAGGAGGATCGCACCGTCGTGGGCAAGGGCAGCGTGCCGCCCGCGCTCCTGCCGAAGCTGGGCCAGTACCCCGCGCTCGGGAAGAAGACCGCCGCCGCCATCCCGGGCGCGACCCTGGTGGAGCTCCCCAACGTGGGCCACATCCCCCACTTCGAGGCGCCGGAGAAATGGCACGCCGCCCTGCTGGACTTCCTGCGCAAGGGCTCCAAGTAGGCCGCGCATGCACACCCTCCGCGTGGTGCGCCACGCGTCGGAGCGGGGCGGCTGGGAGATGGTCCTCGCTTCTCCTCCCGCGCACCTCACCTCCCTCATCCGCGACTATTGCGGCTACCGCGAGGCGACGCCCGCGCCCCTGCGCCGCCAGGAACTGCCCGGCGTCCAGGTGGTGCTCATCCTGGAGTTCGGCCCGCTCCTGAAGCACCTGGACGACGCGGGGCGGGTGACGCGGCACCGCTCCGGCTTCCTCGCCGGGCTGGATGAGCGCTGGAGCACCACCGAGCACACCGGCATCTCCCACGGGCTCCAGGTGAACCTCACGCCCCTCGGTGCCCGGCGCGTCCTGGGCCTGCCCATGCACGAGCTGTCCCACCGCGTGGTGGGGCTGGAGGACCTGTGGGGCCCGGAGGCGCGGCGGCTCGTGGAGCAGCTCGCCGAGGCCCCGCGCTGGGAGGCCCGCTTCGCCCTCATGGACGCGTTCCTCACCCGGCGCATGGAGCGCGGCCCGGCCGTGGAGGCGGGCGTGCAGTGGGCCGTGGAGCGCATCCACCAGACGGGCGGCAACCTGGACATCGCCACGCTGGCGCACGCGCTGGGGCACAGCCACAAACACCTCATCCACCAGTTCCACGAACACGTCGGCCTGCCACCGCGCCGGCTCGCGCGCCTGCTGCGCTTCGACCGTGCGGTGCAGCGGCTGAAGGCGGGCGGGCCCGTGCGCTGGGCGGACCTCGCGGTGGAGCTGGGCTATTTCGACCAGGCCCACCTGAACCGGGACTTCCGCCAGTTCACCGGCGGGCCGCCGTCCGCCCTGCTGCGCCGCACGCTGCCGGACGCGGGAGGGTTCGAATCCGGCCCGCAGGTGAAATCCGTACAAGAAGCGCCCCACGCGGAGGGGCAGGATGCGCGGTGAAAGGAAGACACCCATGACCGCGAACACGACCCTGCCCAGCCTGTATCCGTTCATCCGTTACGAGGACCCGGAGGCCGCCCTGCGCTTCCTGAAGGAGGCCTTCGGCTTCGAGGAGCGGGCGGTGTACCGCTCGCCCGACGGCGCCCTCGCCCATGTGGAGCTGACGCTGGGCCACGGGCTCATCATGTTCGGCGGCGCGGACAGCGCGAACCGGCTGAAGATGGCGTCGTCGAAGCAGGTCCCCGCGAAGAACCAGGGCGTCTACATCGTGGTCACGGACCCGGATGCCCTCCACGCGCGGGCGAAGGCCGCGGGCGCGCGCATCCTGATGGAGCTGCACGACACCGACTACGGCTCGCGGGACTTCATCGCGCTCGACCCCGAGGGGAACCTCTGGAGCTTCGGCACGTACCAGCCGCTCGCCGCGCCGCCGCCGAAGGGGTGAGGCGCGAGGCTCGCGACCAATCGACGGCGGCAGGGGCTTGTGACACGCTTTCGGGTCGGCCGGGACGACCGGCCCCGCACCACCTGGGGGACGTGATGAAGCTGCTGCTAGGGCCCATCCTGTACGCGAAGACGCAGCCCGAGCCCGACGAGGCGCTCCACGACACCTGGAGCTTCTTCGTCAACGTGTTCCTCGACAGCGCGTCGACAGCCACGCCCCCGGGCCTGAAGCTGTGCTTCCAGGACCGCGAGGGGAAGGTCGTCTTCGCGTCCGAGGAGGCCCGCCCCGTGGCGGACTTCACCTGGCTGCCCGAGGACACCCGTGGCGTGGTGTGGCGCTGGGAGGTCCAGCTGTGCCGCAAGGAGGAAGCGCAGCGGCTGTCCTACCACTTCGAATCACTGACGGACCCGGGCACGCCCTTCTCCTTCGAGGAGCCCCCGCCGCCCCCGGGGAAGCTGCCGTATCCCTTTCCGAAGCAGCCCCTGCGGGTCGCCAACGTCGTGGTGCCCCAGCGCGGCGGCTCGCCGAACATCGCCTTCTTCTCGTGCAACGGCACCAGCCAGGGCAACTGGGGCAACATCGATGATCCGCTGGCGCTCTGGTCCAAGATGCTGCGCCAGCACGAGAGCGACCCGACGGATCCCGCCAAGACGCCGGGCTTCCAGCTGCTGCTCGGGGGTGGAGATCAGCTCTACGCGGACTCGCTCTGTCACACCGTGGAGCCGTTGAAGAAGTTCATGAGGCTCCCCCGGTCCGCGCGGAGGGAGGCGCCGCTGCCGGACGGAGTGCGCGACGTGCTGGTCGCCGCCTACGTGAGGCTGTACCGGGAGCGGTGGGGCGGCGAGCAGGGCATTGGCGCGATGCTCCGGTGCGTGCCCGGCCTCTTCATGTGGGACGATCACGACATCATCGACGGCTGGGGTTCGCTCGAAAGACTCCAGTGGGCGCCCTGGTACCGGGCGCTCTACGACGCGGCGGCGCGCACGTTCGAGGCCTTCCAGCGGGGCGTGCTCGACCAGCCCCGGAGTGTGCGCGAGCCGGACGACCAGGAATCGTTCTGCCTGCCACCGGGCGCCCCGGAGCGGGATGCCCGGGCGACGCGGCACTACTTCCAGGCCGCCTGCTTCTCCACGCCCGAGTGTGACCTGGACCTGGTGCTGCTGGACCTGCGCAGCGGCCGCACGCTGCGGGTCACGGACCCGGAGGCGTCGCCCCCGGAGGTCGAGTACCCGGTGATGAGCCGCCCCCAGTGGGCCGCGTTCGACGCGTGGCGCGACCAGTACCGGGGGCGTGCGGAGAAGAACGGGAAGAAGACGCGTCACGTGCTGGTGGTGTGTTCGGTGCCGCTCGTCCACCTGCGCTTCGGGACGGCGGTGGAGAGCGGCAGTCGGATCACCACCCTGCGGGACGACATGCTGGACCAGTGGGAGTCCGGGGTGCACAGCGGCGAGCGTGAGCGGGTGATCATGAACCTGTTCTCGTTGGCGAAGCAGGCGTACTGCGCGGTGACGGTGTTGTCGGGAGACGTGCACGTGGGGGCGCATGCGACGCTGCGCTCGCGCAATCCGGATCACCTCATCCCGGCGCTGCAGTCCGCGGGGCAGGTGTGCATTGAGCAGGCGACGTCCTCGCCCATCGTCCATCCGCCCCCGAGCCCGATGGAGTTCGCGGGCATGCTCTGGATGTCGCAGGACTCGCGCGAGTATTTGTCGAAGGGGCTTGAGACGGAGCTGGGGCTGCTCGGCGAGACGCGCTACCTGCGCGACCGGAATTGGTTGTCCATCCGCGTGGACCGTCCCCGGAAGAAGGAGGACGCGAATCCAGACGTGAAGGCGCGTCCCCGGCTCTGGGCGCGGTGGGTGACGGAGCAGAGCAAGCTCTCCACGGAGCTGGTCGTGTACCCGCCGCCCTTCCTCAAGGAAGGCTGACGGTCAGGAGCGCACGGGCAGCTCGCGAAAGGAGATGCCCGTCCAGCCGCCCTGCTCCACGGCGTCCTTGAAGCGGTCGGTGCCGATGATGACAGTGGCGAAGTTGCCCACGCGGAACAGGTCCGTGTCCGTAGGGAGGGAGGCCTCGTCGAGGATGGGATCGTCCGGTCGACTCAACCCCTGTCTCCCACAGGTGGTGCATGGGGGTGCCACGTCAGGGGGAAGGCAATCACGGTGAAGCAGCCCGCGTGGCTCGATTTGCAGTTCGAGGATGTCCGGGGGCGTCTTCTGACGGAACTTCAGCTCTGTCTTGCATCCGAGGAGTCCGCGTACGCCCGCAGCCTGGAGGCTGTCGAGCGTGTCACGACGGATGATCATCAGGGAGTGACCCAGCCACGTGAAAGGGCCGAACTGCCCCGAAGCGGTACCTACAAGAGGACCGAAGTTCGTCCCGGGGGGAAGTTCTGAATTCGGTGGGGCAAGGGGACGCACCAACGCCTGGAGGCGGACAAACTCAGGGAAGGGTTCAGGTCGGGCCTCTTCGAATTCTCCATGCTCGGGGATGAGTGAAAGGTCCACGGCGGGGTACTGGCGCCCCGCTCCTGCCCAGGTGACACCGCAGCCTGGACAATTCTTGAGGCCTGGGAGGCCCCACTTGTGAGCGGCATCGAAATCCCCGCTGTAGCGCGACGTTGCTACCGTGTCGTCGCGCAGCCAGAAGTAACGAGACATGGGCTTTCAATCCTCAATCAGAAGAAGGTCAGTTGTACTGCTGAATGGGACCGCCGATGAGTTGGAAGCGGTAGATGAGCGTCCCGGCATGCTGGTAGATCTCCTGGGAAGAGGCATTCGGGTTGGCGTCCATGTATTCGCGCCAGGCCTGATTCCACTCGCCACCCTTGGGCCCGCCGCTGTGAATGCGTCGGTGAACGTGAACGGGGATGGGCAGGGTGTACAGGTGGATATCGACGCCTTGCTTCTTGAACCACCGAGCCAGGTCCTCCGCCTGCGGGAAGACGTGATGCTTCTCGAACTTCCCCGCAGGCAACCGCCGCTGCGGCAGCGCCGGCTTGGGAATCCCATTCGAGGGGAAC
>NZ_RAWB01000629.1 GCF_003612055.1 Corallococcus llansteffanensis
ACGACTTCTTCGCGCTCGGAGGCCACTCGCTGCTGGCCACCCAGCTCGTCTCGCGCGTGCGCGCCACCTTCCGGCGTGAGCTGCCCCTGCGAGCCCTCTTCGAGGCGCCCACCGTGGCCGCCCTCGCGCAGCGCATCGAAGCCACGCAGACCACCACCGCTTCGGCTCCGAAGAAGATGATCGCGGTGCGCGCCACCTCGGTGCCGCTGTCCTTCGCACAGCAGCGGCTCTGGCTGTTGGATCAGCTCCAGCCCGGGGATGCGTCCTACAATCTGCCCGCCGCGCTCCAGCTCACCGGGCGCCTGGATGTGGAAGCCCTGCGCCGAGCCTTCGAAGCCCTCGTCCAGCGTCACGAGGCCCTGCGCACCACCTTCCACGAGCACCTGGGCCAGCCCACGCAGCGCATCCACGCTCCGGGTGACTGGACGCTGCCCGTCATCGATCTCGCCTCCTTGCCCGAAGCACAACGGAACGAGGAAGCCCGACGGCAGGCCGGCGACGAAGCGCGCCGTCCGTTCCAGCTCTCCACCGGCCCGCTGTTGCGGACCACCCTCGTGCGCATGGGCGAAGAGGCACACCTGCTGCTGGTGACGATGCACCACATCGTCTCCGACGGCTGGTCCATGGGCGTCCTCGTCCGCGAACTGGCCGCCTTCTACGCGGCGTTCAGCACGGGCAGCACGCCGTCACTCGCACCGCTGCCCGTGCAGTACGCGGGCTTCGCGACGTGGCAGCGCGAGTGGCTCCAGGGTGAAACCCTGGAAGCACAGATCGGCTACTGGAAGGAGAAGCTCTCAGGTGCGCCGGCCGCGCTGGAGCTACCCACCGACCGGCCCCGTCCCCCAGTGCAGTCGCACCGAGGCTCGACAGTGCCCGTGCGGCTCTCACTGCCTGTCTCCGAGGCGCTCAAGACGCTGGCCCAGCGTGAAGGCGCGACGCCCTTCATGACGCTGCTGGCCGCGTTCCAGGTGCTCTTGTCGCGTTACGCCGACCAGGACGACATCAGCGTGGGCTCTCCCATCGCCGGCCGCACCCAGGAGGAGACGGAGGGCCTCATCGGCTTCTTCGTCAACACGCTGGTGCTGCGTGCACACCTGAAGCCTCAGGCGACGTTCCGCGAGCTGTTGGCCCAGGTGCGCGGCACCACACTCGCGGCCTACGAGCACCAGCACCTGCCCTTCGAGAAGCTCGTCGAAGCGCTCCAGCCCACACGCGACCTGAGCCGCGGGCCACTCTTCCAGGCGATGTTCATCCTGCAGAACACGCCCACCGAGGCGCTGCGCCTGCCAGGCCTGTCCTTCCAGTCGCTGCCGCTCGAAGCGCACTTCGCCAAGTTCGACCTCACCCTGGCGTTGCGAGACACGCCGACGGGGCTCAGTGGCTCGCTGGAGTACGCGACGGACCTCTTCGATGCCTCGACCATCGAGCGCATGGCGGGCCACCTGGGCGTGCTGCTGGAGGCCATCGCGGCGAAGCCAGACACCCGGCTCGCGGACCTGCCACTGCTCACCGACACGGAACGCCAGCAACTCCTCGTCGAATGGAATCCGCGCACGCCTGCGACAGAGCGCGAGTCCAGCATCGCCGCGCTGGTGGAGGCCCAGGTGCGCCGCACCCCTGACGCCGTGGCGGTCATCACCCCGGAACGGCGTCTGACGTACCGGGAGGTGGACGCACGCGCCAATCAGCTCGCGCACCGGTTGCGCGGCCTCGGTGTGGGGCCGGAAGTCCGAGTAGGCCTGTGCGTGGAGCGCACGGAGGACCTCGTCATCGGGGCCCTTGGCATCCTCAAGGCCGGTGGCGCTTATGTGCCATTGGACCCCAGCTACCCGCGCGAGCGTCTGGGCTGGCTGCTGGAGGACGCCCAGGGGCCCGCGCTGGTGGCGCACTCGCACCTGCTCGCCTCCCTCCCGGAGCACTCCGCCACGCCGGTGTGCCTGGACACGGACGCGGAGCTGGCGAAGCAGCCCACCACGGCGCCTGCGGTGGACATGCTCCCTGGCCACCTTGCCTACCTCATCTACACCTCGGGCAGCACGGGCCGCCCCAAGGGTGTCGCCATCACCCACGGCAATGCCGTGGCCTTCCTGCACTGGGCCCTGGCGACGTACTCCCCCGAAGAACTCAAGGGCGTCCTCGCGGCGACAAGCCTCAACTTCGACCTGTCAGTGTTCGAGCTCTTCGCCCCGCTCGCCAGCGGAGGCGCCGTGGTGGTGGCACGCAACGCCTTGCATCTGGCGGAGCTGCCCACTGCTTCGGAGGTCACGCTCATCAACACCGTGCCCTCCGCCATGGCCCAACTGGTGCGTCTGGGCTCGGTACCGGCGGGAGTGCGCGTCATCAATCTCGCCGGTGAAGCGCTGCCGGACACGCTGGCGAAGCAGGTCTATGCCGTGCCTTCGGTGCGGAAGCTCTACAACCTCTACGGCCCCTCCGAGGACACGACGTACTCGACAAGCTCACTGGTGGGACGCGAGGAGGTGCCGCTCATCGGCCGCCCCCTGCCGGACACGCGCGCCTACGTCCTCGACGCCACGCTCCAGCCCGTACCGGTGGGTGTCGCCGGTGAGCTGTACCTGGCGGGCGAAGGCCAGGCTCGCGGCTACCTGCTGCGACCGGACCTCACCGCGGAGCGCTTCCTTCCGGAGCCGTACGGCCCTCCGGGTGGCCGCATGTACCGCACGGGTGACCGCGTCCGGTACCGCCAGGACGGGCGGTTGGAGTACCTCGGCCGCGTCGACTTCCAGGTGAAGGTCCGTGGCTTCCGCATCGAACTGGGCGAGGTGGAGTCCGCGCTCCGTCGTGCGACGTCCATCAAGGACGCGGTGGTGGTGGCGAAGGGTGAAGCCGCCGACAAGCGCCTCGTCGCCTACGTCGTCGCGAAGGCCGGCGAGTCGCTTGAGGTGGAGCCCCTCAAGGCGCAACTGCGTCAGGGCCTGCCCGAGTACATGGTGCCCGGCACGGTGGTGGTGCTGAACGCTCTGCCGCTCAACTCCAACGGCAAGGTGGACCGCAAGGCCCTGCCGGAGCCCGAGGCGCCCCAGTCGGGGAGCACCTACCTTGCACCGCGCACGCAGACGGAGGCGAAGCTCGCGGCCATCTGGGCCGAAGTGCTTCGGCTGCCGCAGGTGGGCGTGCGGGACTCCTTCTTCGAACTGGGCGGGCACTCGCTGCTCGCCACCCAGGTGGTGTCGCGCGTGCGCGCGGAGCTGAGCGTGGAGCTGCCCCTGCGCGCGCTCTTCGAATCACCCACGGTGGAAGGACTGGCCCTGCGCCTGGCCGGCCTCACGGGAGTTAGCGCCACAGCCCTCACGCGCGTCTCGCATGAAGGTCCGCGGCCCCTCTCCTTCGCACAGCAGCGCCTCTGGCTGTTGGATCAGCTCCAGCCCGGGGACGCGTCCTACAACCTGCCCACCGCGCTCCAGCTCACCGGGCGCCTGGATGTGGAAGCCCTGCGCCGAGCCTTCGAAGCCCTTGTCCAGCGCCACGAGGCCCTGCGCACCACCTTCCACGAGCACCTGGGCCAACCCACGCAGCTCATCCATGCCCCGGGTGACTGGACGCTGCCCGTCATCGACCTCACCTCCCTGCCCGAAGCCCAACGGAACGAGGAAGCCCGACGGCAGGCCGGCGACGAAGCGCGCCGTCCGTTCCAGCTCTCCACCGGCCCGCTGTTGCGCAGCACGCTGGTGCGGCTGGGCGAAGAGGAGCACCTGCTGCTGGTGACGATGCACCACATCGTCTCCGACGGCTGGTCCATGGGCGTCCTCGTCCGCGAGCTGGCCGCCTTCTACGCGGCGTTCAGCACGGGCGGCACGCCGATCCTCCCGCCCCTGCCCGTGCAGTACGCCGACTTCGCGACGTGGCAGCGCGACTGGCTCCAGGGCGAGACCCTGGACGCGCAGATGGGCTACTGGAAGCAGCAGCTCACGGGAGCACCGGCCGCACTGGAGCTGCCCACCGACCGTCCGCGTCCCCCAGTGCAGTCGCATCGCGGCACCACGTTCGGCATGCAGATTCCCACGCAGGTCTCGGATGCCCTCAAGGCCCTGGCCCAACGTGAAGGCGCGACGCCCTTCATGACGCTGCTCGCGGCCTACCAAGTGCTCCTGTCGCGTTACGCCGACCAGGACGACATCAGCGTGGGCTCTCCCATCGCCGGCCGCACCCAGGAGGAGACGGAGGGCCTCATCGGCTTCTTCGTCAACACGCTGGTGCTGCGTGCGCACCTGAAGCCTCAGGCGACATTCCGCGAGCTGTTGGCCCAGGTGCGCGGCACCACACTCGCGGCCTACGAGCACCAGCACCTGCCCTTCGAGAAGCTCGTCGAAGCGCTCCAGCCCACACGCGACCTGAGCCGCGGGCCACTCTTCCAGGCGATGTTCATCCTGCAGAACACGCCCACCGAGGCGCTGCGCCTGCCAGGCCTGTCCTTCCAGTCGCTGCCGCTCGAAGCGCACTTCGCCAAGTTCGACCTCACCCTGGCGTTGCGAGACACGCCGACGGGGCTCAGTGGCTCGCTGGAGTACGCGACGGACCTCTTCGATGCCTCGACCATCGAGCGCATGGCGGGCCACCTGGGCGTGCTGCTGGAGGCCATCGCGGCGAAGCCAGACACCCGGCTCGCGGACCTGCCACTGCTCACCGACACGGAACGCCAGCAACTCCTCGTCGAATGGAATCCGCGCACGCCTGCGACAGAGCGCGAGTCCAGCATCGCCGCGCTGGTGGAGGCCCAGGTGCGCCGCACCCCTGACGCCGTGGCGGTCATCACCCCGGAACGGCGTCTGACGTACCGGGAGGTGGACGCACGCGCCAATCAGCTCGCGCACCGGTTGCGCGGCCTCGGTGTGGGGCCGGAAGTCCGAGTAGGCCTGTGCGTGGAGCGCACGGAGGACCTCGTCATCGGGGCCCTTGGCATCCTCAAGGCCGGTGGCGCTTATGTGCCATTGGACCCCAGCTACCCGCGCGAGCGTCTGGGCTGGCTGCTGGAGGACGCCCAGGGGCCCGCGCTGGTGGCGCACTCGCACCTGCTCGCCTCCCTCCCGGAGCACTCCGCCACGCCGGTGTGCCTGGACACGGACGCGGAGCTGGCGAAGCAGCCCACCACGGCGCCTGCGGTGGACATGCTCCCTGGCCACCTTGCCTACCTCATCTACACCTCGGGCAGCACGGGCCGCCCCAAGGGTGTCGCCATCACCCACGGCAACGCCGTGGCCTTCTTGCACTGGGCCCTGGCGACCTACGCGCCAGAGGAGTTGAAGGGCGTCCTCGCGGCGACGAGCCTCAACTTCGACCTCTCGGTGTTCGAGTTGTTCGCCCCGCTCGCCAGCGGCGGCGCCGTGGTGGTGGCGCGCAATGCCTTGCACCTGGCGGAGCTGCCCACCGCTTCGGAGGTAACGCTCGTCAACACCGTGCCCTCCGCCATGGCCCAAC
>NZ_RAWB01000062.1 GCF_003612055.1 Corallococcus llansteffanensis
GTCGGGGGAGGTGCTCGTGGGGCGGCCCCGGCTGGGCTACGCCACGGATGGCGGGTTCGTGCTCCGGGAGGACGGCTGGTCCGTGCGACCCCGACTGGGCGTGGGGATGGTGATTTTTCCGTGAGCCCCGATGACCCGATTCCGCCCCGTGCCTCCTCCCTGTCGGACATGAGGAGTTCGGGCTCACATGCGACCGTCGCGCCCCGTGCGGCGGAGGACGCGCGGCTGGCGGCGGCCATGCAGGGCCAGCGCGACGCGACCGAGTCCCTGCTCCTGGACCTGCTGCCGCGCGTGCGCAACCTGGTGCGCTACCTGGTGCGGGGGGACTCGGACGTGGAGGACATCGCGCAGGAGTCCCTCATCGCCCTGGTGCGGGGCCTGCCCACCTATCGCGGCGACGGGCGGTTCCACGGCTGGGTGGACCGGGTGGTGGTGCGCACGACCTTCGCGTGGCTCAAGCGCTCGCGGGGGCGCGAGGCCCGCTACAGTGGGGATCCGGTGGAGTTGCTGGCGGTGCCTTCCGACGAAGCGCCGGCGGATGAGTACGTGCATCGCCGTCACATGGTGGCGCTGCTGGACAGGCTTTCGACGGAGCAGCGGCATGCGTTGGTGTTGCACCACGTGCTGGAACTGAGCGTGCAGGAGATCTCCACGGAGCTGGGCGTCCCCTTCGAGACCGTGCGCAGCCGGCTGCGCCTGGGCCGCACCGCGCTGCGTGCGCTGGCGGCGGATGGCGACGGGCCGGAAGGGGGGGCGTAATGAGCCCCTTGCCTCCCGGGGACGGCGACGAGGAGCCGCTGGACGATCTGCTGCGGCCGCTCGATGAGGGTTCGGGACCGGCGCGGCGGTTGTCCCGCAAGCGTTCGAGCGCGCTCGTGCAGGCGGCGCTGGACGCGGCGCTCCAGCCTGTCGCGCCCGCGCCGCCTTCCCGTCGGCGCAAGCGGCCTCCCGTGTGGTTGATGGCGGGCGCGGCGCTCGTCTTCACCGGAGCCGCGGCGGCCGCCGTGTGGCGCTTCTCGGCGTCCAGGCCCGCGACCCCGGTGGTGCTGACGCCGCACGTCCCCGAGCCGACCCGTATCGCCACGCTGGAGCCGGTGTCCCTGCCGTCGCCGCCCGCGCCGTTCGTCATCGAGCACCCCCGCCCTGCCCGGCCGGTCCCCGCCACGCGGGAGCAGGCCCGGCCGGAGGACCTGCTGCGGCAGGCCAATGCCTTGCGCTCAGAGGGGAAGTGGACGGAGGCGGAAGGGCTGTACCTGCGCGTCATCCGCGCGCAGCCATCCTCGCTGGCGGCCTACGTAGCGCGCGTGGCCTCGGGGGCACTGCGGCTGGAGCACCTGGGGGACGCGCGCGGGGCGTTGCGCCAGTTCCAGGACGCCCAGCGCTCGCAGCCCGGCGGCATGCTGGATCCAGAGGCACGGCATGGAGAGGCCGAGGCGTACCGGGCGCTGGGTGACACGGCGGCGGAGGCCCGGGCACTGGACGCATTCATCGCCTTGCATCCCGACTCACCACTGGGCGCCACCGCCCGGAGCCGGCTGCGGGAGTTGTCGCCGCGATGAGGCCCGTGGTGGGAGTCGTCTCGCGCATGAGGATCCACGTCGCGGGGTTCTTGTTGCTCAGCGTCGCGTGCACCGTGAATGATCCGGTGGCCACGCTGCACACCCCTGACGCGGGAAGCATCCCGGATGCCTGGGCCTCGCACTGCGCCGACAGCGGACCTCCGCTCCTGCTGGGCGACCCCGCCTCCGGTCCCCTCGTGTGCAGCGGCCGGCTGGCGGAGACGCTGTTCCGCCGCGCGGCGTGCTCCTGCGAAGGACTCTCCCTCAGCGCGCCCTTCATCACGGATGCATTCCGGAGCTCCGTGGGCCCCTACACGCCCGGCGGCACGGGCGGCGACGTGGGCGTGAACGGGGGGCTGTCCGCGAACAACCGCGTCCAGGTGGGCGGCACCCTCCAGGTGGGCGGCACGGCGGGGCTCATGCTCAGCGGTCCTCTCTCCGTGGGCGTCGGCCTGGACAGCAGCGGTCCCCTCTCCGGTCCAGCGACCGCCACCGTGGCGGGCAACGCTCGGGTTCGCGGCGACGTGACGCTCGCGGCGCTCACGGTGGGCGGCGTGCTCACCGTGCCCCCCGAGTTCACACCCGGCCCCGCCCAGGCGGCCGAGCTTCGCCGCGAGCCCGTGGCACCCGTCGTCCCGTGCGACTGCGACGCCGCGTCCCGCTTCGACCCTGGCGCGCTCATCGCCCACCACTCGCGGGACAACGACAACGCGGCCATCGGCCTGGACCCCGCGGTGCTGGAGGACGTCACCGGGGAGCGCGTGCTGGAGCTGCCCTGCGGCCGCTTCCTGCTCACGCGCGTGGCAGGGCCAGGCCAGCTCACGCTGCGCATCCGGGGTCGCACCGCGCTGTTCATCCCGGGCGGCGTGAACCTCCTCGAAGGCCTCACCGTGGACGTGCCGCCACCGGGAGAGCTGGACCTGTTCCTGTCGGGCGGCCTCGTCGTGTCCGGCCAGCTCACGCTGGGATCCGCTCCCCACCCGTCGCGCGTGCGCGTCTACGTGGCGGGCACGGAGCCCCTGGACATCTCCGCGGGCAGCCTGCTCGCAGGCAACCTCTACGCGCCCCAGGCCCGGCTCAACCTGAGCGGCAACGCGGAGGTGTTCGGCGCCCTGTTCGTGCGCGGCCTGGAAGCCTCCGGGGCCGTGCAGGTGCACCACGACGCCGCCGTGCTCGACGCCGGCGCGGCCTGCCCTGCCGGATAGCGCGCGGGCTTCAGCGGAAGACGACGGTCTTGTGGCCGTTGAGCAAGATGCGGTGCTGCACGAACCACGTCACCGCGCGGCCCAGCACCACGCTCTCCACGTCCCGGCCCATCGCGGTCAGCGCCTCGGGCGACAGCGTGTGGTCCACGCGCGCCACGTCCTGTTCGATGATGGGTCCCTCGTCCAGGTCGCCCGTGACGAAGTGGGCCGTCGCGCCAATCAGCTTCACGCCCCGGTCATACGCCTGCTGGTAGGGCCGCGCGCCCTTGAAGCTGGGCAGGAACGAGTGGTGGATGTTGATGAGCCGCCCCCGGAGGGCGTCGCACGTCTGGGCGGAGAGGATCTGCATGTACCGGGCGAGCACCACCAGGTCCACGCGCTGCTCGCGCACCAGCTCCAGCAGGCGCGCCTCCTGCTGCGCCTTGTTGTCCGGCGTCACCGGCAGGTGGTGGAACGGGATGTCGTGGGACGCCGCCAGTTGGTAGAAGTCCCGGTGGTTGGACACGATGGCCGGGATCTCCACCGGCAGGATGCCGCTGCGGTAGCGATACAGCAGGTCGTTCAGGCAGTGGCCAATCTTGGAGACGAGCAGCAGCACCCGGGGCTTCACCGCCGCGTCGTGCAGGTGCCAGTCCATGGAGAAGCGCGACGCGAGCGCCGTGAACGCCTCGCGCAGCGCCGCCGGGTCGGTCTTCGACACCTCGTCCGCGAAGTGCACGCGCATGAAGAACAGCCGCGTCTGCGGATCTCCGTACTGCCCGCTGTCGAGGATGTTGCAGCCGTGCTCCGCGAGCCATCCGGAGACGGCGTGGACGATGCCCCGTTGATCCGGGCACGACAGCGTGAGGATGTACTGGGAGGGGTGCTCGTTCATGGGCACCGCTCACTGTAGCGGACGGACGCCCACGGACTGAGGCCCCGGCCAGGGCGACTTCGGGCAGTGAACGCCCGGCCCGCCGGTCGGGGACTTCCCCCGTGGCGAAGCGACCCTAGACTGTCGCCTGCATGGCTGCCCCCCTCTCCTCCCCCGCGCCCCGCCTTCGTCCGGTGTCGGAGTCCCTGCGCGAGTACGGCCGGGGCATCGCGGGCGGGCTGCTCTTCAGCCTCCCGCTGCTCTACACGATGGAGGTGTGGTGGGCGGGCTTCACCTCCCATCCCGCGAGCGTGCTGGGCTACCTCGTGGGCACGTATGTGCTGCTGCTCGGCTACAACCGCTACGGCGGCTTCCGCCGGGACGTGAACTGGTTCGACGTGTTCACGGACTCGCTGGAGGAGCTGGGCCTGGGGCTCGTCGTGTCCGTCGTCGTGCTCGTGCTCATCGGCCGCATCGGCCGGGGCACGTCGCTCCAGGAGGCGGTGGGCATGGTGGTGGTGGAGGCGGGCACGGTGGCCATCGGCGTGTCGGTGGGCACCGCGCAGCTGGGCGGACAGCACCGCGAGGAGGAGCCGGAAGAGGACAAGCGCCGCCTGGAGTCCGCGGACCATGTTCCCGCGCAGCTCGTCATCGCGTTCTGCGGAGCCGTGCTGTTCGCCGCCAACGTGGCGCCCACGGAGGAGATCGTCGTGATCGCCGCGGAGACGTCGCCCTGGCACCTGTTGGGCCTGGCGGTGCTGTCGCTGCTGCTGGGCGGCCTCATCCTCTTCCAGAGCGACTTCACGAAGGCGCACCGTTTCACGCGCCGCCGCCTGCGCCGGGACGTGCTGGCGGGGACCGTGGTGACGTATGCGCTGGCATTGATTTCGAGCGCGCTCGTGCTGTGGTTCTTCGGCCGGTTCGCGGGCAATGGCCCGGGCATCTGCGTGGCGCAGGTGGTGGTGCTGGGGCTGGCATCGACGCTCGGCGCGTCCGCGGGAAGGCTGCTCATCCAATCATGAAGACCCGTTGGAACTGGCTGGAGGGCGTCGTCTTCGCGTCGAGCTGCGTGCTCGTGGCGCTGGTGCTGGGCTACCTCGCGGTGGATGCGTGGAAGACGGACAGCAGGCCCCCGGACCTGGCCGTCACGGTGGGAGCCCCGGTGCGCGGCGAGCAGGTGTGGCGCGTGCCCATCACGGTGGCGAACCACGGCGACACGGCGGCCGAGGAGGTCCACGTGCGCGTGACGCTGCGCGGAGAGGCCGCGTCGCGGGAAGAGGCCGAGTTCGTGCTCGCGTTCGTGCCCCGCCATTCGAAGCGGGAGGGCTGGGTGGCCTTCCGGAAGGACCCCTCCCCCACTGGAGTGGAAGCCCACGCCGTGGGCTACGCGACTCCCTGATTCAGGGGCCCCGCGGTCCGGAGACCTGGAGCTTCCGGTTCGCGGCTATCCTGGGCGCTGACACCTGGGAGGACGCGCATGCGTCAGGGGATCCGCAGCAAGGGGTGGATGGTCGTGGCCGTCGTCCTGGGGCTGCTCCTGACGTTCATCCTGCGTGAGCGCGGAGCGGCTTCGGACCGGTTGGCGCAGAAGTCCTCCACCCTCGCGGCGACGTCCGCCAGGTCGGGCACCGCGACACCCGCCACACCCGTGCCGGGCGGGAGCCTGCGCATCACCGGCCTCGCGCGGGATGCACGAGGCCCCATCGCGGGCGTGCGTGTGTCCGCGTCGCGCGTGGAACCGGAGGAGACGCTGTCGGAGCGCTCCTGCCCGCCTTCCGACACCGGGATGGAGGCTCCCGGCGCGCCCCCATCCCGGCTGATCAAGGGCTGCTGGACGCAGGCCTACACGGAGCTGCTGGAAGCGGTGAGCGCCCGCGAGGGTGAAGCGCGAGTCCTCGCGGAGACGACCACCAACCCGGACGGCACCTTCGTGCTCGACGGGCTTCCGGAGGGCGCGTTCACGCTGTGGGCGCTGGGGGAAGAGGGCGCGGCGGTGCGTCCCGACGTGATGGCGGGAAGCCGGGACGTGGTGCTCGGCCTGGAGGAGGGAAACGTCTTCGAAGGCACCGTCACGGACGCACCTCCCGGGCAGGAGCCCGTCGCGGGCGCCCGGGTCACCGTCTTCTCGCACCAGCACACGCGCTTCTTCGACGCCGTCACCGACGCCCGCGGACGCTTCCGCATCGGGCCGCTTCCCCGGGCCGACTACGCCCTTCTCATCACGGCCGACGACAGGATGCCGCGCCTCTCCCAGGTGGCCCGCGCGCTGGAGTCCGAGGTGTTCGTCCTCGAGCGCCTTGCGCGCTACGCGGGCCGGGTCGTGTCAGCACAGGGCACGCCCGCGCCAGGGGTCCAGGTCGTGTTGTCCGCCCCCCTGCTCGAACCCGTCGTGCGCGTCACCACCACGGACGCCCAGGGGCGCTTCTCCCTCATGGCGGCGGGCTCCCGGGAGAACGAGCTCTTCGCCGAGACCGCGGCCCATGACGCCTTCGCCTTCGTGGAGAGCGCGCCCCGCGAGGACCTGGTGCTCACGCTCGAACCCGGCGGGTTCCTGGAAGGCACCGTGCGCGACGACGCCGGGAAGTCGCTCGCGGGCGCGCGGATCCGCGCAAGCCGCATGGGTCCCGAGGGGTACGCCGGACACGGCCAGGCGCTCACGGACGCGACCGGGCACTACCGCCTGGGCCCCCTGCCCCGACAGACCCTCTTCATCCGGGCCTCGGCCGCGCAATACCTGGACGCGGAGACGACCCTGCACCCCTTCCACCCGGACACGGATCCGCTCGACTTCACCCTGACGCGCGCCTTCTCCGTGGAAGGCCTCGTCGTGGATGACGAAGGCCACCCGCTCTCCGGGATGGAGGTCCGGTTGCAAGAAGGCTCGCCGTCGGAGCGCGCGCAGAACGCCCACCGCATGAGGACCGGTCGCTCCGACGAGGCGGGGCGCTTCGTCGTGGAGACCGGATCCGCGGGCCCCGGGTGGCTCGAGGTCTTCCACCCATCCTTCCTCGGCGGAAAGCTCGCGGTGGACATTCCGTCGCGCGAGGTGCGGATGGTGCTGCACCGGGGCGCCAGCGTGTCCGTCACCGTCCTGGGTGCGGCGGGAGCGCCGCTGCACGGCGTCCCGGTGACGCTCTGGAAGCGGGAGGAGCGGGGCTTCGCTGAACGCACGGGCGTCACGGACGAGCAGGGCCGGGTCACGCTCCGGGGGGTGAGGCCCGGTGGCTACGTGGTGGAGGCCCTGCTCCGGAGCAGGGCCCTGGATCAGCACGCCTCGCGACCGCTGGACGTGACGGAAGAGGAGGTCCCGGAGGTGTCGCTGCGGCTGGAGGAGGGCCGGACCCTGCGGGGGCTCGTCGTGAACACCCGGGGCCAACCCCTCGCGGGGGTCGCCGTCCGGGCCGCGGTTCCCCAGGGGGACGCGCCCCGCTACCGGGACCGGGAACCAGACCCGGACGTCGACCGCTACGACAGCTACGACGAGGAGCGTCCGGAGGGCGTCCTCACCGATGCGGAGGGCCGCTTCACCCTGCGACACCTGAGCGCGCCCCGCTACGTGCTCACCGCGAGCCTGGGGGGCCACGAGTTCGATGCCGCCCGCTCCCGGGGAGGCACCCCGGAGGACACGGAGTCCCTGACGGTGGGAAGCCAGGCCAGCGAGGTCCGGTTGGTGATGCGGCGCAGGCAGTACGCCCGGGGCCGGGTCGTCGCGGAGGGAGGCGCGGCCCTCGAGTCCTTCGAGGTGAACGGCCAGCGACCCCGCACGCCGGACGGAGCCTTCGAGCTGTGGGTGGAGAAGACCGGTGACTGGCGGTTGCGGGTGGAAGCCGAGGGCTTCGCGCCGCTGGAGCGCACGCTCACCGTGGACGGTGAAGACGACCTGGACCTGGGAACACTCACGCTCAAGCGGGGCAGGACGGTGCGGGTGCTCCTGCGCGATGCCGTGACGGGCGTCCCGTACAACGGCCGCCTGAGCATCGACAAGGGAGCGACGATCACGGTGGCCGTCCGCTATCGGATCCGCGTGGAGGGCGCCCTGGACGGCCCACCCTACCCGGGCCTGCACCGGAGCATCCCCACGCTGGACGGGACCCTGCTCCTGGAGCACCTGCCCACCACGGCGTTCGCGCTCGAAATCGACGCCCCCCTGTACCTGCCGCTGCGCGGAACGGTGGGCGCGGAGGAAGAGACCTTCACGGCCCGGCTGGAGCCAGGCGCCCGGGTGACGGGCCACGTCCGGGACGCGCAGGGCCGCCCTGTTCCCGCGAAGCTGCTCTTCGTGAGCACCGACGGCGCACGGGAGGACGGCCAGACGGATGACGCGGGAGGCTTCGACCTGCGGGCCCTTCCCCCGGGCCTCTACACGGTCCATGTCTTCGGGTCCGACAGCAGCAACGCCCCCCTCTTCCCATCGCAGTCCGTGCGGATTCCCTCCCGCGGAGAGGTCCACCTCACGTTCGAAGCCCTGGGCTCCGGCACCACCGTGACGCTGCGGATGACGGAAGACGTCCACACCGCCCTCCTGCTCCCGGGGCAGGTGCCTGCCCCCGGAAGCAGCAAGGCGTTCGACTTCCTGGCCTCGCGACAACACCCCCAGGTGGAGTGGACCGGCCTGTCGATGCGCTTCAGCCACGTCCCCGCGGGCCACTACACGCTGCTCGCCGTGAACCGCGCGAAGGATGGGGTCCACCGGGAGGAGCTGGACGTGCCCGCCGAAGGCACGCTGTCCCGCGACGTGCGCCCCGTGTGGACTCCACTCGCGCGCTGACACCGGGGCATGGGCTCTCCCGCCGTTGGGGACGCCCGTCCCCGGAAGCCCACCAGCCCCCCTGCCACCGCGTCAGGGGCAGCTCAGCGAGTACGCCCACTCCGTGGTGGGCTGCGCCGTGACGGGGTTGCAGTTCGGCTCCACGCGCACCTTCAACTGCCCCGACGTCCCCGAGTACGAGAACGTCAGATTCCGGAGGACCGACGGGTCGCCCGTGGAGGCGCAGCCGGTGTCGGCCACCAGGGTCGTGCCGGAGTAGACCTTGAGGCGGTCATGCACGGTGTAGGTGTGGTAGCTGAGCGTCACCGTCCCCGACGCCTTGCCCAGCTGGAACGTCCGCTCATCCACCTGTGCGCCCCCCGCGGTGGACATGGTGTTGCACGAGCCCACCAGCGTGACGGTCTGGTACGGCGTCCGCACGACGTTGGAGCGCTGGTCCATGCAGACGCCAAAGAAGAGGTACGTCCCCGGCGCGAGGGTGGCGGTGTGGCTCAGGCTGCGCGGGACGCCGCCCCCGACATCGGTGGTGTCGCCACGCAGCAGCCCGCCCGTCGTGTGGTGGAGGGCGAGGTTCGACAGCCCCGCTCCGTCGTCACGCCCGGAGAGCGTCAGGTAGACCTTCCCGTTGTTCGCCGGGTCCACCGTCACCGCCAGTGAGCAGAGCTCCGGAGGCGTGCGGTCCACCACCAGCTCGTACCAGTTCGCCCAGGTGTTCCCGAACCGGTCGACCGCTTCGAACCTCAGCGTGTGGATTCCCTCCGAAGCGTTGCTGACATCCACGAGTACGCTGTCGAAGCTGAAGGTGAGGGGGAAGGGACTGCTCCACGACTGAGCGACCACCTCCGCCCCGTTCAGGAGCACCCGCGCCGACTGGATGCCATAGGCGTCGTTGCCGCTGAACTTCAGGTTCTGCTGAGGCACGTTCGTGAACCAGGGCGTCGCCGTGTTCGAGGTGATGGTGACATTCGGCTTCGCGACGTCGAGCGGGAAGTAGACGAGCCTGCTCACCTCGTTCCCGCGGGTGTCCTTCGCGGTGACGCTCACGGTATGAAGGGTGTGCGTCCCATAGTGCTTCGGGTTGAGGGTGATGACGCAGTGGCCGGTGCAGGCCTGGGTGTGCACCGATGTGCCGGTGACGGCGGAGGAGAGGACCACCGTTCCGGTCTCCAGCCCGTTGGCGTCGCTCACGTCGACCGTGACGATGGCCTCGGTCGGGCTCGTCTGCTCGGTGGTGATGGACACGGCGGGAGGCGTGCGGTCCGCGGGCGGTCCGACGTTCACCGCCGCCCAGGCATCCTCCACCGCCTTGTACTCGGGGGTGTGCGGCACGCGCTGATAGAGCGTCATCGTCGCCTCGAGCATCATCTCCCGGGTCGTGTGATAGTTGTTGATGCGCGAGAAGTAGATGCCGCTGAGCGTGTGGTACCAGATCCAGTTCGTCGCGTTGATGCCAAGGCCGGTGAGGCCCCTGGGGAGGAAGGCGCTCTCCCGCTGCGGATTCAGCAGGCCGGGGGCCGGAGCCTGACCTGCCGGGAGCACGCCAACGCTGAGGAAGTAGAACATCCGCGCCAGCGGTCCCGCGGCGTAGTGCGAGGGCGCGGTGTCGATGCCCGGCGCCCAGGCGGGGTACATGAACGGGTCGATGAACGAGCGGCCGTAGCGGGCGTCCCCCCAGTTCCCGAATGTCCAATCCCCCCGCACGGTGATGGGCTTGCGGGGCCCGCCGCCGCTGCACGTCAGGGCGTTGCACGGAGCTGACGCGAGCGCGAGCGCATCGGGCAGGTAGAAGCCGGCGACCAGACCGAAGATGTCCGCCGTCCCCTCATCCAGTCCCCCCATCTCGCCGGTGGGGCCGCTGATGACCCCGGTCATCTGCTCGAAGGCCATGTGGCCAACCTCGTGGGCCACCGTCTCGATGTCGGTCAGCGGGACGTTCGAGAGCCCCTTCCCGTCGGGCACGTACCCGAGCACGATGACGCCATTGCCCGCGGGGTTGGCATTGCCCTGCGAGGCGTGGACATAGGCGTGGATGGGCCCGCCCTGGCCGTCCCAACCATTCCGGAGGTACACGTCGGAGAACATCCGGTTGGTGCCGTAGATGGAGATGAACGCGTCCGCCGCCGCGGTCTGCCCGTTGGCGGTATTGGGGCCCTGGAAGGCGTAGAGCTGGTTGTTGCCCCAGATGTTGCTCGTGCTCGTGTAGTCGAACGCCACGGTTCCACCGCGCTGGGTGGCGGCGGAGACGTAGTCGTACCGCTCGCTCTGGAGGTGGAAGAAGGCCTTCGCGCTCTGGTACGTGGGAAGGAGGACGTTGCCCGCGAACGCGCTGCGCAGCGAGGCCTTCGCCATGCCGGAGGGCGGGAAGGCCCGCTCCTGCACGGCGCCGTCACGCTCGCGGACGAACAACTCGCGGGGCTCGTCTGGAGCGAACGCGGAGGTGACCTTCACCCGGGTGCCCCGCTCGAACCCCACCACCGTCTCGTAGTCCGCGGCATTCCCGCCGGAAGCGCCGGGGCGCAGGCGGCGCTCGTAGACGGGCTCCAGGACCGCCTCGCCCACGTCGCTCACGGTGAGCCCCTTCCGTGCGACGTGGGCCCTGGCCTGCTTCAGGCCGGCGGTGGCGGTCCGCCGCGCGGGCGCGACGCCCTCGAAGGTGTCGGGCTCGCCGAGCACCTGGAGCGTGTCGTCCACGAAGACGATGACGCCCAGATCCCGTCCCGTCACGGGCGTGCCCTGGAAGACCTGCTGAATCCAGACGTGGGTGTCGCCCAGGGATTGGGTGTCGACCCGGCGAACCCGGAACGACAGGCCCGGCGTCCGCGAGGCGAAGCGGCGCTCCACCTCCGCGAGCGCCCGCGCCGAGCGCGGTGCTTCCCGGGCGCGAAGCACCGCGAGGTCCTGGGGACTGACGTCGGGACGCATGGGCGTGGGAGTGGATGTGGCGCCGTCCCCCGTTTCAGCCAGCGTTTCCCCGGGGCCGTCCGTGGAATCTCCACACGCCACGAGGCCGAGCACGACGAGCACAGATGCGAAACGCAACTTCATGAATGTATCCCCCTCTGAGTACGACCCGTGACTTGTAGCAGCGGGCCTCCTCACGGGACAAATCCGCGCGAACCCGCTGCCGGGCAGATGTGGACGCCTCTTGCGCGCTGACAGCGGGTCCTTGCGCTATCCTGCCGCGCATGGGGGAACGAACACGCATGCGCGCGGGGTGGTGGCTGGCATTGGGAGCGTTGGCCGTCGCCGCGCTCCTCGCCTTCTTTCTCTGGGGAAGCCCGTCCCCGGAGCCCACGAGCGCCACCGCCACCGCGTCCGCCGCCGTGACTCCGGTGGCCCGCGCCGCGCTGATCACGACCCCGCCGCGTCCTTCCGGGAGTGGGCGCATCACGGGCCTCGTGCGGGATACCCGGGGCCTCGCCGCGAGCGCGCGCGTCTCCGCTTCGCGGACGGAGCCCTGGCGGACGCTGTCGGAGCTGCCCTGCCCCACCGTCCAACCCGACCAGGAGGGCATGCCCGTCGCGCTCAAGGACTGCGGGTTCGAGTACCGGCGCATGATGGTGGAGCTCGTGAGCGCACGGCTGGGCGAAGCCGACGTGTTCGCGGAAGTGACGACCGACGCGGACGGTCGCTTCGTGCTGGAGGGGCTGCCCGACGGCAACGTCACGCTCTGGGCCCTGGCGGACGAAGGCGTGGCGATGCAGGCCCACGTCCCGGTCGGCGGAGCCGACGTGGTGCTGGACCTGGAGGAAGGGGGCTTCATTGAGGGGACCGTCACGGAAGCGGACGGCAAGACGCCCATCCCCGAAGCCCAGGTGACGTTGATCCACCGCAAGCACACCCGCTTCTTCGACACGCGCACCGATGCAAAGGGCGAATTCAGCCTGGGTCCGGTGCCCCGGGACTCCTATTCGCTCTTCGTCGCCGCGAAGGGTTGGGCCTCGCGATTCATCCCGAACACCCACGGCTGGGACACGGACGAGCCCCTGAGGCTCACCCGCCCGACCCGCGTCGCGGGCCGCGTGGTGGCGGTGGATGGAAGCCCCGCGCCGGGAGTCACCGTCCTGCTCGATGGCGATACCCCGCTCGCGACGGAGCAGCTCACCACGTCCGACGGGACGGGCCACTTCTCCTTCGACGACGTGCCCGCCGTCCCCCACCAGCTCTCCGCCACGTCGAGGGAGGCGAGCGCGTTCGCCACGCTCAACGTGACGCCCCCGCTGGACTCCGTGGTGCTCCAGCTGGAGCCCGGCATGTACGTGGAGGGCACGGTGCGCGGCGACACCGGCCAGCCCGTCGCGGGCGCGAAGGTCCTCACGTACCGGGAGGACGGAGGCCCCGCCTCCGCCGAGGCGACCACCGTGACGAGCATGGCGGGTCGCTACCGGCTGGGGCCCGTGCGCTCCGGACCGCACACGTTCAAGGTGGAGGCAGCGCACCACCTGGACCTGGAGCTCGCGGCCCAGAGGCTCCAGCAGGGCATGGGGCCGCTGGACTTGACCCTCGTGCGCGCGGCGTCCGCCGAAGGCATCGTCGTCGACGAGCAGGGCACGCCGCTCGCCGGCATCCCGCTGCAGTTCCGCAGCGGCGAGGAGCACTGGAACTACAGCTATCCCGAGGACACCCAGCTGTCGGATGCCGAAGGGCACTTCGTCCTGGACGCCGCGGAGCCAGGGCCCGGCTTTGTGTTCACCAAGGACACGTCCTTCCTCTTCGGGGCGCTGGCGGTCCAGGTGCCCGCCGCGTCGCTGCGGCTGGTGCTGGACCGGGGCGCCTCCGTGTCGGGCAGCGTGACGGACGCACAGGGGCTGCCGGTGCACGGGGCCGCGCTGAGTCTGGGTAACGTCCAGGGTGACGACGAGCGCGAGGAGCTGCGGCGCTCCGCGACCACGGACGCCTCGGGCCGCTTCCTCCTCCAGGGCATCCGGCCCGGCCGTTACGTCCTGGAAGCGACCGTCTCCCGGGACTGGACCGACGAGCGCGCCTCCCGCCCCATCGAAATCACGGGGCGCGAACACGTGGACGTGTCCCTGCGCCTGGAAGAGGGCCGCACCCTCTCCGGGATGGCGGTGGACACGGCCGGCCTTCCGCTCGCGGAGGTGAGGATCCTGGCCACCACGCCCGACGTGGACGACCCTCCATGGCGCCACCGGGAGGAGGACCCCGCGGTCTCCGCGGGCGCGCGTTCGGGTCCGGATGGCCGCTTCACCCTGCGTCACCTGGCGGCCACCCGCTACGCGCTGACCACGGACATGCCGGGCTACACCTTCCATCCGGAGCGCTCCCAGGGAGGGACGTTCGAGCAGAAGGAGGAGCTGTGGGTGGACGCGCACGCGGAGCAGGTCCGCCTGGTGTTCGTCAAGGATGGGCACCTGAAGGGCCGGGTCGTGGATCCGACAGGCAAGCCGGTCACCGCCTTCACGCTGAGCCTCTCGAACCGTACGTCCCCAGGGTCGGCGGTGGACGCTCCCGACGGCACCTTCGACTGTCCCGTGAAGGGCTCCGGCACCCGGACGCTCACGGTGCGGGCGGAGGGGTTCCCTGCCTTGCGTCGGGCCGTGACGACGGAGGAAGGCGTCGACCTCGACCTGGGCACCCTGACGCTCGAAAACCACTGGACGCTGCGGCTCCACCTCCATGACCAGAAGACCGGGGAGCCCCTCACCGAAGCGGACAAGCCCTTCGTGGAGTTCTGGAGCCCCGGAGCCCGGCCAAGCATCCACGGCCGGGGCGACGTCCGGCGCCCCACGTTCAGGAACGGCCTCTTCGAAGTGGAGGCCGCGCCCCCACTGCCCTTCACCGTGGAGGTGTCGACGAAGGGCTACCGCGACGTCACCCGGGCCGTGACGTCCCGCGATGAAGTCCTCACGGTGCCCCTGGTTCCCATCGCCGCCGTCGCCGAACCCGTGTCTCCCTAGGGGAAGAACGCCGTCCGGTCACACGTCAGGCTGCCGCCCGCGCGGTAGAGCAGGTCCTGGTAGACGATGGTGTTGCTGATGGGAGACGCGCTCGTCACCGACGCCACCGTGACGCCGCCGCGCACCGCCCGGAAGCGCGGCGTGCCTTCGCGCAGCGGGATGCGGAAGGACTGGATGCCCGCGCCCACGTCCTTGCGCTGCACGGTGCCCGCCACTTCAATCTCGAGCGTCGCGGGCGCGGTGAGGAACGCCAGCAACTCAATCTCATTCACGGCGGCGGCGCCGTTCACCAGCTTGTAGACGGAGCGCTGCTTCGTCAGGTCCGGCGCGGCGGTCGTCGCCTGGTTCCGGTGGAAGTAATACACCGCGTCCCGCACGATGGCCGGCTGCACGCCCGTCTTGAACCACGTCGTGTAGTAGGCCGTCAGGTCGAACGGCGCCCACTGCGTGCCGCTGGACGGGGAGAACTCCGTGGCCTCCGAGTAGTCATTCCAGGTGATGAGCTGCACCCAGTCCGCGCCGCCCTGGATGGCCGCGTCCCACAGCGCGAGCAGCGCCTGGGAGTTGTTGGCCTCCGTGTAGACCAGGTCCTTGGGCCGCGAGTCCTGCACCGCCAGCGGCGCCATCCACTTGAGCCCCATCCCATGCGCGGTGCCCGGGTTCGTCTTCTGCCCCGCCGCGCCCGCGAGCGTGCGCGAGCCCCAGGTGGACGTGCCGTACAGCGGCACCTGCGCCTTCAGGCTGGTCGTCGCCGCCGCCCACGGCGACACGTACACCGGCCACAACGCGGACGGGATGCCGCGCGCCGACAGGGCCTGGAGCGTGGAGGCCCACCACTGCGGCGTGCGCCGATCCGCGGCGAACGGCGCGAGCAGCAGCCGCCCGTCGTCCAGGTGGTACGTCGCCGCGTGCGACGCCACCGAGGCGATGGAGTCCACGAAGGCCGTCTGGGCCTCCGCGTCCGTGCCCTGGTACGTGGCCGTCATGTCCGGCATCAGCACGATGTGGAAGCCCGCGTCCACGGCGGCCGCGGCGTCCAGCATCTTGAGCAGCCGCGTCCAGTGCGTGCCCTGGTGGTTGAGGATGTCGTAGGTGAAGCCGTCCAGCCCCAGGGCCGCGGCGCGCCGCACCTCCAGTTCGAAGTTCGCGCGCTCGTAGTCCACGCCCACCGCGCGCGGAGGCTGCGGCAGGGGCCGCTGCTTGAGCAGGCCGCCGCAGTAGGCGAACTTGGAGTTCTCCCCCGTGGGCTGCAGGTAGTTGCGCGCGTAGTAGTCGACCGCCGGATCCTTGTTGTCGAGCGACAGCGGATAGGGCGAGAAGTAGTGCGCGAAGACCTTCTTCGGCGACGCGCGCAGCGACGACAGCGACGGCAGGTCCAGCGCGAAGCAGGGCGTGGGCTGCGCCGTCACGGTCGCCTTCAGCTCCAGGTCGAAGCCCAGGTCGGACGAGTTGAGCGTGGACTGATGCACCTCCACCGCCAGCACGTTGGTGCCCGTCACGAGCGCGGTGAGCGGGATGGAGGCGGTCAGCCACGCCGTCTCGTCCACCCCGGCGATGGTCAGCGGCGCCAGCGTGGAAGGCGTCACCGTGCCCGCGGGCAGGTTGGTGCGGAAGACCTCCGTGCCGTTCAGGTAGACGATGGCGCCGTCATCCCGCAGCAGGCGCAGCACGCCCGCGCTCACCCGCGACGCATCCGCCACGGTGAACGTCTTGCGGAACCACGTCGTCACGTAACGGGACGTCGTGCTGGGGCCGTAGGACACCACGGTCGCCTCGTCACCGTCGCCGTACCCCAGCTGCGCGGCGCCCTGCGCCCACGCCGCGTCCGAATAGGCCACCGACCCCCACTGCGCGCCCGGATCCACGCCGGTGTCCCGGTACTTCCACACGCTGCCGGCCGCCACCAGCGTCGTGGAGACACCCACGGCCGCCTCCTGGACCCCAGAGGGAGCCGCCGGCTCGGAGAGTTCGGCGGGACCGCAGGCGCTGGCGCCCGCGATGAAGAACGAAAGACAACCCACTCGAACGAAGTTCGACAACCGCAGCGAAGACATGAAGCCTCGGGGGGAGGGGCGGCCCGGAACACCGGGCCGCGCGAGACAGACGGCGGACAACGTCAGCTCTTATCCGCCCGAGGCTGTGATTGTTTCTCCCAAATCATGAAAAACTGCTTATTCCAGCATAAGCAGTGTTTTCCAGACCCTGCCCTGCCTTGCCTCCGAGGCCTGTCTAGCGGACGAACTCCCACGCATCCGCCCAGGCCATGCCCGTGCCCGGCGCGTAGTGCGACGCCGCGCCCTGGCACCAGCCGGAGTACGGGAAGGGCTTGCAGCGGTACAGGTGCGCGTCGGTGCCCTCCACCAGCGTGCCGGCCGTGTAGCTGGAGAGGCCGGCCGGGTACTTGTATTGAGCCGTTTCGCCCGGGCCCCCATCCGAGCCACCATCCGAGCCGCCACCGGGTGCCGGCTTCTCCAGGTCGACCTGGAACGTGTAGCCCGTCTCCTTCGCGTACACGCGGTTGGCCAGCGCGTCCTGGACGGGGGTGACGGTGCCCGTCGTCTGGAGCACGCCCACCTGCACGCGGCTGGAGGCGGCGTTCACCTGCTGCGCCAGCCGGTGGATCCATGTGGCCGCCGGGGTGGCCGCGTCGAGCAGCAGGGGGTGGGACTCCGCGTCACGGCCCGCGCTGTCGAAGAGGCGGAACGTCACCTTGCTGCCCTTGGCCAGGTCCTCGCGGGCCTGCACCTGGCCCAGCTCCTTCCACACCACCGGCGGGGGCTGCGTGTCGCTGAACTTCACGTCCGTGCAGGCGTAGAAGGCCTCCGGGCTGTCGGCGCGCTGCCAGATGGCATAGATGACGTGCGCTCCGCTCCGGCCCGCCGGGAAGGGGCACTGGAGCCGGTAGCGGTTGTTCGTCGCGGAGACGTTGGTGACGTTGCAGAAGGGCGTCGCCTCCAGGTCCGACCACTTCAGGGGCAGCGCCGGGTTGTAGCCGGCCTTCGTCACGAAGAGCTGGAAGTAGCCCGTGGCGTGCACCGCGGTGGCGTGGAAGACGAACTCGAAGCGGCCGCTGGCGTCCGGGGTGATGAGCGTGGACGGCCAGTCCGTGCGCGCCAGGTCCAGCCCCCGGTGGCTCTCATTGGCGGCGCTGCACAGCTTGCCGTCGGGGATGATTTCGCGGTGGCGCCCGTTGGCGGCGCCCTGCCGGACGCCGTTCCAGTCGTACAGCGCCTGCGTCCCACCGGCCTGGATCACCGCCTTGCAGGCGGCCGACCTGGGACTCTCCGGCCCTTCCTTGAAGCAGCCATAGACGCGGCTGAGGGGCACTTCCATGGAGCCGTGCGCCGCCGCCACGCTGGCGGACAGCAGGGAGACCACGGCCAGCGATGCGGCGAGGACCTTCTGGATTGCTGGGAACATCTCTTCCTCCTCTGTTCAGCCCACAGGGAGGAAGGGCGGAAGCCTTTCGGGTCAACGCGGGGGCGCGGAAAAAAGAGGGAGCCACTCTTTTCCGCGCCCCGCCGGGCGGCTCAGGCCAGCAGCTCCGGCAGCAGGCCCTTGGCGTGCGAGGGGTCGCCGAAGTCGTCCAGGGGTCCGCCCGCCGCGTTGCGTAGCCCCACCGCGCTGCCAAGGGTGTTGAGCAGCTTGTTGTGGTTGGGGTTGCCGCCGCCGGACGCCGTCACCGCCACGCCCTGCTTGAGATAGCCATTGCAGCTTCCCGCGAGGATGAAGGGGATGTTGCGCGCCGAGTGCGACGGCCCGCTGCCCAGGTCGTTGAACCAGACGGACACGCCCTGATCCACCAGCTTCTTGCCGTTGGGCAGGGCGTAGGCCGCCAGCTTGTCCAACAGGTAGTTGAAGGTCTTGGCGAACTGCGCGTCCACGCGCGAGTGCAGCAGGTCCGAGCCGGCGATGACGCCGCCCAGGGCGTCGTGCGACAGGCGGCGGTGGGAGATGAAGTGGTAGTTCTCCATCAGCTGCCCCGTCGCCGGGTCGCGGTAGCGCGTGGAGCTGTCGTTGCCATTGCCCACCTGGATGGCCACCGAGCGCGTGGTGCCGCACGCCACCGCGAGCACCGCGATGTCCATGTGCAGCCGCACCGTGGCCAGCACCTCGTCGCCGTCCGTGCTGTTGTAGCCGGGCGCCTGCTGCTGGAGCCGCAGCTCGTCGTCCGCGCGCGCGCGGCAGCTCAACGCGACCTCCAGGTCGCGCACGTTGGACAGGTGCAGGTCCAGGCGCTGGTGGTCGGTGCTGCTCAGCTCCGGGCGCGACTGGAGCGCCTTGAGCTGTCCGGACACCAGGTCGTTGATGCTCTTCTGGCGAACGAGCATCGCCTCGCGCGCCTCCGGCGTGAGGCCGCCGGGGCCGCCCACCATCGTCTGGTAGGCCACCCACGGATCATGCAGCGCGGCCCGGCGCGCCGCGCTGCCCCGGTAGGAGATGCACGGGCCACCCAGCCAGCCGCCGGACTGCCCCGCGTAGAGGAAGAGCGAGTCGCGCTTCTGCGGGTTCAGCTCCCGGCCGATGCGGTGGTCCAGCGACTCGCCGGACGCCTCGGAGTCGCCGCCCACGCCCTCCACGGTGGGGCCGCGCGCGGTGAGGCACTGCAGGGCGCCACGCGCGTGGCCGTCCCCGTAGTTGTAGTCCCTCATGTTGACGTTGCGCACCACCAGCAGGCGCGCGCGGTGGTCGGCCAGTTCCACCAGCGACTTGCCCGCGAGCGTCGTCGTGGTGAGGGCGCCCAGGGGCTCCGGCCAGAAGCGCTCCGGCTCCAGGCCCAGCTCCGCGGTGTTCTGCGCGGCGGCCACGCCATCCGCCGGGCGCAGGAAGATGGCAAAGGGCAGCGCCCCGGGCTCCGCGGCCTCGGCCTTGCGGGGCATCAGCCCCTCCAGCACCGGCAGTCCCAAGATGGCCCCACCCAGGCCCTGCAACACGCGTCGACGGCTCAGTTTCACGGCAGCTCCTCCGGGTGGCGGTTCACGAAGCCCACGCCCGTGACGACTTCGACGACCAGGTCCACGATGGACAATTGCCCCGCCTGCGACAGCTTCCCCAGCCGCGCCACCAGGGCCGTGTCCTCCACGACCGCCGGGCGCCCGCTCAGGAACTCCACCCAGTGGCGCGCGTAGCACTCGTGCACCGCCTGCGAACTGGCGAGCACGTCCGACAGGTCCAGCGCGTCCTTCACCGCGACCTTCTGCCCGCCGATGCCCGGGGACGACGTGGCGTCCACCGGATGCCCGTTGTCCGTCGTGCGGAAGCCACCCACGGCGTCGAACTTCTCGAAGGGGAAGCCCAGCGGGTTGATGAGCGTCGCGTGGCACGACGCGCACACCGAGCCGGGCGCCTCCGTGTGCGACGTGACGACCTCGCGGTTGGTGCGGCCGTTGGGGGCGGGCAGCGCGGGGATGTTGGCCGGCGGCGCGCCAATCTTCTGGCACAGCAGGTGCTCCGACAGGAACACGCCCCGGTGGATGGGATCCGGATCCACCGACGTCGCGTGCGACGCGAGGAAGCCCACCTGGGTGAGCACGCCCCGGCGCTGGGTGGCGTCCAGCGTCACCGGCACGAAGTCCGCGGTGAACGTCCCGCTGAGGCCGTAGACGCGCGCCAGCTCGTCGTCGACGAAGGTGTCGCGCGACGTGAGCAGGTCCTGGAACCGCCCCTCGCGATTGAAGACGACGGAGTCGACGAAGAGCGCGTTCTCCTTCGCCGCGGACGCGGACAGCTTCGCCGTGACGGTGGGGAAGCGCGTGGTGGACGGCCGGATGCTGGCGTAGCGGGGCACGTCGAAGACGACCTGGTGGTAGGCCCCCACCACGTCGCGCGCCCGCGCGTCCTTCATCATGCGCCGCGCCTGCTCCGCCACGCCCTCGCGCGTCGTCAGCGCCCCCTCGCGAGCGGCGGTGAAGAGCGCGTCATCCGGCATGGAGCTCCAGAGCGCGTAGCTCAGCCGCGACGCCACCTCGTAGGCATCCAGCGGCACCTTGCCGTCCGCCGCCTGGGTGCTGCGCTCCACGCGGTAGAGGAAGAGGGGCGACTGGAGGAACCCCTCCAGCACCAGCCGCAGGCCCGCCTGGAACGGGGCCATGGTGGAGTACGACGCGGGGCCCTTGCGGTACAGGACGAGGTACGCCTCCACCTCGTCAGGCGTCAGCGGCCGGCGGTGCGCCCGCAGGCCGAAGGACTCCACGAACGCCTTGGCGCGCGCCTCGTCGGTGGTGGTGCCCGGAGGCAGCAGCTTTCCGAGCTTCGTCGCGTCCGTGGCCACCTGGCCCGCCAGGTCCGCCGCCGCGCGCTGGTAGGCGCCCCACAGCGCCTCGTCCACCGACAGGGAGCGGGCGTCGTTGTCGAAGAGGAAGCCGCTCTGGGACGGATCCGCGCGGAACGTCTGCGCCAGGGCCGTGGGCGGCGCGGTCAGCCGCAACAGTTCCTGCACGCTGCTCACCCACTGGGGATGCGTCAGCCGCGCGACGCGCACCGAGCGCGCCGGCTGCTCCACCGCCACGGGCGGGTTGTTCGTACCCCCCGGGTCACCCGGGCCACCCGTACCGCCACCCGGGCCGGGGCCACCCGGCTTCGCCGCGTCGAGAATCTGGCCTTCACAGCCGCCCAGCAGTCCCACGGAGACCGCCAGCAGCGCCGGACTCCACCATCGTCGTCGTCGCGCCATTGAGCGTGCGCCTCCGTTCGTTGGAGCTCATCCCAATGAGGAGTTGACTTGTTGTCAATCCGTACACCGGCCAGCCAGGCGTCGCGTCACATCTACATTGAAAACAAATGTCGTCACGGCACGCGGGTCCAACGGTCTCTTGTGGAGATATAACAGTGCTTATACATTCCGACCATGTCGCTCCCGAGCAGCGCCACCCTTGGCACCCTTCTTCGGCATCTGACCGAGTTGCTCGATGGCGCGGTCGAGAAGGCCTACGAGTCGCTCCCTCTCGATTACCGGCCGCGCTACACGCCGATCGTCCGGACCTTGATCGAACTCGGGCCCGCTTCGATCCGAACGGTTTCAACACGCGCCGGCATCAGCCATTCGGCCGTGAGCCAGACCGTCGCGCAGATGGAGAAGCGCGGGCTGGTGACCCTGCGCGCCAGCGACGACGACGCACGCGAGCGCATCATCGTCCTGACCCCCGCCGCGGAGGCCATCGTTCCGGCGCTGCAGAGGCAATGGGAGCTCACCCAGGCCGCCGCGCAGGCCTTCGAGGGGGAGCTGTCGATGCCGCTGTCGCAACTGCTGCGCGAGGCCATCGAGGCGCTGGAACGACGCCCCTTCGACGAGCGCCTCGCGTCGACAAAACCATCGAAGCCGTCCGGGAAGCGGGTCCAGAAATGAAGCCGCATGTGATTGCGTCGTTGATTGCGTTGAGCTGTTTCTGCACGACCGCGCTGGCACAACCGCGTCTGTCGCCCAAGGAGCGCGTCACGGCGCTCAGGGCCATCTCGACGGAGTTCGAGAAGCGCTATGTCTTCCCGGAGCTGCGGCCGAAGATCATCGAGCGGTTGAACCAGCTGCAGAAGGCTGGACGCTACGATGTGGACGATCCGCTCGTCTTCGCCGAGCGGCTCACCGGGGACCTTCGCAGCGTCAGCAACGACAGGCATCTTTCGCTGCGGGTCGACCCGGCGGCCTACGCCGCGGCGCTGGCCGCGCCGGACAGCGACGCGGGCGAAGAAGCCTACTTCCGCCGCCAGGCCATTCGAGATCATCACGGCCTGGCGGAGATGCGGATCCTGCCGGGCAACATCCGCTATCTGAAGATCACCGGGTTTCAGTGGACCAACGACGCGAGCGGCACCGCCTACGACGACGCCATGCGCTTCCTGAAGGACGGCGACGCCATCATCATCGATCTCCGCAACAACGGCGGCGGCTCGCACGGTGCGGTCCGCTATCTGGTCAGCCACTTCCTGGATCCCGACACCCTGGAGCTGACCTTCCTGCAGGGTTCGGAAACACCTTCGCAATCGCGGAGCCTCGAACATCTGCCGGCCGGGCGACTGAAGGGCAAGCCGCTCTACGTGCTGATCGACGGACAAACGGCATCGGCGGCGGAAGCGTTCGCCTACGATGTGCAGCAATTCAAGCTGGGCGTGCTGGTCGGAGCCAGGACCGTGGGCGCGGCCAACAACAACACGCTGCTTCCCATCGCGCCCCACTTCATCCTCAGCGTTTCCTACGGCCGTCCCGTGCATGCGGTGAGCAAGACGAACTGGGAAGGCGCCGGGGTCGCACCGGACGTGGAAACGCCCTCCGCACAGGCGCTCGATGCGGCCCAGATGCACGCGTTGAGAAAGCTCTCCCAGACCCCCGGAGCGACGCCCGAGCAGCTTGGCGACTATCGCTGGGCGAACATCGCCGTCGAGGCGCGCATGCATCCCGTCAGCCTGGATCCCGCGATGCTGGCGCCGCTGGCGGGGCGCTATCTGAGAAGCGGTGCGGGAGCCGCGCCAGTCAAGGTCACGCATCGCGACGGAGCGCTCTGGTTCGCCTTCCCCGATCTCCCGGTCGCACGCCTGTCACCCCTGACGAAGGACGTCTTCGCTGTCGAGGGCTATGAGGTGCTGCGGGTCAGGCTCACCGGCAAGACGCTTGAGATGCTGTGGCGCGACGAACCCGCTCCGCGCGTCTATCCGCGCGAATGACCCGCCGCAGCCGTCCGTTCTCCGCGCCCCTCCAGGTCAGGATTCGGCAGCCTGCTATCCGGGGATGAGGAAGCGCGCGATGACGCGCTTGAGGCCCACGTCTCCGCCGAACTCCACCGTCACCTTGGCGTTGGGGCCGCTGCCGTCCGTGGAGACGATGCGGCCCGAGCCGAACTGCTCATGGCGCACGCGCATGCCGCGCACGTCCCCGCTGACGGCCTCCATGTCGGACGACGCCTGCGAGTAGCTGCGGTCCACGCGCGGGCCCGTCTCGTCGTCGTCCCACGCGCGGCGGCGCGGGGCCATGGCGGCGGGGCGCGGCGGCGCGGGCAGGTCGTTCTCCTTGAAGCCGAACAGCGCCTGCGGCACGTCCGCCAGGAAGCGGCTGGGCGGGTTGTACTTGAGCTCGCCGAAGAGGGAGCGGCACTGCGCCAAGCTCACGAAGAGCCGCTTGCGCGCGCGGGTGAAGCCCACGTAGCAGAGGCGTCGCTCCTCGGCCATCTCCTCGCCGCCGTCCGGTTCCTCGCTCTTGAGCGCGCGCGAGTGCGGGAAGACGCTGTCCTCCATCCCGGTGAGGAACACGGCGTCGAACTCCAGGCCCTTGGCCGCGTGCAGCGTCATCAGCGCCACGCGGCCCTCACGCACCTCCGCGTCCGCTTCGCCCACCAGGCTGATCTGCTCCAGGAACGCCTGCAGCGGCGGCACGTCCGCGGTGAGGGGCGCGGAGTCCACGCCCTCCGGGGCCTCCTCCTCGCGCGCCTCGGCCGCCATCGCCGAGGCCACGGAGTCAGAGGCGCGCTTCAGGTCGAACTCCTGCGCGGCGCCCAGCAGTTCCTTCAGGTTCTCCGCCCGGGTGAGCGACTCGTCGCTGCCGTCCGCGACGAGCGTCTCCACGAGCTTCGTCTCCTTGAGCATCTGGTCCACCGCGCCCGCCGCGTCCTTCGCCGTCTGGGCGAAGCCGTGCAGCGACACCAGCAGCTGGTGGAAGCCGCCCAGCCGCTTCTGCGCCGCGGCGTTGAGGGCGGGGATGCGCTGGCGCTCGGCCAGGGCCTCGTAGAGGCTCAGGCCCTGCTCGTTGGCGAAGTCCGTCAGTCGCTCTTCCGTGGTGTCGCCGATGCCGCGCGCCGGCACGTTGAGCACGCGCAGCAGGTCCGCGTCCGAGCGCGGGTTCACCATCAGCCGCAGGTACGCGGACGCGTCGCGCACCTCCGCGCGGTCGTAGAAGCTGCGCCCGCTCACCAGCGTGTACGGCACGCGCGCCAGCCGGAGCGCCTCTTCCAGCACGCGGCTCTGCGCGTTGGTCCGGTAGAACACCGCCATGCTGGAGAACTTGATGAAGCCCTCGCGCTGGAGGGCGAGGATGCGGCGGGCCACCTCCTGCGCCTCCGCCCGCTCGTCGCGGTGGAGCATCAGCTCCAGGTTCTCGCCCTTGGGCCGCTCGCTCCAGAGCTTCTTCGCCATGCGGCGCGTGTTCTTGGAGATGACCTCGTGCGCCGCGGTGAGGATGTTCTGGTCGGAGCGGTAGTTCTGCTCCAGCTTCACCACCTTCGCGCCCGGGTACTGCAAGGGGAAGTTCAGGATGTTGTCCACGTCCGCGCCGCGCCAGCGGTAGATGGACTGGTCGTCATCCCCCACCACCACCAGGTTCGCGGACGGCGGCGGGGCCAGCTGCCGCAAGAGCGCGTACTGCACGGGGTTGGTGTCCTGGAACTCGTCCACCAGCACGTGCGTGAAGCGCGTGCGGTAGCGGTCCAGCACCGCCGGCTGGTCGCGGAAGAGCTTCACGAGCAGCAGCAGCAGGTCCCCGAAGTCCACCGCGTTCGCCGCGCGCAAGAGGCGCTGGTAGACGCGGTACACCCGCTGCACGATGGCGCCACGGAGGTCGTCGTTCTCCACGCGCATGTCGTCCGGCAGGCGCGCGGCGTTCTTCTCCTGGTCGATGCGGTGGAGGATCTCCCGCGGCTGCATCACCGGATCCACGCCCGCGTCGCGCATGGCGCGTTTGACGAGGCTCATCTGGTCGCCGTCGTCGTAGATGACGAACGAGCGCGTGAGCCCCACGTGCTCCGCCTCGCGGCGGAGGATCATCGCCGCGGCCGAGTGGAACGTGCTCACCACCAGGTCGTTGGCCTGCGCGCCCAGGAGGGCGGTCAGGCGCTCGCGCATCTCGCGCGCGGCCTTGTTGGTGAAGGTGACGGCCAGGATGCGCCAGGGGAAGACGCGGCGCACCTTCACCAGGTGGGCGACCCGGCGGGTGATGACGCGCGTCTTGCCGCTGCCGGCGCCCGACAGGACGAGCAGGGGGCCGTCGCCATGGAGCACGGCATCCGCCTGGGGCGGGTTGAGGTCTTCGAGGAGGGCGGATTCGTGGGCGTTCACGGGGGTTTCCACACAGGGAAGAACCCCGTCTTCTAACGTCTTTCGCCCGCCGGTGTGGGGTCTTCCGCCGTCCCCGGCGCCCGCCGGGCCGTCCGCCCCCGGGACAGGCAGGAGCGTGCGGTATAAAGCCGGGAGCACGCCATGTCCGACACCCCATCGACGCCTCCCTCCCAGGCCCAGCTCGACCGCTTCGCCGAGGGCTTCAACCAGAGCCTCACCCTGCGCCACTTCGGCGCCCGGATGTCCTTCCCGGAGGGCCGCAAGGTGGTGGTGACCCTGCCCCAGGTGCGGCCGGAGCACCGGGGCGGCCTGGGCACCTCCGCCGTCAACGGCGGCATGCTCGCGGCCCTCTTCGACCTGGCCATCGGGTGCACCCCGGCGCTGAGGGATCCCACGAAGCGCTGCGCCACCATCCAGCTCTCCATGAGCTTCGAGCGCCCCGCCACCGGCGACAGCCTCCACGTGGAGGCCACGCTCGACCACGGCGGACCGTCCACCGTCTTCGCGTCCGCCCGGCTCCTCGACAGCCAGGGGCGGGTGTGCGCCCGCTGCCAGGGCGTCGTGCGCGTCTCCTCCCAGCCCTGGGCCGCCGGCGACAGCCCCGCCACCAACTGACACCCACCCACCC
>NZ_RAWB01000630.1 GCF_003612055.1 Corallococcus llansteffanensis
CCTGGCGCGCGCTCTCCGGCAGCCGGTTCCACGCCCGCACCAGCACGCCCTGCACGCGCTCCTGCTCGCGCGCGTTCTTCAGTTGCTCGTACGCCAGCAGCTCGTGGTAGCGGGCCTGGTACACCTGCGCGGAGGTGGAGCGCGAGTCACGGCCGTACGTCTCCGCGAACACGCCGAAGGCCCGGGCCGCCTCGCTCCACTTCTTCTCCTTCTCCCACGCGAGCGCCGCCGCGAAGGCCACCTCCGCCGCCAGCACGTGGTCCATCCCGCCCCCCTCCTCCGGCCGGGGCGGGAGGATGAGCAGCGGCGGCGAGCGCTGCCCCCGGTGCACCGTGCCCTCCATCACCAGCGGAACCGCCCCTCCGGACCCCACCGGGATGAGCGTGGAGCGCTCCAGGAACTGACCTTTCTGGACCATGGCACCACCTTAATCCGCCCTTCCCGGAGCGGCCGGACCGTCTTCGCGTCCGTCCTCCCTCTGACGGACGCATTGCGCGGCGCGTCACACACATTCGGGGGCCCCCTCGCAACTTTTGGCCGCTTGCGGTGAGAATGGATCAACGCCTCAAGCTGTCCTTTCCCCCTCAAGAAATCCGCAGGAGCTTCAAGCCATGGGAACCATCGGGAGCGGCCGCAACTCCATCAACAACGCCACGCGCACCACGGCGACGACGCAGACCAACGCCACGCCGGCCGTCGCGAAGCAGGCCCCGGTGGCGACGCCCAAGGCGACCAACCAGGTGAAGGACGGCTTTGACGCGCGCGCGACGAACAGCGCGGTGCGCACCGCCGCCCCCACGGGCGTGTTCACGGCTCCCGCGGGCTCCAAGGACAAGGTGTTCGACGGCAAGCTGGTGGGCGCCGGCGGCCAGACGTTCGACGCCAGCACCCCGCTGAACCAGGTCCCGGCCTACACGCCCAAGAACAACCCGAACGCGCAGGGCACCGTCATCTACGTCAACGGCATCAAGACGGACAAGGCGGGCCAGGAAGAGACGCTGCAGGTCCTCGCGGACAAGACGGGCATGCGCGCCATCGGCATCCACAACGCCACCGAAGGCATGGTCAAGGACCTGGCCCAGTGCGTGGGCGACAAGCTGGGCAAGGGCAAGAACCCGGCGGTGGATACGCTGGCGGACACCGTCTACAACGAGCTGAAGGCGGGCCGGGAGATCCACCTGATGGCGCACAGCCAGGGCGGCCTCATCACCTCGCGCGCGCTGGGTGACGTGGCGCGCCGGATGCGCATCGAAGACGGGCTGTCCCCCGCGCAGATCGAGCAGAAGCTCTCCAAGGTGCAGGTGGAGACCTTCGGCGCCGCGGCGGCCACCTACCCGGACGGCCCGCAGTACGTGCACTACATCAACAACAAGGACATGGTCCCCGGCATCGTCGGCCTGGGCACCAGCGGCACCGGCCCCCTGGACCTCATCCGCCACGCGGGCAAGGACGCGAAGATCCACTACTTCTCCGACAAGAACATGTTCACGGGCGCGCACGACATCAACAGCACGTACCTGAACCAGCGCGTCCCGTTCGATCAGGCGCGCGCCGGCAATTTCTAAGCCTTAGGGCTGTGCTATGACTGCACGTATGACGCTCGAAGAAGCCCAGCGACTGGTGCAGTCATTCATGAGGGCCCACGGAGACACGGAAGGCTCCGGGCTCAATGCGAAGGGATTTGGCGGCGCCGCCCTCGGCGAGTCGCAGGTCTACTTCGAACACTCCGCGGACTCGGGGGCGCTGAAGTGCAGCGCCCTCATCTACCGCTTCCGCGACGCGCCCCGAGCGGGCGTCATCGACGGGTTCCGTGACGAAGAGAAGCGCGGCACGGACACCGGCGGCGGCAAGGTGGACTACGAGACCGAGAACAAGAGCCTCTTCCTGAGCCGCACCTACGGGGTGTTGCCGGCGGAGCAGCAGTTCAAGGACGACCTCGACCGGTTGCTGGAAGCGAGCCTCACCTGGGGCGAAGAGGTCTTCAACCGGGTCGCGGATCGCGTCGTCCCCGCGAAGTGATCACGCCATGAGTCGTTCCCTCTCCAACGGACTGCAGTGGCTGTTGGCCACCATCGGGATGGCGCCTCCTGCGCCTCCCGCTGGGGGGCCCATGACGCGCGAGGCAGCCCGGGAGCTGGTGAAGTGGTACCTGCAGACGCAGGGTGCCGGCATCACCGAGGGCCTCAACGCGGAGGGCTTCGGAGGCGCGATGAACGGCGAAGGGCAGTACGCCTTCGAGCACATCGAGTCCCCCCCTTCGCTCAAGGCCAGCGCCCTCATCTACCGGTTCCGCGAGCCGCCCAAGCCCGGCATCATCGAGGGCTTCCGGCAGCAGCAGGACGAGGGCACGGACACCGGCGGAGGCACCGTCGACTTCGAGCCGGAGAGCGGAAGCCTCTTCCTCAGCCGCACGTACACGGTGATGCCCGACGGCCGCCAGTTCACGCGCGACCTGGAGCGACTGGGCAAGGCCAGCGTCATCTGGGGCAAGGACGTGCTGGACCGCGTGGCGCACCGCGTGTTCGGCACCTGAAGCCCCGCGTCGCGGGAAGGCGCCCCACCCCGGGCGCCCCCATCCGCGGGAGGCCTCGCTACACCGCCTGCATCACGTAGAACTTCAGGTACTTGCCTTCCGGGAACTGCAGGCGCACCGGGTGGTCGGGCGGCTGGTAGCGCTCCTCCACCAGCGCCAGGTCCACGCCGGCCTTGAAGCCCGCCTCGCGCACGGCGCCCATGAACATGTCCCCGTTCACGCGCGCGGAGCACGACGCCGTGGCCAGGAGGCCGCCGGGACGCAGGAGCGCCAGGGCCTGCCGGTTGAGGGACGCGTAGCCGTCGATGGCGGCCTCCACCGCGCGCTGGCTCTTCGCGAAGGCGGGCGGGTCCAGGATGATGAGGTCGAACGTCCGGCCCTCCTCCTTGAACGACTGGATGATGGTGAAGACATCCGCCGCGAGGAAGTCATGCTTCTCCGCCGGCAGCCCGTTGCGCGTGAAGTTCTCTCGCGCGAGCGCGATGGCCTCCGGGTCCTGATCCACGGAGAAGACGCTCTTCGCCCCGCCCAGCGCCGCGTTCACGGAGAAGCCGCCGCTGAAGCTGAAGCAGTTGAGCACCTCGCGCCCCTGCCCCAGCCGGCGGATGAGGTGACGGTTCTCGCGCTGATCCAGGAAGAAGCCCGTCTTCTGTCCGCGCCACGCGTCCACCAGGAAGATGGCGCCGCGCTCGCGGATGGGGATGAGCTCCGGCGCTTCCTCGCCCCAAAGCATGCGCCCGGTGCCGCGCCCGTCGTCCTCCTCCACGTCGTCGCGGCCCACCTCGTCGCGCCCGATGATGCCCTTCAGGCCCGGCACGCCCGCCTTCAGCGCCTCCACGATGAGGGGCCGGTAGGGGGTGAGCCCCGCCGAGTACAGCTTCATCACCGCCCAGCCCGCGTACAGGTCCACCACCACGCCGGGCAGCCCGTCGCCCTCGCCGTGGATGAGGCGGTAGCTGTCGGTGTCCTTCAGGTCGATGAGCGCCGTGCGCGCGGCCAGCGAACGCTGCACCCGCTGGGTGATGAAGCGTGAGTCCACCGTCTCGCGCGAGTCCCGCGTGAGCACGCGCACCGCGATGGCCGAGTGCGGATCGTAGTACCCGCGCGCGACGAACTTCCCGTTCTCCGTCAGGTCCACCACGCTGCCAGCGGGGATCCGCGGCGGGTGCTCCAGCGCCTTGCGGAACACCCACGGGTGGCCCGCGCGCAGGTGACGCCCCAGGCCCCGGGCCAGCTCCAGCTTCACGACATTCACGTTGAGACTCCTCGACTGCGGGACGGCCGGCGGCGGGCAAGGAGGGCGCGTGCCAGCTCCTCGAATCCCCGCCCCTCGGGCGCCCGGGTGATGAAGGCCGGGGGCGCGTCGATGCGATCCAACACCGCGCGCACGTTGGCCACGCCCACGCCCAGCTTGAACGCCTGGAACATCGGAGCGTCGTTGAAAGAATCCCCCGCGTAGACGTACTGCCCGTCCCCGGGGTCCATTTGCTCGCCCCACGCCACCCGCGCGAAGCGGCGCGACGCGGAGAGCTTGTCGAAGCGGCCCAGCCAGCAGTTGACGTGCACCGACGAGCGCACCGCCGTCACGCCCCGGGCCCGCAGCAGCGCTTCGATGCGGGATGCCCCCGCGTCCCCCAGCCGGGCCTCCTCGTTGTAGTCCACCGCCAGGTCCACTTCCGTGTACCGGCTGTCCACCGACAGCCGGGCCCCGGGCACCTGGGCCAGCACGCGGTGCACCTCCGCCTCCAGCCGCTCGCGGTTCGCCAGGCGCTGGGCGGGCGGCTCCAGGTACACCTTGCGCAGCTCACCCTTCTTCCCCTTGAGGAAGAACAACCCGCCGTTCTCCACGATGACGCCGTCCACGGGGAGCTGCCGGGCCCACGCCTCGCCCCACCCCGCCGGCCGGCCGCTCACCAGCACCACCTTGAGGCCGGAGGCGGACAGCTGTTCGAGCGCCCGCACCGTCTGGCTGCGCAGCTTGTGGCCCGTCGTGAGCGTGCCGTCCACGTCGGTGAAGACGCCGCGCACGGCGGACAGGTCCGCGCTCCTCAAGGGGCGCGGCTCCGCGACCTTCTTCGGACCGGCCTTCACATCACGTCCAGTTGCGCGAGCTGCCCCTGGAACGACTCGATGGTGGCGCGCAGCTCCGGGCCGGTGAGCGTGGCGAGCTTCAGCTTGCGCGCCTTGCGCAGGAACGCGTCCATCGTCGCGTCGCGTCCGTAGAGCGACTGGGCGCTGACCGCGGCCTCCGCCAGGGCCTTCGCCGAAGCGACCGGATCCTTCGTCGACTGCGTGAGGGCGCGCTCCAGGCGCACGCCGCACGCGGCCCACACCTCGCGGTCGTGCAGGATGAGGAGCTGGCGCTGGTTCACGGAGGACAGGCTGCGCACCAGTTCGTCCAGGGCTTCGGCCACCGTTACCAGTTCCTGCCGGTCCGGGGTCGTCTGGATGGCGAGCGCGCCCACCTCCGCGCGGGCCTCGACGATCTTGCGCTTGTCCTGCGCGCGCAGGTTCCGGTACGCGGCGGTGCGGCCGAAGGCGTCCAGCTCCGTCTGGAGCTGCTGCGCGTTCCACAGCACCTCCTCCGGCTTCGCCTCGCGCACCTTTCCGAGCCGCGCCGCGACGATGCGCGACAGGTCGGACGTGATGGCCCGCACGGTCACCGCCGCCTTCACCTCCGCCTCGTAGCCCGGCACCACCTGGGCGCGGGACACCTCGCCGAAGGCGCTCGCGGACTCGAAGACGAGCTGGCTCATCTGCTCGCGGTAGTTGGAGCGGAAGCGTTGGATTTCCGCCAACAGCTGCCAGCGGTCGCTCACCACGGCCGGGTTGCGCATGGCCTCGCCCAGCTGGGTGATGCTCTGGGCCAGCTTCGCCATCCCCTCCTGGAGCAGGGC
>NZ_RAWB01000631.1 GCF_003612055.1 Corallococcus llansteffanensis
GTGGGGAGGGGTCTGCCGGGTGGTGAACAGAAGCCGCTATGATTGCCGGCAGGCGGCCGTGCGGACGGCCGCCGAGGTCGCATCGCCGGGCGGTTGTCGGGATGCGCCTTCTTGCTCACTGTGAAGAGTCGCGCGCGAAGGCGCGGCGGATGGGGGCGTGGTGCTGGACTCGCTGTGGAACAGACGCGCCGTGCTCGTGTCGGGCAAGGGCGGCGTGGGGAAGACGACGCTGTCCGCGGCCATGGCCGTGGCGGCGGCGCGCTCCGGGCGTCCAGTGCTGCTGGCGGAGCTGTCCCCGGACGAGGGCGGTCCGTCCACCCTGGCGGCGCTGGTGGGGGCGAAGGAGGCCGGCGCCAAGGTCGTCCCGGTGGGACCGAACCTGTCTTTCGTGCGCCTGTCGGCCGCGGAGGGACACCGCCAGTTCCTGGAGGAGACGCTGCCCGTGAAGTGGCTCGCGGAGGCCGCGCTGCGCTCTCGCGCGCTGCGGCGCTTCCTGGAGGCCGGCCCCGCGCTCAAGGAGATGGGGCTTTTGTACCAGATGCTCACGCTGGTGCGGCGCGCGCACCCGGATGGCCGCCCGCTGTACCCGCTGGCGGTGGTGGACCTGCCCGCCACGGGCCACGCGCTGGCGCTGGCCACGCTGCCCCGGAGCGTGCTGTCGCTGATGCCCGGCGGGCCCATTGGCCGCGCGGTGAGAGAAGGGCTGGACCTGTTGCAGGACCCGGCACGCACCGGCGTGGTGCTCACCAGCCTGCCGGAGCCCCTGCCGGTGAGCGAGACGCTGGCCATGGCCCGGGAGCTGAAGGACGTGGGCCTGCCGTTGACGGCCGTGGTGCTCAACCGGATGCCGGAGGACCCCTTCACGCCGGAGTCGCGCGCGGCGCTGGACCGGCTGCTGGAGACCCACGGGCCCCACCGGGGACAGCGGGCGCTGGAGCGGCTGGAGCGCGCCCGGGAGGCCCGGAAGCGGCTGGCCGCGGACACGTCCGTGCCACAATGGGGGCTGCCGGAGCTGGCGCTCACCGGGACGGCGCTGGTGGAACGGCTCGCGGAGTTGTTGCTGCCTACACTCGAAGAGGCCGCCCATCCCGGCGGCCGGGAGGCCACGCCATGAACCTGGACGGAATGCTGCGCGACAAGCGGGTCATCGTCCTGTGCGGCGCGGGAGGCGTGGGCAAGACG
The DNA here is from genome assembly GCF_003612055.1 of Corallococcus llansteffanensis. GTDB lineage: Bacteria > Myxococcota > Myxococcia > Myxococcales > Myxococcaceae > Corallococcus > Corallococcus llansteffanensis. Next base: position 1,183 of record NZ_RAWB01000631.1, read on the forward strand.
ACGACGGCGGCGGCGCTGGGCGTGGCCGCGGCCCGCGCGGGGCGCCACGTGCTGGTGCTCACCATCGACCCGGCGCGAAGGCTCGCGGAGGCCATGGGCCTGAAGGAGAACGGCCCGGAGCCCACCACCGTCCCGCTGGAGCGCCTGTACGCGGACGGCCCGCCCGGCGAGGGTCGGCTGGACGTGTGGATGCTGGAGCCGCGCGTCGTCTTCGAGCGGATGGTGCGCAGGCTGTCCGCCACGGAGAGCGCCGCGCGCGCCATCCTGGACCACCGCCTGTACCGCTTCCTGTCGGAGCTGGTCGCGGGCGTGCAGGAGTACGCCGCCGCGGAGGCCCTGGACGGCTTCCTCGCGGACGGCCACTACGACCTCATCCTCCTGGACACGCCGCCCAGCCGCCACGCGCTGGACTTCCTGGAGGCCCCGGGCCGGCTGGCGCGCTTCCTGGATGACCGGGTGATCTCCCTCTTCGGTCCCGACTCGGGCCGCACCGGCCGGCTGTGGCAGGGCGCGCAGGCGCTGGTGGGCAAGGTGCTGGACGGCATCTTCGGCGGCGGCTTCGCGCAGGAGATGCGCACCTTCGTGGGCGCCTTCGGCGGCCTGTTCGCCGGCATCCGCCTGCACACGGAGCGGCTGCGCGAACGCCTGACGTCCAAGGACGCGGCGTTCCTCCTCGTCACCTCGCCGGAGGCCGCCGCGATGCGCGAGGCCACCTTCTTCCGCGACGCGCTCCAGGCCCGCGGCCTGCCCTTCGCGGGCTACGTGCTCAACCGCAGCTGGGCGCGCGAGGACGGCTTGGCGCCGGCCGCCAACCTGAAGCCCCACGCGAACAACACCGCGGACACCGACGCCGTGCTCGCGCTGGAGCACCTGGCCGGCGTGGAGGACGCGAGAGCGAAGGCGCACCGCTCCCTGCTGGACCGGCTCGCGGAAGGGCTGCCCCTGGGCGCGCTGGCCATCGCCGCGCCGGACGCGGGCGCGGACCTGGAGGACTTCCGGGGACTCGTGCACCTGGGCGACGCGCTCACCGTCGCCTGACGCGGAAGTGAAGCGGACAGGCGAGCGTCGCCGCCCCTGGCTGGCCGGGCCTTTGCGCGCCCGGGCCGGCTTCCCATGTTCGACAGGCGGCTTTGTCGAGCGGGCTCGACGGGCCAGGAGGCTTGCGAGACATGGGCACCAGGGACCACCGCAACGGAAACGGACATCATGAACCGCTGGGGCGCGCGGACATCTCCACGCCGCCCACCGACGCCATGGCCACGCACCGTGCGCCGGACGTGGCCCCGCCGGGCTCGCGGGAGCGCGCCGAGTCCGACGTGAGCGGTTGGAGCTCCGCCCGCGAGGAGGAGGCCTCCGTCCGCCAGGGCCGCTTCCACCGCGCCGCCGAGCTGCGCCTGGCCCGGGTGCGCACCCAGCAGATGGATGACGCCAGCTTCTGGCGCGGGGACCGCGAGGGCGCGCGCGGCGGAGGCACCTCGGGCCCCTACGGCCGCGACGACCGGGACCCGCGCGAGGCCACCGGCCAGGGCCCCCTGAGGACGATGGGCGACCAGGAGCGCGAGCAGCCCCGCCAGCCCGCCAACTTCCGCGAGTGGGACCGCACCGGCTACGGCGGCGAGGAGCCGCTGCTGCGCGACCGTCCGCCCCAGGCGTCGCGCGAGCAGCCCGTCCGCACGGCCCCGGCCACGAGCACGCGACGGCGCTGGCAGCGCGAGCCGCTCACCGCGCGCGACATCATGACCCGCGCGGTGCGCACCGCCCGCCGCGACAGCACCTTGCGGGAAGTGGCGCAGCTCATGAAGGACGAGGACTGCGGCGTGGTGCCCATCGTGGACGCGGAGGGGCGGCTCGTCGGGCTCGTCACCGACCGGGACCTCGCGGTGCGCGGCTTCACCCACGGGCGCGCCGTGGACGCGCTGCGCGCGGCGGACGTGATGTCGGAGGACATCGAGGCCGTGCTGCCCGAAGAGGACCTGCACGGCGTCATCGACCTGATGGGCCGCCGCCAGGTGCGCCGCGTCCCCGTGGTGGAGCCCGACGACCGGCTCGTGGGCATCATCGCGCTGGGGGACGTCGCGAGCCGCGCGGATCAGGACGAGGAGCTGCAGGAGGCGTTGGAGCGCATCTCCTCGCGGCGCTCGTTCTGGAGCCGGCTGCGCTGACAGCCGGCCGCCGCGCCGTACCTCACGTGATGGTGACGACCACCCCGGACGCGTTCTCCGCCACGGTGAACTTCTTGAGGTCCAGCGTCGCCGGGCCCTGCGTCACGGTGCCCGTCTTCGTGAAGGTGGACGCGTGGCACGGGCACAGGAGCCCGTCGATGCTCGCCTCGAACCCCACCTCGCACTGCGTGTGGGTACAGACGGAGTCCACCGCCGAGTAGGTGCCATCCTCGAGCTTGAAGATGAACACCGTCTTGCCGTAGCCGGTGGGCCGGCCGCTCACCACGCCGCCCACGTCCCGCAGGGCGGGGAACTGGTCGAACGTGAGCGTCAGCGTCCCGTTCACCACCGAGGGGAAGGTGGTGTCACCGGACTTGAGCGCGATGCTCAGCACCTGCGTGCCCGCGTTGTACGTGGCCACGTACACCTTGAGGGGCACCGTGGCGGGCGCGTTCGTCACCTGCCCCGTGATGGAGAACTTCGACAGGTGGCAGGGGCACACGGCCTCCTTGCCATCGAAGCCCATGGGGCAGCCCACGTGGGTGCAGGTGGCGGACAGCACCGCGTAGGTGTTCTCCTCGGGGTGCACCACCAGCAGGTTCTCCTGCCCGGAGCCGCCCGGGAAGCGCAGCGTCACCGAACCGCCCGTGCGGGACAGGTCCGGGTAGCGCGGCACCACCAGCGACACGATGCCGTCCTCGCCGGGCGCGGGCACGTCCAGCACCGGCGAGGGGTCGATGTCCGGCGCGCACGCGGGCAGCCCCGCGACGACGGCGCCCGTGCCCAGCACCTTCTTGAAGAAGTCGCGACGCGACGAGCTCACGTGCCCTCCACGAAGACGAGGTGGGGCTCCAGCACCAGCTTGTCGTCCACCTTCACCAGTAGCAGCGAGGGGCGCTCGATGTTGTAGCCCTCCAGGCTGATGTCGAAGGTGCCGTCGGCGGTGGCCTCCTTGGCGGAGGTGAAGTTCACCGTCAGGGGCAGCTCCACGTCCTTCGTCACGCCGTGGAAGGTGAGCTTGCCCTTGAGGGTCACCGGCACCTTGGCCGGGAAGGTGGTGGGGGTCTTCACGCCGGTGGCCACGCCCTTGAAGTCGATGAGCGGATACTTCGCCGCCTCCGTCACCTCCACCATGTGCGTGTCGCGGTTGGCGTTGCCGGAGTCGAAGTCCTTCACCTGCGCGCGCACGGCCACCTGGAGCGTGCCGTCCGGCTTCAACACGGCCTTGCCCTCGCTGGGCTTCGCCTTGCCGGAGACCTCGTGCAGCTTGTGGATGAGCTTGTAGGTGAGGGAGCTGCTGTCCTTCTTCACCGAGTACAGCCGGGGGGTGCTCTGCGCGGCGGCGGGGAGCGCGAGCAGCAGGGCAGCGAGCGTGGCGAGTCGTCGAGCAATCACGGCGTCCTCCAAGGGGGGATACGGCTCTCCCCGCACAACGGCCCGCGTGCGGAGACATTCACGACAGGGGGATTCACGTCAGAAGGTGAGCGTCACGATGCCCGCGGCGACACAGCCCAACGTGGCATAGCCCACCACCTGGTGCGCGGTGGCGTACCGGGGCTCGTTCAGCTCGCCGTAGCTGTGCGTGGCCAGGATGCCCAGCACCGCCTGCGTCAGCATGCCGACGGTGGCCAGGCTCATGAAGATTTTATGGAACGTCACCGTGTCGAAGCGGAAGTCGCGCTCCACCGGATCCGGCGCCAGGACGCCCAGCGTGCCCACGGTGGCGAACAGCAGCGACGTGCCGATGACGACGCCCCGGTGCCACGCGAGCAGCGACCGGTCATCCCCGCCGCCCCGGAACGAGCGGTTGAACTGGATCTGCCCCAGCACGGTGGCCGCGGTGAGGCCGCCCGCCATCGCGAGCCCCAGGCCCTGGTGCAGCTTGAGCATGGTGCGCCGCGTCTTGAGCTTGCCCTCCAGGTCCGGGTCCAACAGGCCCGCCGTCGCTTCCGACTCCGGCTGGAGCAGGTCGAAGTCCAGGCTGGGCTCCGACGACGGGGAGGAGGCCGGGGCCTCCGGCGTGGCGGACACGGGCGGCGCCACATCCGGGGTCATTGGC
>NZ_RAWB01000632.1 GCF_003612055.1 Corallococcus llansteffanensis
TCCCACCCTCGCGCGCGAGGCCGCCCAGGCCTCCGACGCCGCCCGCCGTCAGCTTGAACGCTGCCGGGACACCTTCGCGTACCTGGGCGCCCGCCTGCGCCGGACGCCTCCGCGCTTCGTCGTCACCTGTGCCCGGGGCAGCTCCGACCACGCGGCCGTCTACGGCAAGTACCTCATCGAGACCACGCTGGGCCGCGCCGTCGCATCCCTCGGTCCGAGCGTCGCGTCCATCTACAACACGCGCTCGCTCGACCTGCGCGACTCGCTCTTCATCGCCGTCTCCCAGTCCGGCCAGAGCCCCGACCTCCTGCGCATGACCGAGGCCGCTCGCGCGGGCGGCGCCGTCGTCCTCGGCTTCATCAACGACGAGTCCTCGCCGCTGTCGGAGCTGTGCGACGTGCGCGTGCCGCTGTCCGCCGGCCCCGAGCACAGCGTCGCCGCCACCAAGTCCTACCTGCTCTCCGGCCTCGCCTTCCTCCAGCTCGTCGCGCACTGGTCGGACGCCCCCGAGCTGCACGACGCCGCCCGGCGACTGCCCGAAGCGCTGGAGGCCGCCAGCTCGCTCGACTGGTGGCCGGCGCTCGCGTCCCTCAAGGACGCCTCCAGCCTCTACGTCGTCGGTCGCGGCAGCGGCCTGGGCGCGGCGCTCGAGATGGCCCTCAAGCTCAAGGAGACCTGCCGCCTGCACGCGGAGGGCTTCAGCACCGCGGAGGTCCTCCACGGGCCGCTCGGGCTCGTGCGTCCGGGCTTCCCCGTGCTCGCGCTGGGCCAGGAGGACAACGCGGCGCAGGGCACGCGCGCCGTCGTGCAGCGCATGGTGGAGCTGGGCGCGACCGTCCACTCCACCCTCGCCGTCCCGGGCGCGAAGCTGCTGCCCACGCTGCCGGACCTGCCCGTGGCGCTCGCGCCCCTGTGCCAGGTGCAGAGCTTCTACTTCGCGGTGCACCAGCTCGCGACGGCGCGCGGGTTGGATCCGGACGCCCCCGCGCACCTGCGCAAGGTCACGGAGACGGTGTGATGCCCACGGTCGTCCTGACGGGCGCGCGCGTCTTCAACGGGGACCACGTCCTCGAAGGACAGGCCGTCGTCCTCGAAGGCGACACCATCCGGGCCGTGGTCCCCACCGCGGAAATCCCCTCCGGCGCCACCGTGCACACGCTGCCCGGGGACACGCTCCTCGCGCCCGGCTTCGTCGACGTGCAGGTGAACGGCGCGGGCGGCGTCCTCTTCAACGACACGCCCACCGTGGAGGCCGCACTCGCCATCGCGTCGGCCATGCGGCGCTGTGGCACCACGGGCCTCCTGCCCACGTTCATCACCGACGACGCCACGCGCATGCACGAAGCCTGCGAGGCCGCGCTCGAAGCCACCGCGCGTCCGCACGGTGGCGTGCTTGGCATCCACCTGGAAGGCCCCTTCATCAGCCGCGAGCGCGCGGGCGTCCACGCGACCGGCTTCATCCGCGCTCCCGACACGAACGACCTCGACTACCTCACCGCCCTGCCCCGCCGCTTCGCCGCGCACGGGGGTCGCGTACTGATGACGCTCGCGCCCGAGTGCGTGGACGACGCCACCCTGCGCCGCCTCGCCGCGTCCGGCGTGGTGCTCAGCGCGGGCCACACCGCCGCCACCAGCGAGCGCACCACGCAGGCGCTCCAGGCCGGCGTGCGTGGCTTCACCCACCTGTTCAACGCGATGCCCCCGGTGATGAACCGTCAGCCCGGCCCCGTCGTCGCCGCGCTCCTCGAGGACGACGCGTGGTGCGGCGTCATCGCGGACGGCGTGCACGTGCACGCCGACAACCTGCGCCTGCTCCTCAAGGTCAAACCGCCGGGCAAGGTGTTCCTCGTCACGGACGCGATGCCGCCCGTGGGCACGCCCGTCACGTCCTTCACGCTCCAGGGGCGCACCATCCTGCGGCGCCACGGTCGCCTGGAGACGGAGGACGGCACGCTGGCGGGCGCGGACATCGACCTCACGGCGGCGGTGCGCCACTGCGTCCAGCGGCTCGGCGTTCCCCTGGAAGAAGCGCTGCGCATGGCGTCGCTCCATCCCGCCGCGTTCCTGGGCCTGCACGGACACCGGGGCCGCGTGGCCCCCGGCCATCGCGCGGACCTCGTGCTGCTCAAGGAAGACCTTTCCGTGCACACCACCTGGGTCGGCGGACAGCGCCAGGGCTCGGAATAAAATCTCCCTGATTAACCCTGAAAAATCGGGGCGTGCCTCCTTCCGCGTGTACCGCAGGCGAGGAGAACACGAATGCTGCGTAGCAAGTGGATCATGGGCCTGGTCGCGTCCGCGCTGACCGTCGCCGGATGTGGCCAGGAAGCCTTCGCGCCCGAAGCGCAGGGGCCGGGCAGTGTGATGAAGGCGCCGCTGGCCTCCGAGTGGGCCGTGGGCGTCGCCTACTCCGTGGGCACGCGCGTCACCTATGGCGGCCGGCTCTACGAGTGCCGTCAGGCCCACACGTCACAGGCGGACTGGACGCCCACGGCCGTGGCCGCGCTGTGGCTCGACGTCGGGCCCGTGACGGGTGGCGGTGACACGACCGCCCCTGTCGTCAACGCCTCCAGCAGCGCGTCCAACATCACCGCCGCCGGCTCCATCACCATCTCCGCGAGCGCCACCGACAACGTGGGCGTGACGAAGATTGAAATCCTGGAGAACGGCTCGCTCGTCGCCACCGCGTCCTCGTACACGCGCGCGTTCTCCTCCTCCGCGCAGAACGGCACGTACACGTACACCGTGAAGGCGTATGACGCCGCCGGCAACGTGGGCACCAAGACAGTCAGCGTCACCGTGGCCATTCCCGGCAGCGGAGACACCACCGCGCCCGTCGTCACCGCCAGCGCCAGCACGTCGCGCCTCACCGCCGCGGGCTCCGTCACCATCTCCTCCAGCGCCACCGACAACGTCGGCGTAACGAAGACGGAGATTCTTGAGAACGGCACGCTGGTCGCGACCGCAGCGTCATTCTCGCGCGCGTTCTCCACGTCCGCGCAGAACGGCACGTACACGTACACCGTGAAGGCGTACGACGCCGCCGGCAACGTGGGCACGAAGACGGTCAGCGTCGTGGTGGAGCTGCCCGGCGTGCCCCCCACGGGCAACAAGCGCCTCGTGGGCTACTTCACCGCGTGGGGCATCTACGGGCGCAGCTACCAGGTGTCCAACGTGCCGGCCGCGAAGCTCACGCACATCAACTACGCCTTCTCCAACATCTCCCCGGACGGCAAGTGCATCCTCGGGGACCCGTTCGCGGACATCGACAAGGGCTTCGGCTTCCCCGGTGAGTGGGACGCGGGCGCGCTGCGCGGCAACTTCCGCGCGTTCAAGGAGCTGAAGAAGACCCACCCCCAGCTCAAGCTGCTCATCTCCATTGGCGGCTGGTCCTGGTCCAAGTACTTCTCCCAGGTGGCCGCCTCCGCCGCGTCGCGCACCGCGTTCGTGAAGTCCTGCGTGGACCTGTACGTGAAGGGCCAGTTCCCCGGCGTCACCCCGGCCAACGGCGTGGGCGTGTTCGACGGCATCGACGTGGACTGGGAGTACCCCACCGGCGGCGGCCTGCCGGACAACATCAGCAGCCCCGCGGACAAGGTGAACTACACGCTGCTCATGCAGGAGTTCCGCGACCAACTCTCCGCCGTGACGTCGCAGACGGGCCAGCCCTACCTGCTCACCATCGCGTCGGGCGCGTCGCCGGACCTGCTCGCCAACAAGCAGGAGACCGTGAAGCTGGCCGGCATCCTCGACTGGATCAACGTGATGACCTACGACTACCACGGGGCCTTCGAGAGCACGGTCAACTTCCACTCCGCGCTCAACCGCGTGACGGGGGACCCGGGCGCCGTGGACGGCTTCTACAGCGACGGCTCCATCGCGAAGATGCTCCAGCTGGGCGTGCCCGCCTCCAAGATTGTGTTGGGCGTGCCCTTCTACGGCCGCGGCTGGGGCAACGTGCCCAACGTGAACAACGGCCTGTTCCAGAGCGGCATCCCCACCAAGGGCACCTGGGATGACGGCCAGTCGGGCCTCACCGGCGTGTTCGACTTCAAGGACCTCAAGGCCCACTACGAGAACGCGGGCTCCGGCTACACGAAGTTCTTCCACCCGGAGAGCAAGCAGGCCTACGTCTACAGCCCGACCACGAAGGTGTGGGTGGCCTACGACGACGCGCAGAGCGTCAACGCCAAGTCGGACTACATCCTGGCCAAGGGCCTGGGCGGCGCGATGTTCTGGGAGCTGAGCGGCGACGACGGCACCCTCGTCAACGCCCTCTACTCCAAGCTCCACTAGGGCCAGGGCACTCCCTGCCCACCCACCGGGCCGGCACGGGCGTCAGCGCCCGCGCCGGCCCCGTGCATTTTCCGCCTTCAGGCCTCCACGGGCGCACCCCGCCCCACATCGGTCCGACGTAGACTGGGCGCGTTCTGGTTGCCTGCCCGCCGTCCGGGGCCACATGCAGGGGAAGGCCGTGACGGGTCCACCTGTTCACCGGCGTCGTCGCCCCCTGCTGTCCCGGCGTCGCTGCCTGCGCCGCTGCTCTACCGAGGAGAACGGATGTCGCGTTTCACATCGCTGGCCGCAGTCTTCGTGCTCACCTGCCCCGTGCTGGGGTTCGCGAGACCGAACGCGGACGACAGGGCCCGCGAGTACGCGGCCGAGGCCCAGCAGGCCGCCGGTTCGCCGCGCGGGGGCGCCGCGCTCCTGCGGATGCACGCGCTGGTGGATGACGTGGAGGACCTCACGCCGCTGGTCAGCACCTACCAGCAGATTGCCTCCCGCCGCACCACCGACGTGAACACGCGCACCACCGCGCAGATCCTCCTGATGGACGCGGAGCGTTCGCGGGGCCGGATGGTGCGCGCCAACGAGGTCCGCCAGTGGCTGGGCTTCGTCAACGACTACTACGTCGTCGGCGGCTTCGAGAACGAGGGCAAGGCCGGCTGTGACACCGACTTCGGCCCCGAGGCGGCCGCGCTGGACCTGGGCGCTCGCTACCCCGGCGCCAAGGGCCACGAGGCCACCTGGCGCAAGCTCTCCGTCACGTCCGCGGACGGCTACGTGGACCTGGCCACCGCGGTGCGCCCCAACAAGGAGGCCGTCGCGTACGCGCTCACCTGGCTGGAGGTGCCGCAGGACACGCGCGTGGCGCTGGGCCTGGGCGTGTCCGGCGGCTACCGCCTGTGGGTGAACGGCCAGCTCGCTTCCAAGGAGGACCGCTACAACCTGCCCCGCCCCGACCAGACCCGCGTGTCGGTGAAGCTCAAGAAGGGCCTCAACCGCGTCCTCGTGAAGGTGTGCCAGGAGGCGGGCCCCCTGGGCTTCTACCTGCGCTCGGAGACGGCCTCCGCCCGCGCCACGCTGCCCGCCAAGGCCCCCGCCCTGGAGCGCGTGCC
>NZ_RAWB01000633.1 GCF_003612055.1 Corallococcus llansteffanensis
GGACAGCTCCGGCCCGGCGTCGGGCGTGCGCCTCGTGGTGGAGCCGGTGGGCGCCTTCGAGGGCTGGCCCCAACCCCCCATGGGCTTCGAGGCCCCCTCCACCACCGACGCCCTGGGGGGCTTCAACCTGGCCCTGGACCCGGGCGAATACCGGCTGGACTTCCTGCCCGGGGAGAACCTGCCGCGCGTCAGCCGCTTCGTCACGGTTCCGCCCAGGACCCAGCAGGAGCAGAAGCTGGAGCTGGTGCCCTTCACGCTGTCCCGGGGCCGCTCCCTGAGCGGGAGCATCACCCTTCCCCTGGACCCGGCGCTGGCGCCGGACCACGTCGCGGCGAACGCCTCCGTGCGCTTCTTCCGCGTGGTGACGGTGGCGGGCCGGCCCACGTCGCTGCTGCTCGCGCAGACCGTGTCCGACAGCATGGGGCGCTACTCGACCGTGCTGCCCACGCGCTGAAGCCGGCGCCGGAGCAAGCGCCCGAGCTTCAGGGCAGCCGGCCGGCGTCGCGGCGCGCGCTGTCGAAGGCGGCGTGCAGCGCGTCCACCGCGCCGCCCACCTCGCCCGCGTACTGCACCGCGTGGATGGTGTAGAGGTCCTGCACCTTCGCGAGCTGCCGGTACACCGCGCGCAGCTCCACGCGGGCCGGGTCGCGCGAGTCGAGCGCGCACTCGGACTCCGACTTGCGCAGGCGCATCAGCCACTCGCTGCGGTAGCGCATCCACTCCTGGTCGACCTTGCGCGCGGGCAGGACGTGCACGAGCTTCTCGCGCTCCGCCTCCAGGTCCTTCCAGTGGCCATCCGCGGCGTCCAGACACTCGCGCACGGTGAGCGGCGGAGTCACTGCCGGGGGTCGCTCGGGCGTCATCGCCGCCACGGAGTGCCCCACGTTCCAGATCATCCACAGCGAGAACAACGTGGACAGCGTGATGTGGACCCCATACGCGGCGCCACGGAAGCGGCGGAAGCGGGGGTCTTTCCGGGGTTCGGGAGCGGACACGGGGTCCAGGTCTTACGACCCTGGACCCCGGGTGGCAATCACTCCGTCATCCGCGGCGTCCAGGGGACAACCCCGGGACGCCCACGCACCGGAAGAGCACTACTGACCGGCGGGCGCGGCCGTCTGCGCGGCCGGCGCGGCCGGGGGGGCGGCGGCCGGAGCGCCCGCGGGCACCGCGGCGGCGTCCCCACCAGCGGCGGCGCGCTTCGCGGACGACAGGCGGCCGCGGAACTGCGACAGGTACTGGGTGGCCGGGTACGTGGCCAGCGCGTCGCGCACCGTGTCCGCCGCCTTATCGAACTGGCCCGTCTCCTGGTACGACTGGGCGAGCAGCAGCATGGCGTAGTCGCGCGTCTTGGACTTCTTGTCGCCGTCCACGAAGCGGGCCAGCAGCGGCACGGCCTTGTCGTGCTGACGCAGCTGGTTGTACGCCGTGCCCAGGAAGAAGGACGCGTCCAGCGCGTCCGCCTCCGCCGGGTTCATGGCGAGGAAGCGCGACAGGTCCTCCACCACCGCGGCCATGTCGTTGCGGCGGAAGGCGATCTTCCCGCGCTCGAAGGCGGCGTCGCCCGTCTCGCGGCGCAGGGAGGCGGCGCGGTCGTTGAGGGCCTGGCGCTCCAGCGTGGAGAGGCGCTGCGTGTCCAGCTTCACCAGCGCGTCGATGCCCTTGAGGCGCTCGTCGCCCGGCAGCGTGGTCATCATCTTGTAGACCTCACCCGCGGCGCGCTGCGCCGTCAGGTGCGCGGTGGTGTCCCCGCGCTGCTTCTCCAACTGGCCGCTCAGGTCCGCGACCTGCTTCTCCAGCCGCTCGCGCTCGTTGGTGGAGCTGGAGCTGCGCGCACCGCTGACAAGCACCGCGCCACCGACCGCCAGGATCGCGAACAGCGCGTAGGCCACCGCCGAGGAGATCCACTGCCGCTTCTGGAAGTCCTCGTGACGCTTGCCCACCGCCTTCACCTCCGCATGGAGGTTCTTCAGCAGGTTGTCCGTCTTGATGACGAGGTTTCGCGATTCGATGACCTCTCGGCGGAGCTCTGAGAGCTCCTTCTCGAGATCGGTCTTCGGCTGTTCAGAGGGGGGCATGGACATCTTCCTGGGACCGGAAATGACTTCGGCCGACTCACGCATGCTAGGGGACTCTCCTGGATGAGGGGCGGGTTCTTTTTCCGCTCCCCAACAGAGCCCTGCATGCACGTCATTCCCCGACCGCCTGGATGCCTGCGTGCCTGCCTGCCCTGATCTCCAGGCCCGAACGCTCGCTAGAACGTCGGCATCGGTCGCGAAGGATCCGGTGGGAACGTATAAGTCACGCCCAGGGAGAACCAGTTGCCGCCGCTGCTGAAGCTGAACGGGCCGGGCGCGGTGGTCGTGTTCGGGGACTCCACCGGACCGCGCAGGAACATCAGGCGGTACTCGGCGGTGATTCCCCACTTCGACGACAGCCGCAGCGTGGCGCCGAGCGCCCCTGCCCACGCCTGGCCCACGTTCTCCTGGAGGCTCGAGCCTTCGCGCTTGGACGAGATGACGGTGGGCCCGGTGAGCACGCCCACGAAGGGCACCAGCCCCTGCGGCCCCACGTCCAGGACGCCCTGGAAGCGCAGGCCCACCAGCACGCCATAGGCGAGCGTGCTGACCTTGCGCGACACGGTGGTGCCGTCGCCCAGGGCCTCCGTCAGGCGCAGGTTCTGGGTCGTGCCGAACACGTCGATGCCCAGCTCCACCAGGTCCGTCACCGCGTACGCGAACGTCAACGCGCCCACCGGGGCCCCGGTGGACTCCGGCGCGCGCTCCAGGCCCGCGCCGGGGCCCTTCGCGCCGTACCAGGAGTCGTGGAGCGTGGCGTTGGAGGTCAGCCGGTAGCCGGCTTCCACGGTGATGCGGCCCACGCCGTCCAGGTTGACCGGGGCGGAGTCCTCGCGCCCCTCGTCCTGGGCAAGGGCGGGCGCGGCGGCGAGAGCGAAGAGCAGGGGCAGACGGGGGAGCATCCCGGTGGGTGCTACAGGCATGTGTGTCACGGTAGCCCCGAGCCCTCCCGCGTCAATTTTCCGGGAAGAATCCGGCGTGTCGATCTCCCGCCGCCCCATTCGTCGCATCCTTGAACCCGGGCCCTGATTGCGGCCCCTCAAGAGGAGAGACCGACATGCGATTCATGATGATCGTGAAGGCCAGCAAGGAGAGCGAAGCGGGCGTGCTGCCGAGCCACGACGAGCTGGCTGCCATGGGGAAGTTCAACGAGGAGCTGGTGAAGGCCGGAATCCTGCTCGCGGGCGAGGGGCTCCACCCCAGCTCCAAGGGGACGCGGGTGCGCTTCTCCGCGAAGCAGTCCTCGGTGGTGGATGGCCCCTTCACGGAGACGAAGGAGCTGGTCGCCGGCTTCTGGATCCTCGAGGTGAAGTCGAAGGACGAGGCCATCGCCTGGGCGCGGCGCGTGCCCTTCGTGGACGGGGAGATCGAGATCCGCCAGGTGGCCGCCGCGGAGGACTTCGCGCCCAGCGACCCCACGGGCGAGCTGATGGAGAAGGAGCGGCAGTTGCGCGCGCAGCTCGCCGCGAAGGCCTGAGCGCTGCCAGCGCCTACTGCTTCAGGGGGAGGGGCGTCGCGGAGGCGGGGCGCGAGAACGTGCGCTGCATCTGCGCCGCGTACGCCTCCAGGGTGTCGAGCCCCATGGAGGCGCGCCGTGCATCCACCTGCGCGGCGTCCTCGATGGGCTGGGGCACCATCACCCCGTCCTTCTCGGTGAACTGGGTGCCATAGCGCTGGGGCTTGCCCTCGCCCACGAGCACCCGGTCGGTGAGGTACGCGAAGTCCTTCTTCGGGGCTTCGCCGTTGGCGAGCGCCTTCTCCATCAGCGCCAGGCACTCCTTCTGGAATCCCCGGTCGAGGTCCGCGTGCTGGACCATCAGCCACACGCCCTTCGAGGCCCGCTCGCCCACCAACGTGCGCCCGGGCCAGCCATGCTTCGCGATCACGCCCTTCAGCCACGCGGTGTTGTCCGTATCCACCTGCTTCAGCCGCGCCAGCTTCTCCGGAGACGGCTTCTGGCCGCCCTCGAAGAGCGCGCGGCGGACCTCCTGGTCCACCGCCATCCGCTGGAGCACCTCGTCACGCAGCGCGGGCTCCTTCGCGGCGTTCTTCTTCTCGTCGGTGGCCCGGACCTTCGCCACCACCTGCGTGAACGCGGGCTCGTCCCGCAGGCTGACGAGGTCCGTGTCCTGGGTCAGGTGCTCGGCGTCGTCCAGCCCCGCATCCGCGGCGCGCTCCAGCCACTGGAGTGCCTCCGGCTTCTGCCCGGCGAGCGAGGCCGCGCAGGCCGCGTTGTAGAGCATCGCGGGGTTGCGCTCGCCCGCGTCCCAGAGCTGGCGATAGAACGGGAGTGCCTCGGCCGGCGCGTTGGCGGCGATGCGCTGTTCGGCCTTCGTGACGAGGGCGGAGCGCTCGGAGGCGGACAGCTGGGGCGCGGGGGCCGCGGGGGGCGTGGAAGGCGCGGTGGAATGCGCACAGGCCGCGAGGTTCAAGCTCACGAGCAAAGCCATGAGGCGGTACATGGAAACCCCCGGTGCGAGGAATGGAGAGAGGCGCGCCGGAGGGTAGTCAAATCCGCTTGGACGCGACAACGATTGACGAACGCGAGGCGATTCGACGCGAGGCGTTGACGCGCCGTCAGCGCGCGCGCCGCTCCAGCTCCAGCAGCGGCATCTCCAGCACCACCACCGTGCCGTGCGTGCACGGCGGGGTGAAGTCCGCACGGTCCAGCTCGCCCAGAAGCGCACGGAGCTGCGCGTCGGTGAGCGGCGAGGAGGACGCACGGCGCGCGGCGTGACACGCCATCACGCGCACGGCCTCCGCGAGGCTCGTCACGTCCAGCGGGGCGCTGCGGGGTGGCAGCGCGCGCGACAGGGCCTCCAGGAGCGCGCGCGCATCCACGCCCTCCAGGCCCGCCGGCACCGCCTTGAGCGCGATCGCGGTGCCACCGAAGGGCTCGATGTCCACGCCCAGCATGAGCAGCGCCTCGCGGCCGTCCACGAGCGACTTCACCGCGGCCAGGGACAGGTCCACCGTGGTGCCGAACAGCGACGGCGGCGGCGCCTTCGCCCCGTCGTCCAGCCGGCGCAGGTACGCGGTGAGGCGCGCGCGCTCCAGCGCGGCGTGCGGATCCAGCACCACCAGCGTGCCCCCGGGCCCTTCGCAGACGTGGAAGCGGCTGCCCAGGAGCCCCATGGGTCGCAGCGCCGCGAAGTAGCCCGGAGGCGGAGCCTCGTTGAGCTGCGGCTGCGCCTCACCGAACGCGGGCGAGCGGCCCGGCATCGCGGGGCCCTGGAACGGACCGGGGAAGCCGCCGCCATGGCCTGGAGGCGCCCCACCCTGCC
>NZ_RAWB01000634.1 GCF_003612055.1 Corallococcus llansteffanensis
GGACGCGGCCAGCCCCGAGGGCATCGAGGTGGCGCTGACGGGCACGGCGCTGCGCGCCACCACGAACGCCAGCGGTGGGTTCCTGCTGGAAGCGGTGCCGCCCGGCACCTACGAGCTCACCGCCTCCAAGCCGGGCTACGCGACGGTGCGCCAGTCGCTGTCCCTGAGCGCGGGCGACGCCCCCACCCTGTCGCTGTCGATGCAGCGCGCCCGGGGCCGCCTCTCCGGCGTCATCACCCTGGAAGCCGCCAGCACCTCCGCCGGCATCGCCGTCACGCTGACGGGCACCTCCGCGGCCACCACCACGGATGCCGAGGGCCGCTTCGTGCTGGAGGACCTGCCCCTGGGCCCCTCCGCGCTGGTCGCCGTGAAGGACGGCTACACGGCGCTCCAGTTGTCCGTGGAGGTGAAGGAGCGCGACTCCACGCCCGTGACGCAGGTGCTGGCGCGGATCCGCGGCCGGGTGGAGGGCCAGGTGCGGCTGGAGGGCTCCACGGCCCATGACGGCATCCAGGTGTCCCTGCTGGGTGAGACCCCGCGCGCCACCACGGACGCCGAGGGCCGCTTCGTGCTGGGGAACCTGCTGCCCGGGACCTACACGCTCCTGGCCGAGAAGGACCTGTTCGTGGTGGCGCGGCAGCAGGTGGTGGTGAAGGCGTCGGAGGCGGCTTCCGTCACGTTGACGCTGCCGCGCATGAAGGGCGAGGTGCGGGGCAGCGTGTCCCGCGACGACGCTGGCGACCTGGAAAATGGCGGCATCGAGGTGTCGGTGACGGGCACGACCCTGCGCACCACCACCAGCGCGGAAGGCCTCTTCGTCTTCACCGGCGTTCCGACGGGAAGGCAGGAGGTGCGGGCCTCGCTGGAGGGCTACGCGGAGGACCGTCAGCCCGTGCAGGTCCAGGAGGGCCCGGGCGTCTTCACCGCGCTGACGCTGGTGCGGCTGCGCGGCCGGGTGGAGGGGCAGGTCACGCTGTCGGACGGGGCCAGCGCCTCCGGGATCACGGTGTCGCTCACCGGCACCAACACGCGCGCCACCACGGACGCCGAGGGCCGCTTCGTGATGGCGGGCATTCCCACGGGCACCTACGAGGTGGTGACGCGCAAGGAGCACTACACGCAGGAGACGCGGTCGGTGGAGGTGACGGCGGGCGCGACGGCCACCACGTCGTTCCTGCTCACGCGGCTGCAGCCCCCCACCGTGACGACCTTCTCCGAGCGCGGCGTGCAGGGCGGCCGGCTGACCCTCACGGGTGAGAACCTGGACTACTCGCGGGACACCTTCAGCGTGACGGTGGGCGGCGTGGCCGCGACAGAGGTCCTCTTCCGCTCGAACACGCGCATCATCCTGCGCCTGCCCCATACGGTGTCGCCGGGGCTGTGGGACGTGGTGATGAAGACGGAAGACCCCTCGCGGACGTTCTCCGCGAAGATCCGGGTGGTGGCGCAGACCACGCTGGCCAGCGGGCTGTTCTACGCGCTGGGCGTCAAGCCCGACGCCACCCTCGGCTACTTCTCCGGCTTCTCCTCCGAGCCGGTGGAGGACGTCCCGGAGAAGGCGAAGACGGGCATCGTCAGCGTGTCCAGCGGGGAGAAGGATGCCCTGGCGCTGCGCGAGGACGGGACGGTGGTGGCGTGGGGGCGCAACAGCAACGGGCAGGGCAACGTGCCCCAGGGGCTGGCGGGCGTCATCGCCATCGCGTCGGGCTTCAACTTCAACGTGGCGCTCAAGGATGACGGCACGGTCGTCGCGTGGGGCGCCAATGGCAGCGGCCAGTCCACGGTGCCCGAGGGCCTCACGGACGTCATCGCCCTCTCCGCGGGGGTGTCCCATGCCCTGGCGCTCAAGGCGGACGGCACCGTGGTGGCGTGGGGCAACAACAACTACGGCCAGTCCACGGTGCCCGAGGGCCTCACGGACGTCGTCCAGGTGTCCGCGGGGCGGAATCAGAGCGTCGCGCGCAGGGCGGACGGCAGCCTCGTCGTGTGGGGCTACCCGCCGGTCGGCACGCCCCTGCCGCAGGGGCTGACCGGCGTGACGACGGTCGCGTTGAGCCGCAACTCGGAAATCTACGGCCTGGCCGTCACGTCGGACACGAGCGTCATCGCGTGGGGCGAGGCGGATGACACGCTGGGCACGGGCGTGCCGCCGCCGGTGCAGGCGAACGTGGTGGCCCTGGTCGCGGGTCCGGACTTCGCCTCGCTGGCGTTGTACCGGGATGGCTCCGTCGCCGCCTGGGGACTGAGCGCGGGCAGCACCCTGGAGCTCCCGCGCGGGCTGGTGCTGCGCGTCCCGGCGCCCTGAACGCGGCCTTCCGCGCCGACACCCGGCGGCGCGCGAGGCCTGGCCCTCACGCGCTCTTCGCGCGCGCTGACTGCCGTCGGTGCGCGCCGCGCTTCACCGGACCCAATTGGGCGAGCACGCGGCCGATTTCGACCAACTCCACGGGCTTGACGAGGTGCAGGTCGAAGCCGGCCTCCTCGCTGCGGGCCCGGTCCTCCGGCGCCCCGTAGCCCGTGAGCGCGATGAGGTGCGCGTCCGCGGCCACGCGGGTGCGCAGTTCCTCCGCCACCTGGTAGCCGCTCAGGCCAGGCAGGCCGATGTCGAGGATGATGACGTCGTAGGTGCCCGGGGTCGCCATCGCGAGCGCCTCGTGGCCGTCCGAGGCGACCGCGACGGTGTGGCCCCACATCTGGAGCATCTCGCTCAGGCCTTCGCGCGCGTCGGGGTTGTCATCGACCAGGAGGATGCGCCACTCCCCCTTGCGCGGGTCGATGCGCTCCGGGGCCGCGTCGGGCCGCGCCGGCTGCGTCGCGTCCACCAGCAGGGGCAGCGTGACGGTGAACGTGCTGCCCTGCCCCAGGCCTTCGCTGAACACCTCCACCTGTCCGCCATGCTCCTCCACGAGGTGGCGCACCAGCGTCAGGCCGATGCCCAGCCCGCCCCGGCTGCGCGCGAGCCCCGTGTCCAGTTGGGCGAAGAGTTCGAAGATGCGCTCCTGCTCTTCCAGGGGGAGGCCGATGCCGGTGTCCTGCACGGACACGCGCACGCGGTGGTCCGCGTCGCCGTGGGCGCCCACGGTGACGACACTGCCCGCGGGCGAATACTTCGCGGCGTTGTCCAGCAGGTTGGTGAAGACCTGCTCCAGCCGCGTCCGGTCGCCGTCCACCCAGCAGGGCTCGGCGGGCAGGGACTCCCGCATGATCAGCCCGCGCTCCTCCATCACCGGCCGGGCGGAGGCGAAGGCGTGCTGCAACACGGTGTTGAGGTCCAGCCGGTTCCTGCGCAGCGCGTACTTGCCCCGGGTGATGCGGCTGACGTCGAGCAGGTCATCCACCAGGTGGCGCAGGTGATTGACCTGGCGCTCGATGATGGAGCGGCGGCGCGCGTCCGCTTCGGACAGGCCCTTCGAGTCCTTCTGGCCGAGCATCTGCACCGCGACGGAGATGGCGGCCAGGGGGTTGCGCAGCTCGTGGCCGAGCATCGCGAGGAACTCGTCCTTCTTGCGGTCCGCTTCCACCAGGCGTGCCGCGTTGGCCAGGGCCTCGCGCTCCACGCGGCGCAGGCGCAGGACGCTGTTGACGGTGGCGATCAGCTCCTCGGGGTCGAACGGCTGGGTCAGGTAGACGTCCGCGCCCGCGCGCAGGCCGATGACCTTCTTCTCCGCCGTGATGAACGTGGCGGAGGTGTGGATGACGGCGGTGTCGCGGGTGCGCGGATCCGCCTTCAAGAGCCGGCACACCTCGTAGCCGCTCATGTCCGGCAGCTTCACGTCGAGCACGACGACGTCGGGACGCCCGTCGAGCGCGACCTGCAGGGCCTCGCCGCCAGTGACGGCCTCCAGCACGTGGTAGCCCGCCTGGCGCAGCGAGAAGGTCCCCAGGTAGAGACTCGCGGGCGTATCGTTGACGTGAAGGACGGTGGCGGTAGCGGTGGCGAGCAAGAGCGACTTTCCCAGGGAGAGAACCCGACCGGATTCTGCCGAGCGCAGGAGAGCGCGCGAACCCCGACCCGAACGGTTTAGCCAGCCTGCGACAGCCCCTGCATCCGAGGGCATGGTGACTGTTGAGGTGGAGACAAGGGGCTTGGCTGCCTCCCTGGGGGACAGCCGGCCAGGCGGTGGGACGCAACGTCGGGTCTCGCACAAACAGGGTGCGGAGCAGGGAGACCTACGGAGGACCCGCCGGCCCTGGGCCTGCATCCGTGCTTGCCGGGATGCCTCCGTCGCGCAGGCCTTCGGGCCAGGGCCGCGAGGGGTCGTTCCAGGAGGAGTCCAGCGCAGGGGCCACTCCGGGTTGCGCGGGGACGGCCTGGGAGGCTCCACCGCCCGCGTCCGCTGGAAGGTCCGCCATGCCGTCCACGACACGCCGTCGGATCCGCCCATCCCGGCTGATGGCGTACCAGGCACCTGAGTCCAGCGCCGGGTAGGTCTTCCCGCAGGCAGCGGGATCCTCGGAGATGTGGATGAAGAAGAGTTCGCCTCGGCGCATTGCCAGATACCGCTGGGCCTCCGGCCGGTCCTGACAGGGCACGTCCTTCGACGCCGGGGGCAGGAAGTCGTTCGTGGCGATCATCAGCGCCTGAAGCAGCGCGCCCTCCAGCACGTACGGGCGCTGCGCGGGCTGGAGTTCGACGACCGAGTCGTCCGAGAACTCCGGGAAGGCGATGGACCTGTCGTCCTCCACGAGCACGGCCGGGGACCGGGGGCCCCGCACACAGCCCATGAGCAGGGCGGCCATCAGGAGACGGAGCTGTCGCTTGGACATAGAAATCCCGCGGCCCTGGCGGATGACCTCAGCGCGTCAAGGCTCGGTCCACACCGCCAGCTCGTTGCCCGTGGGGTCGGCGAACTGGAAGCGCTTGCCGCCGGGGAACGAGAACGTGTCCTTCGTGATGCGCCCTCCCGCCTCGCGCACCTTCGCGTGCGTCGCCTCCAGGTCCTTCGAGTACAGGACAATCAACGGTCCCCCCTTCGCCACCGGCAGCTCCACGTCGAAGCCCCCGTTCAGCCGGCCGTCCATGAAGCTCGTGTAGGCCGGACCGTAGTCCTCGAAACGCCAGCCGAAGACGGTGCCGTAGAAGCGCTTCGCTTCCGCGATGTCCTTGGCGGGAAGCTCGATGTAGTCGATGCGGTGGTGCTGCTCGGCCTGCTGCGGGGCGGTGGACATGACGGGGCCTCTTCCTGGAAGAAGGAAACGCCCCTACGTTACGCATCCGCCTCGCCGGAGGATTGTACGAATCCGACCTGCCCCTGCTCGCGCGCGTACGCCCCCGGCGTCATCCCCGTCAGCGCCCGGAACTCCCGCACGTGGTGCGCCTGGTCGTAGTACCCCGCCGCCAACGCCAGC
>NZ_RAWB01000635.1 GCF_003612055.1 Corallococcus llansteffanensis
GCGGCAAGGACACGGTGAAGGTCATCCAGGAAGAGGACCGCACCGTGTACCGCAAGAAGACGGTGATTGATTTCACGGATGTGGCGGTCGAGGGCGAGCTGACCAAGCCGGAAGGTTCGTACGTCCTCAACCGCAAGAAGACGGACTTCCAAAGCCTCATCAAGGTCCGGGAGAACTTCGACCCGGAGTTGCAGAAGTCAGCGGACAATCTTTAGACGGCATCACGTGGCGTTGAACGTTTTCGGGACGGGAAGGGAAGAAGGAAGAACTTCATGGCGGCGGCGAGAAAAAACGGTTTGACGCTTCGGATCACCACCCCCGATGGCTCCATCCAGGAGACCGTGTCGGAGGCGGAAAGTGTCATCGTGGGGTCGGGCGCCCAAGCGGCGGTGAAGATTCAGGACCCGCGGGTCTCCAATCTCCATGTGATGCTGAAGGTGGACCACGATGGCTCCGTGACGGCCATCGACCTGGGCAGCGAAGGTGGCACCCAGGTCTCAGGGCAGCGGCTCGTCATTCCCACGGCGCTCAAGCCGGGTGACGTGTTGACGGTGGGGACCTCGCGGGTGGAGGTGCTCTTCGGTGACACGCCCCGGCCGGTGGCTCCGGCGGGCGCGGCGGTGGCGAAGCCCGGGGTGTTCCAGCAACTGCCTCCGCAGCGTCCGGCGATGCACCCGGCGCAGCAGGCTCCGGTGGGCCCCCAGGCCCAGGTCCAGGTCCGGCGCGACGTCGCGCCGCCCCGGCCTCCGGTGCAGGCAGCGGCACCTTCCAACGTCGTGGGCACGGTGAGCACGCCGCGCTCCGCTCCGGTGGGGGCGATGGGCGCGCAGATGGCCACGGCCCACACGGCGGCGCCCACCCCGGTGTTCGAGGCCCCTCCGGCGATGGTGCGCAAGGCGACCCCGCAGGCGGTGGTGGCGGCGAAGAAGCCGCAGCCCCTGCCGCACCTGCAGGAGCCCCTGCCCCTGGACGCGCAGCCGACGCCCGAGGCGAAGGTGCTCCAGGTGTCGCTGCTCTGGGGCGACCAGATGCTGGAGGTCCAGCACTTCAAGGACGGCGCTCCGGTCACCATCGGCGAGGGCAAGAAGAACGCCTTCCACGTGTTCGTGCCGCAGGTGGGCGCAAGCCACGTGCTCGCGGTGAGCAAGGGCGACAAGCTGGAACTGCGCGCTCCGGCGGGCTCCGGCGTGTTCGTCACCAACAAGGGTGACGTGCGCACCAAGGACGCGCTGCGCGCCGCGGGGCAGCTCAACCAGGCCGCCGCGGATCAGGAGCAGCTGTTCACCCTGGGCCTGCACGACCGCGCGGAGGTGTCGCTGGGCACCGTGTCGTTCGTGATGCGCTACGTGAAGCCGTCTCCGGTCATCCTGGCCACCTCGCTGGCCGACCGCGACTTCAGCTACTTCAAGATCGCCGCCATCTGCATCCTGGCGTCGGCCGCGTTCGTCACCGCGCTGCTGCTCACGCCGCACACGGAGACGAAGTCCGCGGACGACGTCTTCGAGTCCCAGCAGCGCGTGGCGAAGTTCCTCATCGCCCCGGAGAAGAAGGTGGAGGCGAAGAAGCTCCAGCTCTCCGGCGTGGAAGAGGGCGCCAAGGCGAAGGACGAAGAGGGCAAGTTCGGCAAGGAGGAGGCGAAGCTGGCGGAGGCCGCGCCTTCGAAGCCGGGCACCCCGGTGGTGGACAAGAGCAAGAAGGAGAAGGACCGCCAGGTGGTGGGCAAGGTGGGCCTGCTGGGCGCGCTCAAGGGCATGAAGGGTGGCGCGTCGGACGTGTTCGGTCCGGGCGGCATCGGCACCGGCATCAACAACTCGCTGGGCGGCCTCAAGGGCGGCGCGGCCATGGGTGACGCGCAGGGCGTGGGCGGCCTGGGCTCGCGCGGCACCGGCAATGGCGGCGGCGGCACGGCGCTGGGCATCGGTGGCCTGGGCACGCAGGGCAATGGACGCGGCGTGGGCGGCTCGGGCGGCATCGACCTGGGCGGCCGTGGCAAGTCCGTCACCAAGGTCATCCCCGGCAAGACGACGGTGGTGGGCGGCCTGGACAAGGACGTCATCGCCAAGGTCATCCGGCGGCACCAGAACGAGATCAAGTACTGCTACGAGTCGGAGCTGAACAAGAACCCGGCGCTGGCGGGCAAGGTCGCGGTGGCCTTCACCATCGACCCGGCGGGCGCGGTGGCGGATGCCAACGTGTCGGAGACGACGCTGGGCAGCTCTCCCGCGGAGAACTGCATGATCTCCCGCATCCGTCGCTGGAAGTTCCCGGAGCCCAAGGGCGGCGGCGTGGTGTCCGTGACGTACCCCTGGCTGTTCTCGCCCTCTGGCGCGGACGCTGGCGGTGAGGGGTAGCGGCGGGGCCCCGACGTCGGTCGGTTCGTAGACTGGAAGACCAAATGGCGTGGACGAAACGGTCCACGCCATTTTCGTTTTTCCCCGCTGCCGTTTCGTGCCGGGCATCACTAGTGTCCGTGCGCCGCTCCGGGAGTGCGTGTGGAGCGAGAGGACTACCGTGACGGGAGGAGTCGTGAGGAAGTCGCTGCTGTTGGCCGCGCTCGCGCTGGGGACGCCGGCCCTGGGCGCAACGCCGCCGGAAGGCGTGCCCTTCGAGCCGCGCCGGGGGTTCTTCACCGAGACGGACGTCGGGGTGTTCTTCACCGTGGGCGGTGAGAACAACTACTCCAACGCGCAGTCGTACCTGCAGCTGGGCATCGGCTACGACCTGACGGAGCGGCTGTCGCTGGGGGCGCACTTCGCGCTGGGGTCCTCCGCGCAGAACTGCTTCGCGGGCTACCTGCCGGGCTCCAACGTCTGCGCGCTGTCGGACAACTTCACCGTGGCCTTTGGCGACCTGACGGCCGCGTACCACGTGAGGCTGGCCAACCGCTTCTACCTGACGCCCAAGGTGGCGGCGGGCTACACGCGCCTGGACCCGACGCCGGTGGACCCCGACGAGGGGGACCCGGGCCGCTCCGTGAACGCGTTCAACGCGGGCCTGGGCGTGGGCGTGGAGTACGCCACGTCCTTCGACCACTTCTCCGTCGGCGCGGACCTGCTCGGGCGCTACATCATCGGGCCCAACATCATGACGTTCGCCGTGTTCCCCCGGGTGAAGTACACGTTCTGAGGCCGTGCCCCGCGGCTACGTGCGCCGGGCCTCGGGGACGGGGCCGGGCGCGCGCCGGGCGTACTCCGCGGGCGGACAGCCCACCACGCGCCGGAAGTCGCGGATGAAGTGCGCCTGGTCGAAGTAGCCCAGCTCCAGCGCCAGCGTCGCCAGGTCCGGAGGCGTGGCCTCCCGCAGTCGCTCGGCGGCCTCGTGCAGGCGGTAGCGCTGGATGACCCACTTGGGGCTCACGCCCACGTAGCGTCGGAACAGCCGCTGCAGCGTGCGCAGGTGCGGGCCTCCGGGCGACACCAGGTCTTCCACCTTCGTCACCGCGCGGTCCTCCAGGATGCGCGTCACCAGCGCCTGCACCCGGGCGACGTTCGCGTCTGGCGCGGGCAGGCGCGAGCGCAGGAAGGCCTCCGCGAGGGCAGCGCGCTCCCGGTCCGCGTCGCGGGTGACGTCGGTGGCGAGGAGGGCCTCCTGCAGCGCGAGCGCCTCCGGGCCCAGCAGCGTCGCCGCGTCCACCGTGCGCCCCGCGAGCGCGGCCACCGGCGTCCCCAGGAAGGGGAAGAAGCCGCCGGGCCGGAACTTGATGGCGAACACGCCGCCCAGGCCCTCCAGGAGCACGGAGAAGCGGCCATGCGGGACGCCGTGGATGCGGGAGGTGCCGTGCTCGAAGCTCCAGTGGATGCTCGGGTGGCTGAGGTTCTGCTGGAGGTAGGGCGGCCTGTCGCGCAGGTCCCACCGCACGGCCCAGAAGTGTTCCACCCAGGGGCGCAGGTCCTCGGAGGGCAGGAGGCGCGCATGGTCGAAGTGCCGCGCGTCCGGCCGGGGATACAGCAGGCCGCGGGGGCTGCCCGCGTTCGACTCCACCATGGTCCACACCTCCGAACGAAGAAGAGGCCGCCACCCGGCTTCAGGGTGACGGCCTCTCAAGGACTTCCCGGAAGGGAAGAGCGCCTTACTCGTCGTTGCGCTCTTCGCGCTTGCGCTCACGCTCGGCGCGGTAGCGGTCGCCGTTGGCCAGCGCCTTCTTGCGCATGCGCACGGACTTGGGCGTCACCTCGACGAGCTCGTCGTCGGCAATCCACTCCAGGGCCTTCTCCAGCCCCATCTCGCGCGGCGGGACGAGGATGACGTTCTCGTCGCGGCCGGCGGCGCGGATGTTGGTGAGCTTCTTCTCGCGGCAGCAGTTGACGTTCAGCTCGGACGGGTGGGAGTGCTCGCCGATGATCATCCCCTCGTACACGGTGACGCCTTCGCTCACGAACAGCTGGCCACGCTCCTGGATGCTGAACAGGGCGTAGGGCACGGTGTCGCCCAGGCGGTCGGAGACGATGGCGCCGTTGGCGCGCTTGGGGATGTAGCCGAACCACGGCTCGAAGCCGTCGAACTGGCTGCTCATGATGCCCTCACCGCGGGTGATGGTGAGGAACTCCGAGCGGAACCCGATGAGGCCGCGCGCGGGGATGCGGAACTGGAGCCGGGTGCGGCCCGAGCCCAGCTGCTGCATGTCGCTCATGCGGCCCTTGCGGGGCCCCAGGCGCTCCGTCACCACGCCCACGCTGCCCTCGGGCACGTCGCAGAAGAGCAGCTCCATGGGCTCGTGGAGCACGCCGTCCACGGTCTTGGTGATGGGCTCCGGGTTGGAGGCCGTCAGCTCGTAGCCTTCACGGCGCATGTTCTCGATGATGACCGCGAGCGCGAGTTCGCCACGGCCCACCACGCGGAACGCGTCCGGCGTCGCGGTGTCCTCCACGCGCACGGCCACGTTGCGGTAGGCCTCGCGGTACAGGCGCTCACGCAGGTTGCGGGAGGTGACGAACTTGCCTTCCTTACCCGCGAGCGGCCCGTCGTTGACCTTGAAGATCATCATCATCGTGGGCTCGTCCACGGTGATGCGCGGCAGGGCCACCGGCTTCTCGGGGTCGGCGATGGTGTCGCCGATGGAGATCTCCTCGATGCCCGCGATGGAGACGATCTCACCGGGGCCCGCGTCAGCGATCTCCACGCGCTTCAGGCCGGAGAAGCCGTACAGCTTCACGATCTTGCCGGGCTGCACCTTGCCGCCCTCGCGCAGGACGGAGACGGGCAGGTTGGCCGTGATGCGACCCGCCTGCACGCGACCCACCGCCAGACGGCCGACGTAGTCGTCGTAGTCCAGGTTCGCGACCAGCAGCTGGAGCGTGGTCTGGTCCTCCGCCGGGGCGGGCGGGGGC
>NZ_RAWB01000636.1 GCF_003612055.1 Corallococcus llansteffanensis
CCTCACGGCCGCCTCCTTCGACGTCCGCGACGGTCATCTCCCGCGGTCCCGGTTACGTGCAGCGTCCGGGCTCCACGGGTGGCCGCCCTGGCGGTCCTCCGGGCAGCCGTCCGGGTGGCCCCGGTGGGCCGGGCAGCCGTCCGGGTGGGCCGGGTGGACCGGGCAGCCGTCCTGGCGCGCCCATGCAGGGTCGCCCGGGTGGGCCGCCCATGCAGAGCCGTCCGGGAGCGCCCATGCAGGCGCGTCCGGGCCAGACGGGTCCGGTGCGTCCGTCCTCGCCGCCTCCGGGCGCCGCGGGGGCTCCGGTGCAGCCGAGCGGTCCGACCATCATGGTGGGCGGTGTCCCGCACGCCCAGGTCGCGCCCACGCCGGGCGCCCAGGCGCGCCCCACGGCCACCCAGGCCGTGGTCATCTCGCGCCCGCTCATCCAGGTCCGCCGCGTCACGCCGACCACGACCCAGGCCAAGCAGTACCCCATGGCCCCGGGCCGCACGGCGCTCGGCACCGAGAAGCGCGAGTACAAGGTCGTCCCGGATCACCTGGGTCGCGGCCGTGAGCTCGTGGACGTCTCCAAGAACAAGGAGCGCGGCCAGCGCAAGCGCACGGGTCCTGAGACGACCAGCGTGTCGAAGCAGGAACTGTCCGACATGGTCTGGGGCCGGATCGCCATCCCCATCCGTGGCAAGAAGCGCAAGCCCACGAAGAAGGGCGCCAAGACGCAGATCACCCAGATGGCCGAGGAGAAGAAGGTCATCAAGCTGCAGGAGGGCATCAGCGTGTCCGACCTGGGCCAGCGCATGGGTGTGCGCACCACGGAGCTCATCAAGAAGCTGATGGCCATGCAGAAGATGGCGACGGCGAACCAGATCCTGGACGCCGACACCGCGGAGCTCATCGCCACCGACTACCACTGGAAGGTGGAGCGCGTGGGCTTCGAGGTGGAGGACTACCTCCCGGAGGTCACCGCCAAGGCGGAGGACGAGCGTCCCCGTCCGCCGGTGGTCACCATCATGGGCCACGTCGACCACGGCAAGACGAGCCTCCTCGACGCCATCCGCCAGGCCAGCGTGGCCGCGGGCGAGGCGGGCGGCATCACCCAGCACATCGGCGCCTACAGCGTGACCACCGCGCGCGGAGACGTCACGTTCCTCGACACGCCGGGTCACGAGGCCTTCACGTCCATGCGCGCCCGTGGCGCCAACGTGACGGACATCGTGGTGCTCGTGGTGGCCGCGGACGACGGCGTGATGCCCCAGACCATCGAGGCCATCAAGCACGCGAAGCTGGCGGAAGTGCCCATCGTCGTCGCCATCAACAAGATCGACGTGCCGGGCGCGAACCTGGACCGCGTGAAGAAGGACCTGGCCGCGCACGAGCTGGTCCCGGAAGAGTGGGGCGGCGACACCATCATGGTGCCCGTCTCCGCGAAGACGAAGCAGAACCTGGACCTCCTGCTGGAGAACCTGGCGCTGCAGGCGGAGGTGTTGGAGCTGACGTCCAACCCGTCCCGTCCGTCCGTGGGCGCCATCGTCGAGGCGAAGCTGGACCGCGGCCGTGGCCCCGTCGCCACGGTGCTGGTGCAGGAGGGCACGCTCAAGCTGGGCGACGCCATCGTCACCGGAACGCACTACGGCCGTGTCCGCGCGATGAACAACAGCCGCGGCGAGTCCGTGAAGGAAGTGAAGCCGGGCTACTGCGCGGAGGTCATCGGTCTGTCCGGTGTGCCCACCGCGGGTGACGCCATCAACGTGGTGGCGGACGAGAAGGCGGCCAAGCAGATCGCCGACCACCGCGGCATGAAGGAGCGTCAGGCCGACCTCAGCAAGGTCAGCCGCGAGTCCCTGGAGCAGCTCTTCGCCAAGACGAAGGCGGGCGGCGGTCCCAAGGAACTGCGCGTCGTCATCAAGGCGGACGTGCAGGGCTCCGCGGAGGCGGTGCGCCAGGCGGTGGAGAAGCTCACCACGCACAAGGTGCGGGTGGTCATCATCGACGCGGGCGTGGGCGCCGTCACCGAGACGGACGTCATGCGCGCCGCTGCTTCCAAGGGCGTCGTGCTGGGCTTCAACGTCAAGCCGGAGTCCGGTGCCGAGGCCGCGGCCAAGGCGCAGCAGGTCACGCTGCAGAGCTACTCCATCATCTACGAGCTCATCGACGGGGTTCGGCTGGAGATGGAGGGCCTCCTGGAGCCCATCCGCACCGAGCGCAAGCTGGGCCGTGCGGAAGTGCGCAACACCTTCAACGTGCCCAAGCTGGGCACCATCGCCGGTGCGGCCGTCCTGGACGGCGTCATCAAGCGCGGCTCGTTCGTGCGCCTCATGCGCGAGAACAAGCAGCTCTTCTCCGGCAAGATGGCGTCGCTCCGCCGCTTCAAGGACGACGTCAAGGAGGTCGCGCAGGGCTTCGAGTGCGGTATCGGCATCGAGAACTTCAACGACCTCAAGGCCGGCGACATCATCGAGGCCTACGAGATCGAGGAGACCCGTCAGAGCCTGTCCTGAGTCTCGCGGTTCGCACTCGACGGACCCCCGGGAAGGCCCCACCTTCTCCGGGGGAATGACGCTGTGCCGGCGGTCGGCGCGCGCGGATGACGCGTTGCGCCGCTGCCGGCCTGGGGAACCTTTATGTTCGTGGGTGTCGCACGCCTGACCCTCCAGATTCCGGAGAGCGCCTCGCTGAAGTCGAAGCGGCAGGTGCTCCGCCGGGTGACGGACCGGGTGAAGGCCCGCTTCAACGTGGCCGTCGCCGAGGTGGCCGACCAGGACCTCTGGCAGAAGGCGTCGGTCGCGCTGGCGGTGGTGGGCAACGAGCGCCGCCATGTGGATGAGCAGCTGGAGAAGATCATCCACTTCATCGAAGAGATGTACGTCGCGCCGCTGATGGCCCGGGAGACGGAGATCCTGGCCTTTGGCGACCGGCTCTATTCCGACAGTGGTGCGGGCATGTTCCGCGCTCCGGCGAAGGTGCCGGAGGATGAGCTGGACGGGGAGGCTGAACTGTCCCCCGAGGCCGCGAGCGCGCACTCGGAGGCGGCCATCGCGCGCTTCCTGCGCAGCGACCGGTCGCTCGCGGAGGCCGAGGGGCTGGGCTCCTGGGAGGAGCGGCACGAGGGTGCTGGCCCGGGGACTTCCCGGCCCCCCGCTGAAGGTGGAAATCTGTCGCTGGACGACGCGCGGGCCCGGGCCCGGGCGCTGCGCAACCCGCGAGATTGGGAGAAGAAATGACGACGCATTCACGACCCGAGCGCGTGGGGCAGGAAATCCAGGCGGCCATTGGCGCCCTGCTGACGCGCGGGGAGCTTCGCGACCCGCGCATCGGCTTCATCACCATCACCGGAGTGAAGGTGTCGCCCGACCTGCGCGTGGCGAAGGTCTTCTATTCGATGCTCGGCACCGACCAGGAGAAGGCGGACACCCAGAAGGGCCTGGATGCGGCCAAGGGCTTCGTGCGCCGCGAGGTGACGTCCGTGGTCCAGCTGCGCGTGTCGCCGGAGATCTTCTTCGCGTTCGATGCTTCCGTGGGAGAGGGCGACAAGATCGACCGCCTCCTGCGGGAGGTGCGCGGCAAGGAAGGTTGGTAGAACCCCCTTCATGGACGGCGTCCTCGTCATCGACAAGCCCCTGGGTCCCACGTCGTTCGATGTGGTGCGCCAGGTGCGCAGCCTGCTCAAGGTGAAGAAGGCGGGCCACACGGGCACGCTCGACCCGATGGCCACCGGGGTGCTGCCGGTGTGCCTGGGCGAAGCCACCAAGGTGGCGGGCTACATCACGGAAGGCGACAAGGCCTACGACGCCGTGGTGCGGCTGGGCGTGGAGACGGACACCCAGGACGCCCAGGGCAAGCCGACCGCGGAGGCCCCGGTGCCGCCCCTGACGGCCGCGCTCCTGGAGTCGGTGCTCGCGCCCTTCCGGGGCACCTTCGAACAGGTGCCGCCCATGTACTCGGCGGTGAAGATCGCCGGGAAGCGGCTGTACGAACTGGCGCGCGCGGGCGAGGAAGTGGAGCGGGCCAGCCGCACCGTGACGGTGCACGAATTGGTGCTGCGCGACTTCTCCGCGGACCGGCTGACGCTGTCGGTGCGCTGCTCGAAGGGCTTCTACGTGCGCACGCTCGCGTTCGACCTGGGCCGCGCGCTGGGCTGTGGGGCGCACCTGGAGGCCCTGCGGCGCACCGCGAGTGGACCCTTCACCCTGGCGCGCGCGCTGCCGCTGGGGGACCTGGCGTCGCTGTCGCGCGAGGCCGTGGCCGGGCGGCTGGTGTCGCTCGCGGAATCGCTGACCGACCTGCCCTCGGTGCGGGTGGGCGCGGAGGACGCGCGGCGGGTGTCGCACGGGGTGCCGGTGGAGGTCGCGCCCCTGCCGGGCAAGGTGCGCGTGCTGGGCCCGGACGACGCGCTGCTCGCCATGGCCGAGGTGGTGGGCGGGCGGCTGCGCTATCTGCGGGTGTTCGTCTGAGTGGCCACCCGGAACCATGACATCTCCGTGAGCGTCGCTCCGGGCCTGCGCGGCGCCTTCGACGGACGGCGCGAGCTGGCGCTGGGCGTCCCGGCGGCCGCAGGCATTGGCGACGTGGTGGAGGCGCTCTTGCGGCTGTACCCACGCACGCGCCAGCTCCTGGCAGGCGACGGCGGCGAGCCGGGCGGCCTGTACCTGCATGTGGCCATGGACGCGGCGACGGCGCGGGAGCTGGCTTCTGGAACCGGGGGACTTCCGGGCGGCTGCCGGTTGTATGTCTTCGCACTGTCCAGGCCGCCGAGGGGCGGACGGGCGGTCGGCGAAGGTTGACCCTACGGGGGGTGAAGCTTATAAGCGGCCCGCTCGTTAGAAGAACAATGGCCGGGTCTGTACCCCTCCGCGGACCCCGGCGGCACGAGCAGTCACCCCGGAGCGGGAATCAGGAAGAAGCCCCATGTCGCTGCATCAGGACCGCAAGAGCGAGCTGGTCTCGAAGTTCCGCACCCACGAGTCCGACACCGGCTCGCCCGAGGTGCAGGTGGCGCTGCTGTCCGAGCGCATCAACATGCTCACCGAGCACTTCAAGACCCACAAGAAGGACCACCACTCCCGGCGCGGTCTGCTGAAGCTGGTCGGTCAGCGCCGCCGTCTGCTGGACTACCTCAAGTCCAAGGACGTGGCGCGCTACAAGAAGCTCATCGAGGGCCTCGGCATCCGCAAGTAGGCACTCGCAGCACCCGGGGCGCTGGCACAACCAGCGCCCCGCGCGTTTGTGCAGCACGTTTTCCCGCCGCCGGGTGTTTCACGTGCCAGGGGGCGGGAGTTGTTGGAAGTGTTCAAGAAGCGCGGGCGTGGGTGAAGGG
>NZ_RAWB01000637.1 GCF_003612055.1 Corallococcus llansteffanensis
CCTCCCGCGTTGGATTCCCCAGCCTCGGAGCCTCTCATCGACCCCGTGTCCCCGCCCGGCATCGAGCTGCACTACGACAGCGGCACGCTGGTGGCCCCGACGCTGCCCGAGGACGCGCGCCTGCTCGCGCTGTTCCAGAAGGACGGGCGCACGGGCGTCTTCCGCGCGCCGGCGTTCCACTACCGCGACGTCGTGATGCGCCTGCGCGAGTGCGGCCTTCCCTACGAGGACCGGGCGAAGCGCTTCGAGCCGGTGGAGCTCCCCCTCACCGTCCCCATCGAGCCGTTCCCCCACCAGCGCGCGGCGCTGGACGCGTGGACTCGCGCGGGAGGCCGGGGGCTGGTGGAATTGCCCACCGGCGCGGGCAAGACGCTGCTGGCGGTGCTGGCCATCGCGTGGGTGAAGCGGCCCACGCTGGTGGTGGTGCCCACGCTGGACCTGATGGCGCAGTGGCAGGGCGTGCTCGCGAAGTACTTCCCCGGCCCGGTGGGCATGGTGGGCGGCGGCGTCAACGACCGGCAGGCGCTCACCGTGACGACGTACGACTCCGCCGCGATGCAGATGGAGTTCACCGGCAACCGCTTCGGGCTGCTCATCTGCGACGAGTGCCACCACCTGCCCGCGCCCAGCTACCGCTTCATCGCGGAGGGCGCCCTCGCCCCCTACCGCCTGGGCCTCACCGCCACGCTCGCGCGCGCGGACGGCGGCGAGCGCGTGTGCGAGGAATTGCTGGGGCCGCTGGTGCACCGCACCGGCATCGAGGAGCTCCAGGGCCAGTACCTGGCGCCGTATGAGGTCCGCCGCGTCGAGGTGCCGCTCACGCCCGACGAGAAGGCGCGCTACGACGAGGCGCGCGGCAAGTACCTCACCTTCGTGCGCCGGCTGGGCGTGCCCCTGGCGTCCCCGGAGGGCTGGGCGCGCTTCCTCGCGCAGAGCCAGCGCAGCGACGAGGGCCGCGCGGCCTACCGCGGCTACCGGGAGCAGCGCCGCATCGCGCTCACCTCCAGCGGCAAGCTGGACGCGCTCTGGCGCATCCTCCTGGAGCACCGCGAGGACCGCGTCATCGTCTTCACCGACGACAACGAGACCGTCTACACGCTGGCGCGGCGGCTGCTCCTGCCCGCGCTCACGCACCACACGCCGCTGCCGGAGCGCAAGGCGCTGCTCGCCGCGTTCGCCAGCGCGGAGCTGCCCGTGCTGCTCACCTCGCGCGTGCTCAACGAGGGCGTGGACGTGCCCGAGGCGCGCGTGGGCGTGGTGCTCAGCGGCAGCGGCAGCGTGCGCGAACACGTGCAGCGGCTGGGCCGCATCCTGCGAAAGCGCCCTGGCAAGCGCGCCCTGCTCTACGAGGTGTGCTCCGCGCAGACGGCGGAGAGCGGCATCAGCGAGCGTCGCCGCCAGCACCGCGCCTACCAGGAGGGGCCCCCCGATGCTGACGCGTGAACTGCTCGCCTCCCGCGTGCGCGAAGGCATCCTGCGCCCGTCCTTCATCAAGGCGCACGACCCGGCCCTCCAGGCGCTCGCGAAGGAGCTGCTCGCGGACGCGGAGGCCTTCCGGGGCCAGGCCCGCGACGACGTGGAGGAGGCCTTCGCCCTCAAGGCCGGCGCGTTCAGCCGCCCCAAGGTCGCGCGGGGCCTGGTGAAGCTGCTCATGGACCGGCTCCTCTTCGACGAGGCCGGCGAGGGCGCCCTGGAGGCGCGCTGGAAGACCCTGCTCGTGGGCGCGAGCGTGCTCCGGACACAGCCCCTGGACTCCACGCTGGAGGCGTACGAGGCGCGGCTCTCCGAGGCCCTGGGCGCGCCGCTCGAGGCGGCCCGCGAGGCGCTGTACACGGACCTGCCCGGCAACCGGAAGCTGCTCGGCTGGGACGGAGAGGCGCTCACGCCGCAGGGGCTGTTGGATCGCTACAACCTGGCGCTCGCGCAAGGGCCGCTCCTGAACGCGCGGCGCCTCACCCTGCGCGCGCGGGCGCCGGAGCTGTTGCGCGTGCGCAAGCTGCTGCGCTGGCTGAAGTTCTGCCGGCTGGTGGCGGAGGTGCGGCGCGACGGCGAGGACTGGTCGCTGGAGGTGGAGGGCCCCGGCGCGATGCTGTCCCTCCAGAAGAAGTACGGCCTGCAGCTCGCGAGCTTCCTGGCGATGGTGCCCATCCTGGAGCGCTGGGAGCTGACCGCCGTGCTGGAGGACGCGCGCAAGCAGGCCACGCTCCAGCTGAGCCACGAGGATCCGCTGGTGTCGCCGCTGCCGGCCGCGCTGGGCCACGTACCGCCGGAGGTGGCCGCGCTGGCGGAAGGGTTCGAGGATGCCGCGTGGGAATTGGACCTGACGCCCCGGCCCCGCCACACCGGCGCCGCGGGCCTGTGCGTGCCGGACCTCACCTTCCGCCACCGCCAGACGGGCAACGAGGTGGCGCTGGAGCTGTTCCACCCGTGGCACGCGGGGCCGCTGTCCCGGAGGCTGTCGGAGCTGCGCGCGCGCCCCGACGCGGGGCTCCTGCTGGGCGTGGACCGGGCGCTGGCGAAGGAGTCAGCGGAGCGGCAGGTGCTGGAGGAGCACCCGCAGGTGGTGCTCTTCAACGGCTTTCCCTCCGTCCGCAAGCTGCGGGAGCGGCTGGCGCGCTGGGACGACGCCAAGCCCTCCTGACGACACCGACAACGGGGCGCGGGCCCCCTTCAGTGCCCCTCAGCCGCGAGGTTTGAACTGCGAGGCCAGCACGCTGAGGATGCGGATGGAGCCGCGATCCAACTGCTTCGCGCGGCGAAGCAGCCGGCGCAGCTCCGCGGACTCGCCGTAGTCGGACGGAGGCTCCGCCGCCCACTTCACGTCCTGCGACGGCTTGAGGCCCAGCGCCTCGTCCGCGGAGATGGACAGCACCACGCACAGACGCCGGAAGGTCTGGATGCTGGGCAGCATGTGGCCACGCTCCAGCCGCCCATAGACTTCACTCGCGATGCCGATGCGCTCCGCCACGTCCGCCTGGGTCAGGTTCAGGCGGGTGCGGGCGACGCGGGCCGCACCTCCGAGCCGGGATGCGAGGGTCTTTTCCATGGGGTCGTTAACCTACCGGGTTCGCCCATGTCGATATGACTTGAGAGGTTGGCTTCCAAGAACTTCCGGGGTAGGCTTGTCGCGGCACAACCTCTTGCGTTACGCCTGTCTTCACCACCCGTTGGCTTTCATGCGCGCGCATCCCGGTCCCGCCCCCAGCTTCCTCTTCGTCGACGCGGATCCGCGAGCACTCGCCGCGCTGCGAAGGCTGGTGCGTGACCTTCCCGGCATGAAGCGCTTCGCCCTGGGCGTGCGCGAGGCCCTCCAGCTGATGGGCGAGGCCGAGCCTTCCGTGGTGGTGAGCAGCTACGGCCTGCCGGATGGCGACGGGCTGCACCTGCTCACGTGCGTGCGCGCCCGGCACCCGGGCACCGCGTGCGCGCTGCACACCACGCACCCGCCGCCCACGCGGGGGCTGGAGGCGCGGGGCATCACCTGGATGGACCGCGCCGCGCCGCCGCAGCAGGTGCTGGAGCTGCTGGCCTCCCTGGGCTGACAGCAGGCGCCGGGGGGTTCCCGTGCCGCGCGCGGGCATGCGCGTTAAGGTAGTCGCCTCGCGCCATGAAGCTCTACGCCATCAGTGACCTGCACCTGCGGCACCCCGAGAACCACCAGGCGCTCGCGGCGCTCGCGCCCCGTCCGGACGACTGGCTCATCGTCGGCGGCGACGTGGGTGAAACGCTCGCGGACATGGACCTGATGCTGCGCACGCTCACCGCGCGCTTCCGCCAGGTCGTGTGGGTGCCGGGCAACCACGAGCTGTGGTCCATGCCCTCGGAACAGCCGCCGCTCCGGGGCGAGGCGCGCTACCTGCGCATGGTGGACCTGTGCCACCGCTACGGCGCGCTCACGCCGGAGGACCCCTACCCGCGCTGGCCGGGCGACGGCCCGCACCGCGTCCTCGTGCCCATGTTCCTGGGCTACGACTACACCTTCCGCCCGGACACCGTGCCGGTGGAGAAGGCGCTGGAGTGGGCGTGGGAGGACGACCTGATGTGCACGGACGAGGTGCTGCTCAACCCGGAGCCGTACCCCACCCGTCAGGCCTGGTGTCACGCGCGCGTGGAGCGCACGCGCGCGCGGCTGGAGCGGCTGCCGGCGGGGTGCTCCACCGTGCTCATCAACCACTACCCGCTGCGGTACGAGCACGTGCGGCTGCCGCGCATCCCGCGCTTCTCCATCTGGTGCGGCACGCGCCTCACCGAGGACTGGCACACCCGCTACCGCGCGGAGGTGGTGGTGACGGGGCACCTGCACATGCCGGCCACCCTGTGGCGCGACGGCGTGCGCTTCGAGGAGGTGTCGCTCGGCTACCCCCAGCAGTGGCGCCACCGGGGCGGGCTGGAGCGCTGCCTGCGCGAGGTTCTGCCCGGCCCGGAGAAATCCGCCTGACGTCCCGGGCACCGCGGCGACACGGCGGTGACGCAGTGCATGCGTTTGACGGTGCGGAGGACGCGGGCGTGTAGTCCCCGCCATGCCCGAACCCTCCTCCGCCGGTCCCGTCGACCTCTCCGAGCGCGTGCACCTGCTGGACGCCCTGCGCGGCTTCGCGCTGGGCGGCGTCTTCCTCTCCAACAGCCTCTCCTGGTTCAGCGGCCGGTCGCTGCTGCCGCGCGAGCAGGCCCAGGCCCTGGACGCGCCGCTCTTGGAGACGGTGGTCAGCTCGCTCTACGCCTTCTTCATCGACCAGAAGTTCATCACCCTCTTCGCGTTCCTCTTCGGCCTGGGCTTCTCCCTGCAACTGTCGCGCGCGGAGGCCCGGGGCGCGTCCATCGTGCCGGTGTACCGGCGGCGGCTGGGGGTGCTGTTCGGCATCGGCCTCGTGCACATGTTCGCGCTGTGGGTGGGGGACATCCTCAGCACCTACGCGCTGGTGGGCTTCGCGCTGCTGCTGTTCCAGAAGCGCTCGGACCGCACGGTGCTCACGTGGGTGGCGGTGCTCTTCGTCGTCCTGCCGCTCCTGATCTCCGTCGCGCAGCGCTACGGCCCGGAGGTGCTGCACGGCAAGCAGGAGGCGGCCCTCGCCGCGAAGGCCACGCGGGACCGGGACGCGGCGCGCCGCACGGCGTTCTTCACGGGCCTGTCCAGCGAGTCGGTGGTGACGTCGCAGCAGGCCAACGCCGTCTTCTCCTGGGAGGGCCTGCCCAACCCCGGCCGCCCGATATGGCTGAGCATCATCCTGGGCCGCTTCCTGCTGGGCCTGTGGGCCGGACGCCACCGGCTCATGGTGGACGTGGAGCGCCACCGGAAGCTGCTCGTGCGGGTGG
>NZ_RAWB01000638.1 GCF_003612055.1 Corallococcus llansteffanensis
GTCCCCTCCCCCGCCTCCCGGCTCAGGCCTTGGCGGCCTTCCCCTTCGTCGTGGCCTCCGAGTGCTCGTCGCGGCCATGCACGGCGGACGAGGGGCTGGTGGCCTCCACGGCGGAGAACGTCTCCAGGATCTTGTACGTGTGGCTGGAGCCGCGCGGGACGAGCCACGAGTCACCGGGGTTGAGCAGGATGACCTGTCCCTCCAGGTGCAGCTCCGCGCGACCCTTGAGCACGTAGCCCACGGTCTCGTAGTCGCGGACGCTGGCGGGCTTGGCCTCGGCGGGCGGCTCGTCCTCCCACAGCCGCATGGCCACGCGGACGCCGGAGGCCAGGTACTTCTGGCCCATCTCTCCCTTGGGGGAATGGCGGCTTTCGACCTTCTTCACGCTGGTGTCGCCCATGTTCGCCTCTCCTTGGGGGCGGCGTGCGACGCCGCGCTCCTCAAGGCAGAAGGTAGGGAAGACCCCGGCCATTGGCGGGACGCGTCGCGCAGGCTGCCTGCCTGGCCTGCGGCCCAAAAGACGAAAGCCCAGCCTCCCTGGGGGAGACTGGGCTTCGGTGACTCACCGGTCGCGGAGAGTCGGGGCTTCGCTCAAGGAGCGGCGCGGACGTTCTGCGCCTGGAGGCCCTTGGGGCCCTTGGTGACCTCGAACTCCACCTTCTGGCCTTCAGCCAGCGTGCGGAAGCCATCCATGTTGATCGCAGTGTGATGGCAGAAAACGTCTTCGCCATTGTCCTGCGCGATGAAGCCAAAACCCTTCGCGTCGTTGAACCACTTCACAGTACCGAATGCCATTGTGAGTCTCTTCTCTTTCTCTGCTTTGAGCTGGTGACCGGCTCTCGCCAGCCACCCGTACCGGAAACGCACATCGCCCCCGGCACGCCGGGCACTCTACCTGCTTCCCGCGCGAACACCACTCCAGAGGAAGGAATCGTGCGAGCAGGCGTCCTTCATCCGACAGAAGGACTTTGTTGAGGCCCGGAGACTGAACACCCGGACGTCCGCGGCGCATTCCATGGGGATTTCCGGGGGCCTTCATACTTCTTCACCCCAGCCGGGCGTGGGCTTCACACCCGCTCTCTACCTTGTGCTCCGTCAGAAACGGCTCGGGCCCGCTTGGACGGCGCCCGACCTGCCTACTGGAGCCACACCCATGTTCGGATTCGTATTCGGTACCGCATGCCTCGCCGGCCTCTTCGCCACCCTGCGCCGGGGGCGCCATGGCCACCACCACGGCTACGGCCACGGAGGGATGTGGCGCGCGCGCCCCCGGCTGCGCTGGCTGTTCGAGCGGCTGGAGACGTCCCCCGGCCAGGAGAAGGTCATCGTGAAGGCGGTGGAGGACGCGCGCGAGGCCTTCGCCAAGGCGCGCGACCAGTGGGGGCCCAGCCGCACGGCGCTCGGGGCTTCCATGCGAGGGGAGCACTTCGACGGCGCCGTGCTGCGCGAGCTGTTCAGCCGCCACGACGTGGCGCTGGAGACGCTGCGCAACTCCGTGCAGGACGGCCTGTCGGCGGTGCACGAGGCGCTGGATCCGCGTCAGCGCCGCGAGCTCGCGGACATCATCGAGCACGGCTGGGGCTACGGCTGGCGCGGCGCTGGCCGGGGACGGGGCTGCGGCGGACGCGGCCGCTGGGGCGGCCGCCACGATGACGCCCCGCCTTCCATGGTCTGAAGCCTCCCCTCTTCCACACCTCCCTCTTCCTGGAGATTTCCCATGAGACACCGACTGCTCGTCGTCCTCCTCGCCGCGGGTGCCATCGGAGGCTACGCCTCCGGCTTCGCGAGCCTCGCCCGCCACCACCGCTCGTCGTGCCACCGGGGCGACTGGGGCGGCACCGCCTACCGCAACGGGACGCCGCCGTACTGGGACTGGCACGCGCGGCAGGCCCCGAATGCCGCGGGGCCCGCTGAAGCACCGGGAGCGCGTTAGGATTCCGGCCACCCATGCCCACCCGCGTCCTGCTCATCGACGACGACACCCGGATGTTCGAGCTGCTCGCGGAGTACCTCGGGCAGAACGGCATCACCGTCAGCCACGCGCCCGACGGGGGACGCGGGCTGGCGGCGCTGGAGGCCCACGCCTTCGACGCCGTGCTGCTGGACGTGATGATGCCGGGCATGGATGGGCTGGAGGTGTGCAAGCGCATCCGGGCGAAGAGCCGCATCCCCGTGCTGATGCTCACCGCCAAGGGGGATGAGACGGACCGGGTGGTGGGCCTGGAGCTGGGCGCGGACGACTACCTGCCCAAGCCCTTCGGTCCGCGCGAGCTGCTCGCCCGCCTGCGCGCGGTGCTGCGGCGGGCCCAGCCTTCGGCGGTGGCGGACCGGCTGGAGTCGAGCGGGGTGTCCATCGACGTGTCCGGGCGCGAGGTGCGGGTGGAGGGGCGCACGGTGGACCTGACGGGCCTGGAGTTCGACCTGCTGCTCGCGCTGGTGCGCCGGGCCGGCCGGGTGATTCCCCG
Source organism: Corallococcus llansteffanensis (assembly GCF_003612055.1). Classification (GTDB taxonomy): domain Bacteria; phylum Myxococcota; class Myxococcia; order Myxococcales; family Myxococcaceae; genus Corallococcus; species Corallococcus llansteffanensis. The sequence goes on from NZ_RAWB01000638.1 coordinate 2,466, forward strand.
CGACGCGCTGCTGGGCGAGGCGGGGCGCAGCGACACGGTGGTGAGCGAGCGCACGGTGGACGTGCACATCTCCCACCTGCGCCAGAAGCTGGGGGACGTGGGCACGCGCCTCATCAAGACGGTGCGCGGCGTGGGCTACGTCTTCGCCAAGGAAGGCACCTGATGGACTGGCGCCACCGGCATCACCCCGACGATGGCTGCGTCCCGCCCCATCATCGCCCCCGCTTTGGCAGGCACGGACGCCACGGCCACCACCGCCCACCATGGCACCTGGGGCGGCTGGGGTCCTTCGTGCAGGCGCGGCTGCGGCGGCGGCTGTTCGTCATGTTCGGGCTCACCATCCTCGTGACCGTGATGGTGGTGTCCGGGGTGATGAACCTGGTGGGCGGCTCGACGTGGAAGCAGGAGACGGAGCGCGTGCGCTCGTTCGTGGGCCACCGCTTCGCGGAGGTGTGGGACGCGCCCGCCGAGCGCGCGTCCCTCGTGCGGAGCATCTCCAACGACCTGGACGTGGACGTGGAGCTGACGGATGTGTCCGGCGCGGTGGTCGCGCGCGGAGGGGCGCCGTGCGCCGAACCGGACACGTCCTTCCCGGTGATGCGGGGGAGCGAGCTCCTGGGGACGGCGCGGACGTGCTACCTGCGCATGCGCTCGCACAGTCCCCTGCGCGGCGTGTTGCCCCTGGGCATCGCGGTGCTCGTGCTGTGGACGGCGGCGGGCGGCATCTCGTACAAGCTGGCGCGGCCGGTAGACCACCTGGTGCGGGCCACGCAGGAGCTGGGCGCGGGCAAGCTGGGGACGCGGGCGAGCCTCCACCGCCACGCCACCGGCGAGTTCGCGGTGCTCGCCGAGTCCTTCAACGACATGGCGGCGCGCATCGAGAAGCAGATGGCGGATCAGCGCGAGCTGCTCGCGGCGGTGTCCCACGAGCTGCGCACGCCGCTGGCGAGGCTGCGGGTGCTGACGGAGCTGCTCCGCGATGGCGGCGGCAACCCGCGCACGTTGGATCAGGTGGACCGCGAGGTGGTGGAGCTGGACGCGCTGGTGGGCGAGCTGCTCGCGAGCTCGCGCCTGGACTTCGGGCAGCTGACGCCCAAGGCGCTGGAGGCGGGGGTGCTCGCGGCCCAGGCGCTGGAGCGCGCCGGGCATTCCGCCACGCTGTTGCAGCCAGAGACGGATGACGTGACGCTGCTGGCGGACGCGACGCTGCTGGGCCGGGCGTTGGTGAACCTGCTCGACAACGCGCGTCGGCACGGGAACGGGGTGGAAGCGCTCCGGTTGCAGGACCACGGCCCGGAACACCTGGCCTTCTGCGTGGAGGACCGGGGCCCCGGGCTGCTGCCCGGCGAGGAGACGCGCATCTTCCAGCCGTTCTACCGGAAGGACCGGGGCGGCGAGGCGCGCGAGGCCGGCTCCCTGGGGCTGGGGCTCGCGCTGGTGCAGCGGATTGCCCGGGCCCACGGCGGGGACACGTTCGCGGAGAACCGGCCCGGCGGAGGCGCTCGGGTGGGCTTCACGGTGCGCAAGAAGGGCCCGCCGAGCACGCCAGTGCTTCCTCAAGCGTAGCGAAGGCACTGGGAGGCATGGGGCCTCCGCACCGTGAATCCGCTGGAGCGCCTGATGGAAAGGAGGCCCGCGAGGGCCGTCATCGCGAATCCTCTGGGCGCCCGGTGGGCACAGGGCCCGCGAGGACGGCGATGCGCCAGCACCGCGAGCGCGCCGTTGGCTTCACATCGCAGTGCACGGCCGCGCGACACCCACGCGACCGGCTTCTCAGGTCCAACGCACGGAAGGGGCCGGCATCACCGGCCCCCGAGCCCGCGCTACGGCTTCGCGGGCGCGTCCGTCGCGGCGAACGTGAACGCGGCGGCCGCCGGAGCACCATCCTTCACGGTGACCTCCGCCGTCTTCGTGCCCAGCGTCTCGTGCCACGCCTCCAGCGTGTACGTGCCGGCGGGCAGGCCCGTCAGGGTGAACGTGCCGTCATCCCCCGTGGTGGTGAAGTACGGGTTCGCGTTGCTGACCACGTAGGCCGTCATCCACGGGTGCACGTCGCACTTGAGGCGCAGCACCTCCGCGTCCGCCGGCATGGGCTTCTGCACCGGCGCGCCCGAGGGCGGCTGGGCCACGTTGAACACCGGCCGCGCGCCCACCACGCCGCGCACGTTGTGCAGCGTGCCGTCGCTGTTCTTGAACACCACCTGCTGCCCCGCCACCGCGCCCTGCACGCGCGGCACGTAGGTGCACTTGGACTGATCCACCACCACCGGCGTCGAAGGCGCGGCGGGCGCTCCCGCCACGGCGCCGCGCACGCGCACCAGCACGTTCTTGAGCTTGCCGTCCTTCACCAGCACGGACTGCTCCTTCTCCGGCCGACCGTCACACGCGGGATCGGCGCTGGGCGCCAGGTCCGCCATCACCGGCGCCGTGCCGGTGAACGACACCGTGCCCTTCACCACGCCGTTGCCCGCGGGCGCCGGAGCCGCCGCCTCACCCGTTCCCGCGCCCGCGTTCGCCGCAGGGGGCACCTGCTGCGCGGGGGGCGTCTCGACAGCCGGAGCCGCCACGGCGGGCGGGGCCGCTTCGTCCTTCTTGCACGCGGGCAGGGCCAGGAGCCCCACGACGGCGATCATCGACAAGCCAGGCGTACGCAGCTTCATGAGGCAGTCTCCTCGACGTGGATCCAGGTTGCGGTGCCCGCCGTCGTAGTGGAAGGCACCGGGCAAGTCCAACAACCACAGGGGCTACTCGCGGCGGCTCACGCTGAACGCGGCCAGTCCCACGAACACCGCGGCGAACGCGAGGAGCGCCGGAACCTCCCACCCCCTGTCTCTTATAC
>NZ_RAWB01000639.1 GCF_003612055.1 Corallococcus llansteffanensis
GGGCAGGGCATCGTGGATCTGCCGCTGGCCATCCCGGACATCCGGATGGAGAACTGCGAAGCGCGGGCGCACACGCGCATCGGCTGGCTGCGCTCCGTGGCGAACATCTACCACGCGTTCGCGGTGCAGAGCTTCATCGACGAGCTGGCGCACGCGAAGGGCGCGGATCCGCGCGACACGCTGCTGGAGGTGATGGGGCCCTCCCGCATCGTGACGCTGAAGGAACTGGGCGTGGCGAAGGTGCCGAACTACGGCCAGTCGTTGGACGAGCACCCGGTGGACACGACGCGGCTGCGGCGGGTGATCGAGCGCGTGACGGGGCTGGCGCGCTGGGACGAGCGCAAGCAGCAGGGCAGGGCGCTGGGGCTCGCGGCGCACCGCAGCTTCCTGACGTATGTGGCGGTGGTGGTGTCGGTGGTGAAGGACGCGAACGAGCACATCCGGGTGGACGAGGCGTGGATCGTCGCGGACGCGGGCACCATCGTGAACATGGAGCGCGTGCGGGCGCAGATGGAGGGCGCGGTGGTGTTCGGCCTGAGTCTGGGGCTGTACGGCCAGATCACGATGAAGGACGGTGCCACGGTGGAGAGCAACTTCCGGGACTACCGCCTGGCGCGCCTCGCGGAGACGCCGAGGAAGATCCACGTGGACATCATCCCGAGCGATGGCCGCCCCGGAGGCATCGGTGAGCCCGGAGTGCCCCCCGTGGCCCCGGCCCTGGCCAACGCCGTCTTCGCGCTCACGGGCACGCGGGTGCGCGAGCTGCCGTTGGTGAAGTCCGTGAAGGTGTGACCTGGACGGGGGAGCGGCAGCACTTCAGGACTCCGTCCTGCGGCGCTTCGCGCACTCCTGTTCGAAGGTTTCGAGTGCTCTGGGAACTGGGCGCCCGGGACGTCAAGCCGCTGGCGAGCGGCCCGGAGCCGTCTGATTCCTGCTGACACCCCGGGGGGCAGCGGGGCCTGAGCAGCATCGGAGGCCACGCGTCGGTCTATTTCCCCGACACGTACACGATGGACATCCGAACGCGCTGATCCGCGCCAGGGCCTTCGCAGGAGCCTGGAGGTGCTCCTGCGAAGGCAGGTCTGGCGCTGCTACTCGAACGCGGAGAAGGAGAACGTGGACTGGAAGTCCACTTCCGCGCCCTTGGTCGTGAAGGTGGCCGCGGCCGGGCCGCGCAGCACGACGTTGAACTTGCCGTTGAGGAAACGCGTGTAGTCGGCGTCGGGCATCGCCTCCGAGTCGAAGTCGACGACGAGCTCCACCGGGCCGGTGCCCGTGGGGTTCTCCACGTGGCCGGCGACGTAGGTGTTGTTGGACTCTTCCGTGAGGAACAGCACCTCCACGCGGCCGTTGAAGACCTCCGCCAGGGAGGTCACGCCCACGCTCCCCGCGCCCAGGGTGAGCGTCAGCTTCGTGAGCTCCACGCGAGACGGCGACTTGCCGTCCAGCTCCTCGCGCGCCTCGTCGACGAAGACCTTGTAGGGGTTCCCCGACTCGGTGGAGATGCCCTTCTGCGAGGTGACGGTGGCGTTGGCGGTGTCGGACGACTTGGCCTTGAGGTTGATGCCGACGGGCGCCGAGTACGACACCGGATCTCCACCGCAGCCGATGAGCGACAGGGTGGCGCACAGCACCAACGGGAGGACGCGGCTCAGCAGCATGGGGGACTCTTCTCAGTGGGAAGCGAGGGGCACGCCCGGCCTGCGGCCCCACTCACGGTCTGCACCGTCAGGAACAAGACCCCCGGACCTGCTTCCTGGCCACATTGACGGTGCTGACTTCGCGGAAGATACCCGCATCGTGTGTAGGCTTGCGTGGGAAACACTCCTAGGCTGTGGGACCGATGGGAAGCCCTCCCCGCAGGGCGGCCAAGCGTCCACCGTCATTGCCCGTTGTATGATGGCCTAGCGCGTGCGCACGAAGATTAGGTATCGGCTCAACGAAGATCACCGCTCATTCACGCCTCGGCTGATTGAATCGGGTCCACGGAGAACTGACAAGATTGAGCACCACTTGGGACCGAGCGCGGTAGTAGCCGAGCCTAGACTTCAGGGCGTGCTGACGCTCCGTTAACTCCTCAATGCTGGGTCGCGCCTTGGCGACCCGGGTGAACACCAGTTATTGGGAGGATCTCCTGCCCGTGCCGCGAAGCCTGACCGTAGAAGGGGCCTGGACAGGCATAGGGAAATCAGTTCGAGCAGGGCCAGTAGGCGTTAACTGCTCATGGGAGGGCATGGACTTATTCGCCCTCCATGCGGTCACGCAAAAGTGCTGTCAGGAGATTCACAGTAAAGCGGGAGAGTGGGGTTGAAAATAGTATATGGCAACTATTGTCGCGGGTAAATCTGAAGCTCAGAACGCATTCTCAGAGACCAAGTCGTTTGATTGAGTGAATGAGATTATTTCTGAAAACACGTCCAACGGGGTTCTTCCCCCGGACAGGCTAGGAATCCAGCTTTCGATGGGGACGACATGTATCGTGGCCCTACGTGGATTGAAGAGCCCAACACTGGTCCATCGGCGCTGGCCTGAGTTGAAGTCGAGTGCAAGATATGTGATTATTTGCCTTAGGTCTCTTCCAGAGGGCTTGCGCACAGTTGTCTTGACTTCGATCAAGCAGGTTCCGATTGAAAGGTCACCTTCGCATGAGTCGAGAACCCCTGCGCCCCTGAATCGCGGGGTGAACTCAATCGGAGAGGATGGGAAGAAAGCATAGAGGCTGCCGTATCTGACAAGAAGTTGGAGCGCTTCTTCTTGGTTTTCCAGGGAGGCGTTCTTGTCTAGGGATAGGGGCTTGTTGTTGTATTTGCTAATCAGCCTGCTGGCTTCTTTCCATGCTGCGGCAAGAAGATCTTGGCGGGATCCTGCGTCACGCGGATGAATGCCGACAGTGTTGGCGCTGCGAGCAATCTGGAAGGCGTACTCTGCGGCAAAATCCGCATGCTCAACTTCTTTTGCAATCGGGAGCAAATCTAGCTTCGCGCCGTTCTCTGCCGTGAGTTGGGTTTCATAGGTTGCGTTGAAGCGGCTCACGTAATGAGGAGTCAGAAGAGGCAGTAGTTCGCGCCAGAATGAGTGGAAAGAACTGGAAAAAGCGCGCTCAGAAATCACAGGGGAAAGCCTTTGTCTGTTTGGACCCGATTTCCTGCCCAGTCTCGAATGAGGATTTCGCTCTCAATCCAGGTTTTTTTCATGTACTTGCGCCAGTGGCTCCCTTCGTCCCCAAGGGAGTATGAGGCAAGGATGAATGCCCTGCGCTCCAGGGTCGACATGCGGTCGTATTTGGTTTTCACGTCGGACACCCAATCGTGGCGGCGCCAGTTTGACATGCAAATGATGATCATTCGCCTTATGAAAGGATTCGACGTTGCGTCCGACATTTCGGCTAGTATTTTCTCCTTCAGGGGTGTTCTGTTTTCCGACAAGGCTTGGATGTAGTATGATTGATTCACTTCGACCGACAGAAGGGGGGATTTCTTTTCGTGCAGTTCGCAGAGCGCGTTGTCTATCCGTCCCTGTATGGTGGGGCTGAGGTCTGAGTATAGTTTTCTTGTTATGCGCATTACATGCGCGAAGACGGGAGCGAGGGTGGCCAGATTCTCCGGATCCAGAAGAATCAGGATGGCTCCTTCTTGTTTCGTTTTATCCAAGGCCTGGATGGCCTGGATGGCTTGTCGAGTTACAACTGGATCTATATTTGTTTTTGAAATTTCTCGGCCAAGAATGCCGATAATGTCGATTTGATTGACAGCTCCCTTGAGGTGCTCGTAGTCCTCTGCGGCCGTCGGAGAGTAGGGATCGAATCGAATTGAGATGTTAAGCAGTTTCTGTTCATCTGTTGTTGTGGTTGCTGTAGCGGCAGGGTCTAGGAGGCCTGATATTTCTCTGAATTCAGAGGCCTCGAGTATTCTTGTTTTCTTCTTTTGAAGCACAAGCCCCTCGTTGAAGAGCTTTTCTGCCAGGAAGACGAGTGTCCTGTAGGCTTCTGCTTTATCCTGACAGAAGAATGCGTAGTCATCGGCGTAACGGCAGAACTTTATTCCCTTTCTGGTCAGGAGTGTGTCAACTCCGTTCAGGGCTAATTCTGCCAGGATTCGGGAGGCGGGTCCTCCAATTGGGAGGCCATAAGAGACATTCTTTGAAAACGACTCCAAAAGCTTCATTATGCGTTTGGGAATGTCTCCAGGGCTGGGCAATCTGGCCAATGCGTTCTCGATCCGATGGTGATAGATTCTTGGGTAGTAATCTGCAATGTCGGTCTGAACAACAAATGGATGGGTTTCGCTGAGCTCCATGCATCGGCGTCTGAAGTCGGACCATCCGCTGTCTCTGAAGAGCTTTCCGGTGTCTTCTTGCCACTGAAATCTATAAGAAAAAACTGTCTTGCTGGCCTCAGGTATGCGCTGGGACTCGATTTGATCGGCAATGCTGATAACCAGGGCAAGGTAATAGGCATTCCAGAAGGGCTCGATGAACGTGGCCCAACGAAATCCCGTATAGCCAACTTGGGTTAAGCTTAATACTGTTTCAGGAGGTCTTTGAATTATTTCTGAGTCAAAGTCTTGATGTGTTTTGATTAGTATTTCCGTCGCCTCTGCTTTTTTGTCGAAAAAAATGTGGTTTTCGAAGGGGAAAGGAAAGATATCGGTGTCGCCATGTGTGGCGACGTTGGTCAGTGCTGCTTTGATTGCGTCTTCAAAGGTTTTCATTTTTGGGCGTGACCGGCAGGGGCAGGGTAGAGTTTCTGAGACATGTCGGTTTTAGGTGTGTTGAGTTGTTTGTGCTTCGGGTTCGGGATTCGAATTTTGTATGTAATGTAGCTGGAATGGGTCAAGGGAAGTGGCAAATTTGTCTGTGGTCGGCGCAATGCAACGGGCGTTCCTGCTGAGGCGTGGCATCCCTCCCCGCAGGGCTGCCATACGTCCACCACGCCGGGCTGGACGCCGGTCCGGTTGAAGCCCGTCATCCCCTGCGCTACACCGCTCCGCAGTCGCTAGGGGCGCCTCCGGGAAGGGGGCTGAGACGGTCGCGTATCCGCGCCCGACCCTTTGAACCTGAACCGGTTAATGCCGGCGGAGGGAAGCGGAAGGGTGCTCCAGGCCCGTCCCGCCTCCCGTCCGTTCTTACGAGGAGCCGTCCGATGAGTGGAGCGTCCAAGAGCCTGAAGGTCGACGGGAAGGTGCTGGAGGGGATCAGCCGCGGCCCGCTTCCCGCCTCGCAGAAGGTCTACGTGTCCGGGACCCTCCATCCCGACATCCGCGTCCCCCTGCGCGAAATCGCCCAGACGCCCACCCGTCACCACG
>NZ_RAWB01000063.1 GCF_003612055.1 Corallococcus llansteffanensis
GCCCCGTCCACCGTCTCGCCCCGCGCCAGCCGAGCCTGCGCCGCCTGCGCCAGCCGCCGCACCCCCAGCTGCGCCCCCAGCTCGCTGCACGGCTGGCTGCCACACCCGTCCGCCACCAGCGCCACCAGCCCGTGCTCGCTGTCCCGGACGCAGACGGCGTCCTGGTTGTTGCGCCCCGTGCGCGCATGCTCCCGGCCCTGCACCGAACCCACCGCGACGTCGAAGGGCAGCGTGGACATGGCTCTCCCGTGGCCCTCGAAGGGCACGCACGACTGGGACCTGCTGACGAGGAGGCGACCGGCGGCCGCCCTGACTTCGTGTCTCTACAACACGAACAATAGTGTCATAATGACACTAAGTCAAGGCGACCTGACGGGCCTGGCACTCCAGGGCCGCTCGGAGCAGGGTCGTGGACAGGAGGTGGGGAGGCCGTCAGAGCTCGAAGTTGAAGCCGGCCTTCTCGAGCTGTTTGTACTTCTTGTGGTCGAACCGGTAGAGGCGCGCGGCGCGGTGGGAGACGTCCTGCTCCACCTCGTCCAGCTCCTCCAGCAGGTCCATGGCGAGGATCTTCTTGCGGAAGTTGCGCTTGTCGAGCTCGCGCTCCAGCACCGTCTCGTACAGCCGCTGGAGCTGCGACAGGGTGAACTTGGGCGGCAGCAACTCGAAGCCGATGGGCTGGTAGCGCACCTTGCCCTTGAGTCGCTGCAGCGCGGTGGCGAGCACCTCCGCGTGGTCGAACGCGAGCTTCGGCGTGTCCCAGACGGAGAACCACGCCGCCTCGCGCGCGTCGGTGGCCGCCTGCAGGTGGTGGGCGCTGAGCTTCACCAGCGCGAAGTACGCCACGGTGATGACGCGGCCCCGGGGGTCGCGCTCCGGCGCGCCGAACGTGTAGAGCTGCTCCAGGTGGCTGGTGCGCAAGCCCGCCTCCTCCTCCAGCTCGCGGCGCGCGGCGTCCTCCAGGGACTCCTCCATGCGCACGAAGCCGCCGGGCAGCGCCCACCGCCCCGCGTAGGGCTCCACCCCGCGCTGGATGAGCAGCACCTTGAGGTCCTCGTCGTCCAACCCGAAGACGACGCAGTCCACCGTCACCGCCGGGCGCGGGTACTCATAGGTGTGGCTCACGTGGGAAGCCTCCGTCCCCGCCGGGTACCTCCCCGCGCCTGGGCTTGCGGCATCGTGTCCAGCGGACACGGTGCGGGCAAGCACCATCCGCGCGCGCCTACACCTCGACGAGCCGGCGCAGGCGGCGCCAGTCGACGAGCTGGACGTTCTCCTCGGCCAGGTCGAACTCCAGCGAGCGGCGCATGCCCAGCACGTCGCCGCCCATCTGGAAGGGCACGTCGCGGTCGAAGTCCATGCGCACGCGCTCCACGAAGAAGTCGTGCATCCGCGGCATGGGGTGCTCCCCGCGCCACAGGCGGAACATGTTGCGCGTGGCCTCCATCACACTGGCGCCGTACACGCGCACCGACAACCGGTGGGGCACCGTCTGGGCGAAGGGGAACGCCTTGAAGCCGAAGCCCCACTCCGTCGTGGTGGCCGCGCCGGCCACGCCCGCGGGCCCCTGGTACAGGAGCGCCCCGGGCCCGCCGTTGGGGATGGGCCGCACCGCGCCCGTCGCGTCCACCGTCAGCGCGGAGTCGCCCACGTTGTAGACGGACACGTTCGGGTTGCCCTCGCCGAACAGGTGGCGCGGCACCGTGCGGGTGAACATGGCGCCCATGTAGCCGCGCAGACCCGCCTGCGTGCTCTTGAGCGGCCCAGCGACGGCGAGCTGGTTCTTGAAGTCCTGGATCATCTCCGCGTCCCAGCCCGTGCCCGCGAAGGGCGCCACCCGGCCCTCCACCCGCACCAGCGAGAAGGGGCGCAGCGGCGGCAGGCGTTCGCCATACGCGGCGATCTGCTTGAGGGCCACGTGGGGACGGGGGGCGCCGGTGACGCGGGCCCAGGCGTTGCCGGTGCCCAGCGGCAGCACGCCGATGGCCGGCAGGGCCACGCCCTGGGAGCGCAGCTCGTTGAGCAGGCCGGTGATGGTGCCGTCGCCTCCGCCCGCCAGCAGCAGGCTGGGCGGGTCTTGCCGCAGCTGGTTCACCCACTCCCGCGCCTCTTCCAGGGAGCGGGTGAGGGCCACCCGGGCCCGGGGCAGCAGGTGGCGCACGAGCCCCCCCATGCCTTCAGACCCTTTACGCGCACGCAGATTGACGAGGACGGCGATGTTCATGGCGGGTGCGACTCTTCCCCAGGTCATGTCATGGCCCCGTCACGGAGGCCCCCGGCGTGAGGGCGCACGCCTGAAAGATGGCCATCACACCCCCAGGGCGTGCGAAAGCCGCGCGCCCAGGCGACGGTCGCTCGCACGGCGGCGCAGGGTCACCGCCGCGGCGGCCAGCCCTCCGGCGACCAGGAAACGGCGCAGCCATTGTTTTCCGGCCCCGTGGTAACCGCCCGACGTTCCGGTGCCCTCGGCCATGGGCTGGAAGACGTTGCCGGGGGTGGGGCCCTGCCGCTCGTCCTTGAAGTGGAGCACGTCCGTGCCGGCGCTCAGGGTGCGCTCGAAGGTGCGGGGCATCAGCCCGTGCATCGCGGCGAAGCTCTTGCCCGCGGGGCCCACGAGGGTCTCCGGCTCCGGGTGGCGCAGGACGCGCAGGATGGTGCGGGCCACGCGCTCCGGGGTGTAGACGGGCTCCACCGGGCGGATGCGCCAGCCGGTGTAGTTCGCGGTGTGGCGCCACAGCGGCGTGTCGATGGCGGCGGGCATCACCGTGCATACGTCGATGCCGGTGTTCAGCAGTTCCTGGCGCAGCGACGCGGAGAAGCCGCGCACGGCGAACTTGGAGGACACGTAGGCGCTGACGTACGGCGCGGGGACGCTGCCGAAGGTGGAGGACACGTTGACGAGCGTCCCGTAGCCCTGGCGGCGGAACTGCCCCAGGGCCGCGCGTGAGCCGCTCACCGTGCCGAAGAAGTTGATCTCCATGAGCTGGCGGAACGCCTCGTCCGGGGTCTCCTCCAGGCTGCCCAGCATGTAGACGCCCGCGTTGTTGACCCAGCCGTCGAAGTGGCCGAAGGCGCGCACGGCCTCCTCCGCCAGGTGGCGCACGGAGGCGGCGTCCGCCACGTCGGTGGGCACCACCAGGGCCTGGACGCCCAGGGCCTCGCATTCGGCCGCCAGGTCCTCCAGCGGCTCCTCCCGGCGCGCGGCCAGGACCACGTGGGCGCCCTTCTTCGCCAGGAGCAGCGCCGTGGACCGGCCGATGCCGCTCGACGCTCCGGTGATGACGATGACCTTCTTCTTCCAGACGCGATCCATGGGATGGGTTCCTCGGGGTGGCTCGATGGCTCGAAGGTTCGGGTTCCGCGGGTTCGATGGGCGCCATTCGTGACGCCCCACGTCGGAAAATGGGGATGAAGCAGAAGTCGTACCCGGGCCTCCGGCGGCTCACCCGGGGAGCAGCCAGCGGAGCAAGGCGGCCCGGAATCCGGATGGCCGTCCACCTTCGGGACCGGGAGGCAATCCCCGAGGGCCGCTGGCCTGGAGGGCGGACAGTCCGGTAGAGGGCGGAACACGGCCTGCATCGTCGGCCGGTCCTATGAGCCCTCGTCAGCGAGTCTTCCCATGGCCTTGGGGGAGCATCGTCCTGCTCCTCAGCACGGCCTGCCTGAGCATTCCGTCTCTCGACGCATCCAACACCCAGGTCCGCATCGCCGGCCCCGAAGCACCGACCTACACGAACGGCATCGTTGACGTACGGCTGGAGGTCACTGGGGACACCCCGTCTTCCGTGGAGCTGCTGCTGGACGGTGAAGTCCTGGCCACCGTCGAAGCTCCCTACAACTACCCGTGGGACACGACGTCAGTTCCTGAAGGCCTCCATCGGCTGACCGCGAGGTCGATTCTGGGCAGTGCCATCGCAACCAGCGAACCCCGTGAAGTGGTGGTCGACCGGACGCCTCCCGCAGTAGTTTCACGGACGCCAGCGCCTGGGGCACAGGACGTCTGGGTACGCGGCCCCATCCAAGCCGTCTTCAGCGAACCCATCCAGCCCGGGTCCCTCACGGACGCATCCGTAAGGCTCAAGCGGGACAGCATCGACATCTCGAGAACGCTGTCCCTGTCTCCCGATGGAAGAACGCTCGCCGTCAGCCCGGTGACGGCATTCACCGCGTCCAGCAGCGCCAGCCTGGTGCTGACCCCTGGCATCGCGGACCTCGCAGGCAATTCTCTTACTGCCCCCAACGAGGACTGGTCTTGGGACATGCCCTATTGGATCCCGTGGGGAACCGCGCAGGGGGCTACCGCTACGGGCGGTACGGTGCAGCTTGGCAGCTACGACTTCGACTCCCGGGGCACCCTGTTTGGCGGATGGCACATCACGGAGGGCTCGGCTCGCAGGCTGTTCGTACGGAAATGGGAACAGGGCGCATGGCACCCGCTTGGCGAGACACTCAGTGGGCCTGCGGCAGACTCCTACATTGAGGAATCAGCGCTTGGGGTGGACACGAATGAAGTGCCGATCATCGTGTGGAGCGAAGCGGACACCCTGGGCATCTTTCAGCTCCATGCGAGCCAATGGTCGGGAACTCAGTGGGAGTCCGTGGGTGACCCTTCAAGTCCGTCGGATGTGCTCACCCACAAGCAGTCCCCATCGTTCTTCCGGACCTCCACCGGAAAGCTCGCCCTCACCTGGAGGGAGTGGAAAGGCACCAGTGCTTCGACGTGCATCAGCACGTTCGATGAACCGCGTCGGGGATGGCAAAGGCCGTTCAAATGCATCGCCACCCCGACTCCGGATGCCCGCGAGAAAAATCAAGCGGTCCTGCGGTTCACACAGTCAGATTCACCCATGATGGCATGGGTCACACTTGGAAGCCTCTGGACCTTCCACATCAGCCAGCTGGTGGGCCAAGACTGGGTTGAGATCGAAAGCGACATCACTACAGATACTCAAGGCCCCTACATCAGCATGAGCGTTGATCCCACCGGCAATCCAGTCGTCGCCTGGATTCAGTCCGACGGGAATGCCTACAGCCTTTATGTCAACCGCTGGAACGGCACCCAATGGGAATCACTCGGCGGACAGCTCGACGCGATCGCTGGGAAGACTTCCGTGGTCGATCACTCACTGACCGCCGACGATACAGGCGCTCCAATCGTCGCATGGACAGAGCAGGGCACCCTTTCTGGGAAGATCCACCTTCGTCGGTGGCATGACAACACCTGGGATGTCGTTGACGCTCGATCGACACCACAAGAAGGCCTCAGTCTCAATGGATTCCGACGTACGGCGTCGGGGACGCTCTTGCTGACAGGGATGGCTCCATCAGCGGGGTCGCAAGCATGGCGGCTATGGGTCAGGCAATTCAATCAATGAACGGCCAAAGCATTCGTCGCGCCTCTTCTTCATCGTCCACACGAAGCATCCTCCTCAATCCTCCACTCCAGTCAGTGGGCTCCTTCTTGAAAAAGACCCCGTTCGCGATTGCCCTCTTCTGCCTGATTGCCACCACCGCCGCGCAGGCCTCGCCCCACCGGATGGTGGTCTCCAGTGGCGACTGCCGGGACGCGGAGCTGAGCGGCCAGTCGAAGGCGTTCTACGACGCGCTGCGCGCCCGCCCCGACCAGCGCCTGCTGGGCGCCGCCGAGTTCGGTGAGCGGCTCTTCCCCACACCCTCGCGTTCGTTCGAGGACCTCCAGCGCCAGCTCGACGCCGCGCAGGACCAGTTCTACGAGGGTCGCAACGCCCGGGCCTCGCAGTTCCTGGATGATGCCCTCCGAGACATCGGCCGGCTGCCGCCGGGTGAGCCGCGCTGGAAGCTCTACGTCCGCGCGCAGTTGCTGCACGGGCTCAACCACCGGGCGCTCGGGAAGACGAAGGACAGCGACGCGGCCTTCCTCAAGGTCCTGCGCCTCCAGCCGAAGTACCAGCTCGACCCGGATCAGTTCGCCCCATCCCTGCGGCAGGCGTTCGAGAAGCTGCGTCGCGACCAGGCGCGGGCCCCGAAAGTGAAGCTGTCGGTGAAGTCCACCCTGCCCTCGTCGGACGTGTACCTGGAGGGCCTGGGCGTCGGTCAGACGCCGGTCCTGCTGGAGCTCCCCGCAGGCGCGTATGAGCTGTCCGTGGTGAAGGGCGACGCGGTGAGCTTCCCCCGGCAGGTGCAGGTCCAGGGCGCGGACACGCCGCTGCTGGTGGACCTCGCTTACGAAGGCTCGGTGACAGCCGCGCCCTTCCCCTGCCTCTCCATCGTGGACGGCAGCGAGGAGCGCACGCTGAGTCATGCGGTACGCCTGGGCGGCACGCTCGGCGTCGAGGAGGTCATCGTCGTGCGCCTGGAGCGGCCGAGCAGCGGGCCCAAGTGGTTCGCCGCCACGGTGCTCAACGTGGAGGGTGGCCAGAAGCTGCGCGAGGGCGGCTTCAAGACGCAGGGCCTGGATGCCCCCAGCAAAGCGCTCTCCGCGCTCGTGGACTTCGTCACCACCGGCCGCTCGCCCTCCAACCTCGTCGTGATGAACAACACCAACGGCCGGGCCCCCTGGGACGCGGGCGGCGGGCGTGGCGTGACGGCCTCCAGCACGGGCGCGGATCTCACCGCGCCCAGCCTGCTGTCGGAGGAGGCGGAGGTGTCCACCACCGCCGCCCGTCCGCGGACGGGCCTGCGCGTGGCGTCCTACGTGGCGCTGGGCGCGGGCGTGGCGGCGCTGGGGGGCGCGGGTGTCGTGCGACTCCTGGCCCAGAAGGACCTGGACGGCCTGGAGGCCCGCCGCGCGGCCAACGATGGGCGACTGGTGAGCACGGACACGGAGGCCGTCGCGCTGCGCGGCGCGCTCGTGAAGAAGAGCGGCCTCATGACGGGGCTGCTCGTGGGCGGGGGCGCCGCGGTCGTCACGGGGGCGGTGCTCTTCCTCGTGTCCTCGCCCGCGAAGGCGCCGCCCGTCACGCTGGGCGTCGTGACGGACGGGACGGGCGCGGCGGCGGCGGTGTCCGGCTCGTTCTGACCGGACGTTCCCGCGAGAAGCGCCTTGGGTGGTGCGCATAGAGTGCCGCCCCATGCGCGCTTCCCTCCTCCTGCTGTTGCTCACGGCGAGCACCACCCTCGCCGCGCCCCGGACGTTCCGCGTCGACTACTTCCACACCGGCAACGCCACCGAGGAGCGCTTCAGCCTGGAACGGCTCGTCGTGGAGCCCCTCCCCTGGCCGGGCCACCTGGCGCGGACCGTCGACGACACGAACCTGGGCAAGTACCTCTTCGAGGTGCGGGACCGGCAGACGAACCGGCTCCTGTACTCGCGCGGCTTCGCCTCCATCTTCGGCGAGTGGGAGCTCACCCCCGAGGCGAAGGAGATGCACCGCACCTTCGGTGAGTCGCTGCGCTTCCCCACGCCGGACCGTCCCGTCCAGGTCATCCTGAAGAAGCGCGACGCCCAGAACGCGTTCCGGGAGGTCTGGTCGTTGGTGGTGGATCCGAAGGATCCGTTCGTCGACCCGTCCTCGCCGCCCGTGCCGGGCGCGCTGCTCAAGCTCGTGGAGAGCGGCCCCTCGCAGGACAAGGTGGACTTCCTCATCCTGGGGGATGGCTACACGGAGGCAGAGCGCCCCAAGTTCGAGAAGGACGCGCGGCGGCTGGTGGACATCCTCTTCAGCACTTCGCCCTTCAAGGAGCGCAAGTCGGACTTCAACGTCTGGGGCTTGATGCCCGCGGCGGCCGAGTCCGGCGTCTCGCGCCCGTCCACCGGCACGCACCGCCGGCCGCCCCTGGGCTCCACCTACGACGCCTTCGGCGCGGAGCGCTACATCCTCACCTTCGACAACACCGCCCTGCGCGACACCGCCGCCTTCGCGCCCTACGAGTTCGTGGAGATCCTGGTCAATGGCAACACCTACGGCGGCGGAGGCATCTTCAACCTCTTCAGCACCGTGGCGGCCGACAGCCTCTGGGCCCCGTACGTCTTCGTCCACGAGTTCGGCCACCACTTCGCGGGGCTCGCGGACGAGTACTACACCTCCGCGCCCATCTACGGCCCCGCGCCCGAGGACCGCGTGGAGCCGTGGGAGAAGAACGTCACCGCCCTGAAGGATCCCGCGCAGCTCAAGTGGAAGGACCTGGTGTCCCCCGGCACACCCATTCCCACGCCTTGGAACCAGGCCACGTATGACGCGCACGCGCTCCAGGTCCAGCAACGCCGTCAGAAGATTCGCTCGGAGCGCAAACCCGAAGCGGAGATGGACGCGCTCCTCCTCTCGCAGCGGGACTGGGAGGAGAAATTCCTGGGCACGCAGAAGGTCTCCGGGAAGGTGGGCGCCTTCGAGGGCGCGCACTACGAGTCGCGCGGCTTCTACCGTCCGCAGGCGGACTGTCTGATGTTCACCCGCGACCGCGTGCCCTTCTGCGCGGTCTGTCAGCGCGGCATCCGTGAAATCATCGACCTCTATGCGGGCCCCTCCGTCCCCCAAACGCGGAAGAGTCCCTGACTTTCATAGATTCCCCGGGTCCTGAGCGTGACAGGCCTGTGGCACGCGGTGGGGCAAATGGACGCCCCTCGGTTTTCGGGTGTAAGGGGAAGCGGATCTGGATTTGGAAGTCTGCCGTCTGAACACCCCATGGGAGGCATTCACATGCTGAAGCGAAGCTGGCTGCCGGCGCTCGTGACCACTGTGCTCGTCACGGTCGGCACGGGTTGTGGAGACGAGTGCGTTGATCAGTTCGACTGTCGCGACAAGGGCGTGCCGCCCGAAGGGCAGGTCTATGCCTGCGTGGAGAACAAGTGCGAGCTGCGCACCCTGAACCTGCCGCCCGAGGAAGACGCGGGCACGGAGACGGACGCGGGCACTGACGCCGGCACCGACGCGGGCACCACCGACGCCGGCACGGACGGCGGCACCACCCCGACGTGCACGCCGGCCTGCACGCTGACGCAGGTGTGCAACACCACGACCCTGACGTGCGAGGACTCGGGCCCCGCGGTCACGGCGACCAGCGCCCAGATCGCCGCCTTCCTGGCCGTGGCGCCGACCGCTCCCGCTCCCGCGCCCACGCCCATTGATCCCCCGCTGCCCATCAACGGCGCGTTCGTCACCTACATCAAGCCGGCGGTCGGTGCGGATGTCGCGGGTTTCTTCCTCCAGGCCGAAGCGGCCGGACCGGCGATGTTCGTCGCCTCCGACCCCGGGACGCTGAAGGTGGGCGATCGCGTCAACCTCAATGTCGGCGGCACCGTGTTGCAGAGCGGGGTCAACAAGTCAGCGACGACCATCACGGGACTGACCGTGGTCAGCCAGGGCCACCCCGTGCGCAACCTCAGCACGGCGACGCCCGCGGGCCTCTTGGTGGATCAGTCCAGCGCGCCGGCGGAGGAGCTGCTCAACAAGCCGGACACCTATTTCGCCACTCTCGCCAGGTTGACCGGTACGCTCAACGGCGGTTCTGGGGGGAGCGGTGGTGGTCACGTGGCGTTTACGCTGAAGACGGCGGGCATCAACAACGCGAACCTCAAGCTGCGCGTGACGGAGACGCTGGCCGCGGAGCTGGGCCTGGCCGACACCTGCGCCGTGACGCTCGACGCGGGTCCCATCTGGAAGTTCACGTCGGCGGCCACGCCTCCGGTCTCGACCATGCAGCCGTCCGCGTACTACCGGGCGGACCTGACGGGCATCACCTGCCCGGCTCCGACGCTGGCGAGCGCTTTCGCGACGTCGCTCACCCAGGTCAAGGTCTCCTTCAGCCGTCCTGTTGACGCGGCGAGCCTCACGGCCGTGCCGACGCAGTTCACGTTCAGCAATGGCCTCCAGGCCCTGAGCGCGACGGTCAGCGGCAAGGACGTCCTCGTGACGACGAGCGACCAGACCGCGGGCGCGGACTACACCGTGTCCGTCGCCACGTCCGTCAAGGACACCCTGGGCGCCGCGGTTGTCAGCCCCAACACGGCGAGCTTCAAGGGTTTCCGGACGGCGGCGGTCCTGCGCATCACCGAGGTGCAGCCCAGCGCGGCGACCAATCTGGACTTGGTGGAGCTGCAGGTCGTGACCGCCGGTACGACCAGCGGCCTCCAGCTCCTGCAGGACGTGAACTCTGCGGTGACGCTGGCCACCCTGCCTGACGTCGCCGTCGCCGAGGGGGACATCATCGTGGTCCACATCAGCGGTACGGCGGACAGCGAGACGACCGCCAAGAACCAGTTCCCTGCGGGCACCACCCCGGGCAACTACGACACGGCCTGGGACTTCAAGGGCGGAACGACCGGCATCACCTTCTCCAGCCGCATCATCCTGGTGCGCGACGCGCAGGCCCAGCTCCAGGATGCGGTTTCGTTCGCGCGGAACTCGGGTACGCCTCCTGCCGCCTTCCCGGGCAACCTCCAGGCGATCCAGGCCGCCGGGCAGTGGCTGCCCGCAGACTGCGGCGGCGTCCTGTGCAGCACGACCAGCACGCCGACGGCGCTGGAGGTTTCGGCGGACTGGACCACCCTGCTCGCGTCGAATGCGACGCCGGCCTCTCCCTCGGTCCGCCGGGTGAGCGCCACCGACACGAACACCAAGGCTGACTGGGCCGTGGGCGCTTCGTCCTGGGGCGTCGTCAATCCGTAGTCCCCGCTCCTGACGTCCTGAAGTGACAGGGCCGCGATCCTCCCGGGGATCGCGGCCCTTCTTCTTGGCGGCAGGTGAGGCGCGACGCGGCCCTCAGCGCAGGGGCACGGACTGGGGTTCCGGTTCGAACGCCTTGCGCGCGGGCACGACCTCCAGGTCCCGGGCAATCCACCCCTCGTCCCGGGCCTCGTAGGTCACGCGCAGCTCATCCCCTTCCTTCATGTCGCGCAGCTCCGCGGACTGGCCGTCCCGGCGCAGCTGCGTGCCCTCCTCCACCCAGACCTCGCGCTCCTCACCCTGGCCGTCCACGAAGAGCACCTCGTTGTCGCCCACCCAGGACACGCGGCCCGCGGCCCAGCCGTGGGCCTGGGGCCGACCCGAACCGCCGGTGCCATCGGGCGTCTCCGGCACCGTGGCCCCTCGGGCCTCCTCGCCCGTGGCCTTCAGCGCGTTCGGATCCACCCGCTCCTTGGAGGCCATCAGCCCGCGCAGCACCTCCGAGCGGCCCTCGCGCTGCCTGGCGGACGGGCCCTCCGGCTTCGACTCACCTCCGGTGCCGCATGACGACAGGCCGCTTCCCAGGCCCAGCAGGCCCAGCACCAGCAGGCCCGCCGTCCCGCGTCTTCCACGCATAGGCCATGACCTCCCGCTTCGGGCGAGGGAGCCCCTGCTTCCCATGCTGGGCCAGCCCCCGCTTCCTCTCGGGGAAACATGCGGACGCATCGTCCCCCCGGGAACCACGGGCTTCAGGCCCGGGGCTCGACCGGCCGGAGGACCCACCCCTCCCGGCAGGAGGGCAGGAGGGCGGGCGCCCGGCGTCTAGCGCGCGACTTCGATGGCGAAGATGAGCGTCACCTTCGCCTGCACCGCCTGCTCCTCCGGCTGGATGGGCGTGGTGGGCGCGGCGCGCGACTCGGCCATGTCCATGGCGAAGGTGGCCGGGTACAGGCGCGGCGCTTCCGTCACCGTGCTGGCGTCCAGCACCGCGCCCAGCTTCACGTTGAGCGCCGTGGCCAGCACCTCCGCCGACTTGCGCGCGCGCACCACCGCCTGGCGCAGCGCTTCGCCCTGCACCGCCTCCTGGCGGCTCAGCCCGAAGCGCACCGAGTCCACCCGGTTCGCCCCCGCCGCGAGCGCCTTGTCCAGCAGGCCGCCCACCTTGGCCAGGTCCGTCACGTGGACGCTGACCAGGTTGCTCACGCGGTAGCCCTTGAGCTTCGGCTCCCCGCCCTGCGGCGGCGACGGCGTGTACTCCGGGTAGACGTTGTAGTTGCGCGTCTGCAGGTCGCGCTTCGCGATGCCCGCGGTCGTGAGCGCCGCCAGCACCTTCTCCATCCGCTTCGCGTTCTCCTCGCCCGCGGCCTTCGCGTTCGGAGCGGACGTCTCCACCGCCACGTCGATGAAGGCCTCGTCCGGCTGCGCCTTCACCTCGCCAGTGCCCTCCACGCGCAGCGTGCGCACCTGCGGATCCACGGGGGGACGCGGCTGCGGCGAACCGGGCGGCTGCGACTGCGCGGCGGCACTGAAGCCCGCGAGCACCACCAGCGTCGACAACATCCTGCGAACAGCGGACATGGCGCCTCCTTCCAAGGGCCGGGGAAACCTCCCGCGTCTAGCGCGAAAGCCCCCCTGCCTCCAGGACGACCCGGGCCCGGCGGACATTCACCGGGCCCGTGACGTCGTGCGCCAGACGGTCCTGCGTCAGTGCGTCAGCGACTCGCCAGCGGAGTCCATGGACAGGGGTGCCTCCGGCTTGCGCGCAGGCCTCCGCGTGGCCTTGCGCACCTGCGTCTCCGCCTTGCGCCGCGCGGTGCGCAGGGCATCCCGCCCCATGTCCATCACCGCGGACACCGCGCCCACCAGCAGGTTGCCCGGCGGCGTGTCCGGCGCGGCCGGGTGCGGGTGCGTGGGCGCCGCCCGCTTCGCCAACTCCAGCGCCTCGCCCACCTGCTTCAGCTCCTGCGGCTTGAAGACCTTCCTCACCTCCGGGAAGAGGTACTGCTCCTCCTCGGTGACGTGGGCGCGCACGTTCTCCATCAGCACGTGCACCTTCGCGTCGAAGCGCTCCGCCTCCGGCGGCATCGTGTCCAACTCCGACAGCACCCACTTCACGACGTGGTGCTCCTCCAGCGCGCGCAGCACGTCGGCGGAGAGCTCGTCGGCCCGCGCGCGCACCGCCGGGTAGAAGACCTGCTCCTCGATGGCCGCGTGCACCGACAGCTCGCGCACCATCTCGTCCACCAGCTTGCGCTTGTGCGCGAGCGCGTGGTCACCCGACTTCTCGAACTTGCGGAACAGCTGCTCCACCGTCTTGTGGTCCGCCTTCAGCAGCGTGATGGCATCCATCGGCCGTCTCCCTTCATCGGGGGCCCGCGCCTCCCCCCTCCTGAATGCGCAGGAGCCCCTCTCCCTGGCGCAGCGCGGCACGTTGCGAATGGTGGGGATGGATTCCCGTCCGTGCCCACCCCCGCTTCCCCGCTCTTCGCGGCAGCACGGTGGGCAGGCAGGCGGGCAGCGGTGACTGTCCGGAAGGCCGCAGGGAGCCGCGACCGGGCGCCACTCCCCCAGAGGCATGGCCATCCGCACCGTGCCCGACATCCGAGCCAGGGCGTCCTCGCGCGGGCGGCGGGAAGGGACACAGGGGGCACACCGTGACGACGAAGACGCTGCGCGTGAGGGTGGCTCGCATCACCCCGGAAGCGGAAGGCATCCAGTCCTACGAGCTGGTCTCCGAGGACGGCGGCGCGCTGCCCGACTTCGAGGCCGGCGCCCACCTGGACGTGCGGGTGCCGACGTTGAACGGCCTGCGCCAGTACTCGCTGTGCAACGACCCGGCGGAGACGCACCGCTACGTCATCGCCGTGCAGCGCGACGCGAACGGACGCGGCGGCTCCCGCGCCATGCACGACCACGTGCGCGTGGGCGACGTGCTCACCGTGAGCGAGCCCCTCAACGACTTCCCGCTCCTGTACGCGCGCGGCTACGTGCTCATCGCGGGCGGCATCGGCATCACCCCGCTGCTGGCGATGGCGCGCGTGCTGGAGCGCACCGGCGCGGAGTGGGTGCTGCACTACTGCTCACGCAGCGCGGACCGGACCGCCTTCACGGAGCTCCTGTCCTCGCCGTCCTTCGCCGGCCACGTGCACCTCCACCATGACGGGGGCGACCCGGCGAAGGGCCTGGACGTGAAGGCGCTGCTCTCCACGCGCGGCCCGGGCACGCGGCTGTACTGCTGCGGCCCCGCGGGCCTGATGCGGGCCGTGCGCGAGGCGGCGACGCTGCACCGGTGGCCCTGGGAGAAGGTGCACTTCGAGGCCTTCACCGCCGAGGGCACCTCCGCCACCAGCGCCCGCGTGGAGGAGGAGTTCGAGGTGGCCCTGCGCAGCAGCGGCCAGGTGCTCCGCGTCCCGGCCGGCACGAGCGTGCTCAACGTGCTGCGCACGCACGGGGTGAAGGTGGAGAGCGATTGCGAGGCGGGCTCGTGCGGCACCTGCCTCACCCGCGTCTGCGAGGGCACGCCCGAGCACCGCGACACCTTCTTCCAGCAGGAGCCCGCCGGGGAGCCCGCCGGGGACGCGCGCATGCTCGTCTGCGTCTCGCGCGCACGTTCCAAGCGGCTCGTGCTGGACCTGTAGTAGAGGAGGCCAGTGCCGGGACGCTCGCGTGAAGGGAGCGCCTCCGCCGCGCGGGCGGCCCATGCTCGCGCACGAGAGAGGCTGATGAGCGACGGGACGCTGTTCTCCATGGAGACAATTCCCACCGAGGCCCGGTACCAGGGCCGGCTGTGGGTGGCGGATCTGCTGGACCTCACGGGCGCGGCGCTCGTGGGCTGGGGCGCGGTGCGCGCGGCGGAGCAGGTCACCACCGCCGGAGCGCTCGTGCTCGCGGGGGCCGTGGCGTGGTTCGCCCTGTCCGCGGTGGGCGGGCTGACGGGCCGCACCCCGGGCCGTCACTTCCTGGGCCTGCTGCTGGAGCGCGGCGAGGGACGCGCGCCGGGTCTGGGCACGGGTCTGCTGCGCGGCCTCACCGCGCCGGTGGAGCTGCTGCTCCAGGTCGTGCTGCAGCACCGGCCCCTGGACGCGCAGCTGGGGGTGCACGCACGGCCGCTTCCGGGCGGCGCGCGCGGCTGGGTGCGGGGCCTGCTGCCCCAGCTCGTCGGGGTGGCGCTGCTCGCGGGCGCGGTGTGGAGCATCGTCACGCCCACGCGCCAGGAGATGCTCCAGTACCTGGACTCCACGCTGACCGGCTGGCACTGCTGCCACGGCACGCGCGAGGTGACGTGGCAGTGCCGCACGTCCCTGTCCCGCGCGGTGCGCAACGCGAAGGGGGGCGACGCGGAGGTGGAGAAGCTGCTGCGCGCCGAGTGCCCCGTGGCCGCCGCGCGGCTGGGGCCCTGAGGCCTCCCGCACCGAAGGAGCCTTGAGGGGCGCCCTCGAAAGGGGCCCCTCGGGGGAAGGGCTACTCCGGCTTGCCCAGCACGAAGTCGCCCTGACCTTCCTTGCAGATCACGCGCACCATGCGGTCGCCCACGCCGGGCGCGTTCGGATCCACCTTGAAGTAGCGCTCGTGCACCTGGACCACGTGCCGCGTGTAGGGCTCCAGCTTCGCCATCGTCGCCTGCTGCCGCCTCGCCAGGACGATGGTGCACTTGGTCCAGGTGCGGGTGTCGTTGTTGATGAGGGTGAGCGTGCGGTTGAAGCTGCTGCCCAGCAGGCCGTCCATCGTCGCGAGCCCCAGGAGCGGGGACGTCTCCGGCGGCTTCTCCTCGCGCACCGGCTCCGCGACGGGCGTGGGGGCCACGGGCTCCGCCGGGCGCACGGGCAGCACCACGAAGCGCGGCTCCTTCGCCGTGTTCGCATCGTCGTCCAGCTTCAGGGCGAGCTGATCCCGGTTGGGAGGGATGAACTCCACGCGGGCCTGCCCCAGGAGGGGGCGCTTGTTGGAGCCGCGCGAGGCCGACGGACCCACCACCTGCAGCGACAGGCCCGCGTTGAGGCCGCGCCACGCATCCATCCGCGCCACGTGCTGGCCGCCGCGCAGCTCTTCAATCAGCACCACCGGCGTGGTCACGACCACCGTGCGCGGGGGCTTCCGCACCTTCGACACCGACGCCGTCTTCACCTGCTTGTCGGGCGCCACCACCGGGGGCAGCTCGGGCGAGGCCGGCTCGAGCCCCGCGTCTGGCACCGTGTCCTCCGCGCCCGCCACCTGGGTGGGCGGCGTCACCACCGGGGGCGGCGCCACCACCGGAGGCGGTGCCACCACGGGGGGCGGTTCGGCCGCGGCCACCACCGGCGCGGTGGGAGGCGGCAGCGGCGCGGGGGTCCCGGTCGGCGCGTTCGCGTGGATCACATACGCGGTGAGGCCCGCGGTGACGCCCACCAGCAGCAGCGCGGCCACGGCGATCCGCGCCACCGGGCGGCGCCGCTCGGGCTGATCCAACGCTTGCGACGTTGATGCCGCCGGAAGCGAGGGATCCGCCACCCGGTGCACCGCGGTGGCGCCCAGCGCGGACTCGTCCGGGGCCTCGTCGCTCCGGGCCACGCCGCCGGAGCCCGGGGCACGCGTCACGCCGCCGGAGCCCGAGGCGTGGGACACGAACGTGCCGGACGGGCCCCGCGCCGGGTCCTCCCGTTCGATGCGCGCGGTGTCCCGCCGTCCCGAGCCCACGTCACCCGCGGTCCGCGGCGCCGTGGCCTGCTGATCAGGGCTGCTGCCGGTGCCGGAGTTGCCATACAGGCCGGTGCCGGAGTTCCCGCGCGGGGCCGGCGGCGGCGTGCGGCGCTCGCCCGTGACGCTGGAGGCCAGCTTGCGCTGCTCGGCGAAGGCCTCCGGGCAGAGGGTGCGCACGAACTCGCCCACCTCTTCGGCCCCCATCGCGGCCCCGGTGCGCAGCAGCTCCGCGTTGAGCGCGCGGCTGAAGTCGTCCGCCCGCGCGTAGCGGTCCGCCGGCACGGGCGCGAGCGCGCGGCGCACGACGGCCTCCAGCGAGGGCTCCACGTCCGGCCGGAGGTCGCCCAGGGGCGGTACCACCGGCTGCGACATGGCCGCCATCATCTCACCCACGGTGCCGTGGGGAACGAGCCCACGGCCCGCCAGCATCTCCCACACCACCACCGCGCAGGAGTAGATGTCGCTGCGGTGGTCCAGGGGCTCCGCGCGCACCTGCTCCGGCGACATGTAGCCCAGCTTCCCCATCACCGTGGCCGGCAGCGTGTACTTGCTGCGCGCGGTGGACTTCGCGAGGCCGAAGTCGATGACCTTCACCTCGCCCTCGTACGACACCATCACGTTGTGCGGGGACACATCCCGGTGGACGATGCCCAGGGGATCGCCGTCCGTGCCCGTCTTGCGGTGCGCGTACCCCAGCCCCTCCGCCATGCGCTGGCCGATGTAGAGCGCCACCGGCACCGGCACCGCCCGGCCCTGCACCCGCGCCTGCTCCAGCAGGTAGCCCAGGTCCACCCCCGCCACGTACTCCAGCGCCATGTAGTAGGTGCCGTCCGCCTCGCCCATGTCGTACACCTGGGCGATGGACGAGTGCACCAGGTGCACCAGCACCTTGGCCTCGTGATGGAAGCGATCCAGGAACTGCCGGTCCTTCACCAGCGCCGGCAGGATGGTCTTCACGATGCAGGGCTTCTCGAAGCCCGCCGCCCCGGTCAGCTTCGCCAGGTACACCTCTCCCATGCCGCCCTGGCCCAGGAGGTGGACGAGCTCGTAGCGCCCGAAAAACCGAGGGGACTCTGAGGGTGCGGTGCTCATGGCTTCGGCGCGGGAGCGCAGCACGGACTCCCCCATGGAATCAAGCCGCGCGCCTCGCTTCCCTGCCTTCTCTCCAGGCCTCGGACACCGCTGACGCCAAAAATGGAAAGTCCCGGAGGTGACGGAAACCCCGGAGCTGGCTTCCTCCTGACAACAACCGCGGTGTGCACCTGAGCACGTCCGGGGCCGCGCGCCCCGCCGGACGTTGCCGCTTTGGCTCCGCATGCGTTCCCTGAGGGGGCCTCCCGTGGATCGTCGTTCTGGAAGGAGTCGGCCATGATGCGATGGGGATTCGTCGGTGTGCTGGCGCTGGTGGCATGTGCGCCGGAGTCGTCCAGGCAGGCCTGGTCACAAGGGCAGGCGTGCCCGGGCGTCATCGCCGGAGAAGTGACGCAGCATCAGGGCATGGATGGGAACCAGCCCTCGAGGGAGCCGGACGACGGCCGCACGGCGGCCATCATCCGCTTCCGCAAGGTGAGCGGCACGCAGGCGTCGCGCGTCACCGCGGCCGGCGCCGACCTGGCGCGCGATGTGGGGGCGAAGGTGAGCTTCGTCTACCGCAACATCCCCGCGGTGGCCGCGCGCGTGACGCCCGAGGAGCGCCTCGCGCTGGAGCAGAGCGAGCTGGTGGAGAGCATCGAGGAGGACCAGGCCTGGTCAGCGCAAGGGCTGACGCCCGGCCTGCTGCCCGCCCGGGTGATGGCGGCCTCCCAGGGCGTGCTTCCCACCGGGGAGTACACCGAAGCGCTGCGCATGGTGCAGGCGCCGGAGGTGTGGGACGCGGACGCGGACGGCGTGCTGGACGTGGGCGCCCCCACCGGCGAGGGCGTGAAGGTGTGCGTCATCGACAGCGGGCTGGACATGAGGCACCCGGAGCTCCAGGGCGCCGTGGTGGCCAGCCATGACTTCCTGGAGGGGGACGACGACGCGAGCGACGTGGGCGAAGAGGGCCAGTGGGGCATGGGCCACGGCACGCACGTGGCGGGCATCATCGCCGCGCGGATGGGCCAGGGCGGCGTCACGGATCCGCAGTCGCACCCCGGCGGCATGGTGGGCGTGGCCCCCCGCGCCCCGCTGCTCATCGCGCGCGTGCTGGACCTGCAGGGCCAGACGCAGATGAGCATGGTGTTCTCCGCGATGGAGTGGTGCGAGTCCCAGGGCGCGCGCATCGTGTCGATGTCGCTGGGCGGAGGCACGCCCACGCGCAGCTCGGTGGAGGCGTTCAAGGCGGCGTTGGATCACGGCATGCTGGTGGTGGCGGCCGCGGGCAACCAGGGCGGGCCGGTGCTGTACCCGGCGTCGGACCCGTCCGTGATCGCGGTGGGTGCGGTGGACGTGCACGAGCGGCACGCGGGCTTCTCCTGCGTGGGGTCCGACCTGGACCTGGTGGCGCCCGGCGTGGACGTGCTGTCCAGCTTCCCCCGGGGCCTGGGTGCCTTCTCGCAGATGTCCGTGAACGACACGCAGCCGATGTCGCGCTCGCTGCTGTTCTCCCCCACGGGCAACACCGCGGGCCGGCTGGTGGACTGCGGCCTGGGGGATTCGCTGGACGCATGCCGGGGCGCCACCTGTGACGGCTTCGTCGCCTACGTGCGCCCGGGCGCGGTGCCCATCGACCAGGCCATGTCCAACGTGATGAGGCAGGGCGCGCGCTCGGTCATCTTCAGCGCCGACGACGGCCCCGCGGGCGGCGAGGTCAACATCCTCTCCCTGCCCCGCCGGGGGCAGTGGGCGCCCGCGGTCAGCGTCAACCAGGCCACGGGCACCATGCTGCGCCAGCGGATGGGCAGCCACGCGTGGGTGAACCTCTTCCCGGTGGACTACACCCACTCCTCCGGCACCTCCATGTCCGCGCCCTTCGTCAGCGGCGTGGCGGCGCTGCTCTGGAGCGCCCGGCCGGAGCTGACGCCGCTGCAGATCCGCGAGGCGATGCGGGCCTCCGCGCGCGACCTGGGCATCCCGGGCCGGGACCCCGTCTTCGGTCACGGGCTGGTGCGCGCCAAGGACGCGCTGCAGCGGCTGCCGTGACTTTCCTTTTCTCAAGAGCCGGGAAGGGAATCCGGGGGGATGTTGACGAGCGGAAATCCCCCGCACGGACGCAATCACGAACGCACTCCCCCGTGGAATGAACACGCGGCGGGATTGTACGTGGCGCGCGCCGCTGGCTGCCGGGAGGGCAGCCAGCCGGCGTGAAAACCCTTTCATTCTTGAATTGAGGATATCCATGTTGCGAATCGCTGTTGCCGCCCTGGTCCTTGCCGCCACCGCCTGCGCCTCGACGTCGAGTGGTGCGGCGGCCGGAGGGCGTGGGGGCAACGCCACGGTCACGGGCAGCATCACGTACCCGGAGAGCGGGCTGCAGGGGGAGCCGTGCTCGTCCGTGAGCGTGAAGGTGACCGAGGGAAACTCCGCGGCGCTGGGGGCGGGTGAGGTGAAGCAGAGCCGAAACAACCGCTGCAGCTTCACGGTGACGGGCCTGCCCGACGGCACGGACCTGCAGGTGGCGTTGGTGGTGGATCCGGGCCTGAAGTGCGCCAGCGGCGCGGCGCCCACCGCGACGCCGGGGCCCACGACGATGAAGATCGCCAAGTTCGCGGCGCCGGTGGTCAGCTACAAGCTCACCTGCGGGTGAGCCGGAAGCCCTGAAGGGCCGGGGACGCGCCACGTCATGGGGCGTCCCCGGTGGTCTTCCGGAGGACGGGAGACCTGGCGGGTGGGTTCGGCCGGGGACCATTGATTGCTGAACACAAGGGGGCGAAGCTTCGCGGGCCCATGTCCCTGTTCCGTCTGCGTACTGCCGTGCTCGCCCTGGCCCTGCTGGGGACGGGTTGCGAATCCGAAGCACCCTTTCCGAGTGAAGACGAGCTCGACGCGTTGAACACCCTGCACACGCCCAGCGCGCGTCCGGAGGTGGACCCCACCAACAAGTGGGGGGACAACCCGGACGCGGCGGCACTGGGGCACCGGCTGTTCGAGGATCCGGGGCTGTCGCGCTGCGGGACGGTGTCCTGCCGCAGCTGCCACGACGGCGAGGGCTACACGGTGGAGACGCCCACGGCGGAGGGCTGCGGGGGCCAGCGCACGGAGCGCAATCCGCCCAGCCTGCTGAACGCGGGCTACAACCGCTGGTTCATGTGGGACGGGCGCGCGGACCGGCTCTGGTCGCAGGCCATCCTGCCGCTGACGAACCCGGTGGAGATGGACTCGGACGCGGTGGTGGTGCGCGCGCGGCTGGTCGCGGAGCCCACCTACACGGCGGCGTACACGCAGCTGTTCGGCACGTCGCCCGCGGACGAGCAGGACGGGGACCGGCTCCTGGCCAACGTGGGCAAGCTGCTGGCCGCGTACCAGCGCACGCTCAACCGGACGGACGCGCCCTTCGACGCGGACGTGCGGCGCTTCCTCCAGGCGGTGCAGGCGGGCACGGCGGAGCAGGACCCCGCGTACCTGGGGCTGAAGACGTTCGTGCGCAAGGGCCAGTGCGTGGTGTGCCACAAGGGCCGCGCGCTGTCGGACGACAAGTTCCACAACGTGGGCCTCAAGGACCCCGGCGCCGGCAAGCGCGGCCAGGCGGACGCGGTGGACGCGCTCCTGTCCTGGAAGTTCAACGCCGCGGGCCTCTTCAGCGACGCGCCCGCGGGCACGGACGCGGCGCGGCTGTCCGCCCTGCACACGCAGGCGCAGAGCAAGCCGGAGGAGGTCGTGGGTGCCTTCCGCACGCCGTCGCTGCGCAACGTGGCGCTGAGCGCGCCGTACATGCACACCGGCGCGGAGAAGTCGCTGGAGGACGTCGTCGACTTCTACAACGAGGGCGGCGACGCGGACGGCACCTTCGTGGGCGTGCGCACGGAGACCATCGTCAAGCTGGACCTGAGCAGCGAGGAGAAGCAGGCGCTGGTGGCGCTGCTCAAGTCCTTGACGGGCGTGGCGCGCTAGCGCACCAGGTGGAACGCCGTCTGGCGCTGGTAGGCCCAGTGCACGGCGCCCTGGGCATCCAGCACCACGTCCTCCTCCTGGCCGGAGCGCACGGGCTGCTGGCCCCACTCCGGGACGGGGGTGGTGGCCTGCAGCTCGATGGCGAACCAGGACTGGGGCATCACGCGGTGCTCGCCGTTGCCGGGCACGCCCTCCTGGCGGTCCCACATCCCAATCATCGGGCCGGCGCCGTGGCCGTTCAGTCCAATGGGGTGTGAGTACACGGTGCCGTCGAGGCCCTCCGCCTTCATGCGCGCGAGCGCGGCGCGCAGCACCTCGTTGCCGGTGCGGCCCGGTTTGATCTCCCCGGTGACGATGTCCTGGAGCCGGTTGGAGTTCTTCAGCGCGGCCTTGAGGCCGGCGGGCGCGTCCGTCTCTCCTTCGCGCAGCACGTAGCCCATGTGCTGGGTGTCGGTGTTGAGGCGGAGCGCGGTGATGCCGAAGTCGCAGTGGAGCACGTCGCCGCGCTGGATGACGGGATTGGCGCCGAGCTGCTCCTCGGAGGCGCCCTTGCGCTGCACGTCCACGTCGGGCTGGAACCAGGTGTCCAGGCCCTCGTCGGCGAGCCGCTGACGCATCCACCACTCCACGTCCTGGGGGGTGGTGACGCCGGGGGTGATGACGGCGTTGGAGAAGGCGGTCTGGATGATGCTCCAGGCGTGCTTCGTGAGGTCCTCGAAGAAGCGGACCTCGTCGGCGCTCCGCCAGCCGAGCATGTCCAGGGGCAGGCCGCCGGCGGGCTTGAAGCGCTTCACCCAGGTGGGGCCCAGGGCCTGGGCCATGCCTTCGTATTCGCCGTGGGTGAGGCCATCGGCGAAGGCGATGGCGGGGGACACGTCGATGGCGATGGACTGGGGCTTGCGCTCCTCGACGACTTCCTTGAGGAGGGTCCACTGTTCGGGGCCGAGGAGCTCCGCGGCGCGCTGGCCGCCGCCGCGGTCCACGAGCTGCGGCGCGCGGCGGACGTCGTAGAGGCCGCCCTGCGAGCTGCCGCCCAGGGCCAGCCGCTCCACGCCCTTGTCGGCGCCCCGGTCGAAGAAGACGTAGATGGTGCGGCGGCGCGCGGCGAAGGTGGTGGGGGACACGAGCGCCTTGAAGACGGGGTCTTCGTTGTGCTCGCGCATGGGGATGATCCACATCTGCACGCCGTACTTGCGCATGAGCTGGGGCAGCGCGGTGTCCAGGCGCTCGCGCAGCCAGGCCTGCTGACGGTCCGCCTGTTCGCGCAGCGTGCCGAAGGGGCGCTCCGGCGCGGCGGGGGCGACAGGCGCGGACGCGATGGCCACGGGCGCGGCGGCGGCGACGACCGGGGGCTCCGTCTTCGCGGGAGCGACGGGCGCGGTGGCGCAGGCGGAGGAACAGACGAGCGGGACGACGAGCAGGTGTTTCCAGGAGCGCATGGGCGCGCAGTCTGTCACGCGCTCCCACGCGGTGCCGCACCGATGCGCGGTGGCAAGACGGGCCTGGGTGCAGGCTCTACCTGGCAGCCGTGGGATGGCTGTCCAAGGCCCGGGGCTCCTCTTCTGGGGATGCCTGGGCCTCGACCGGGGCCGGGACGTATTCCTCGCTCGTAGCCAGCGTGCCCAGCTCGTTCACGCCGCCCACCACCAACACCGTGCCCCGACGCAGCCACAGCGCGCCTGCTTCGCCTCGTGGCTCATGCAGCGTGGGTGCCTGCGTCCACGTGCCGCGCACCGGATCAAACCGCTCCGCCGCCGCCAGCGTGCCGCGAGTGGAGTGCTCTCCGCCCATCACCAGCACCGCGCCCTCCGCCGTCACCAGCGCCGCGTGGTGCTCGCGCGGCAGCGTGGGCGACTCCACCAGCTCCCACGCGTTCCGCTCCGGCACGTACACCTCCGCCGTCCGCGCCGCGCGCTCCGTGGTACCGCCCACCACCAGCACGCGCCCGTCCGGCAACAGCGTCACGGTGTGCCCCAGCCGGTGCGTGCCCGCCGCGCCTCCCACCGCGCCCGCCTTCTCCCAATGGCCCGTCACCGGATCGTACAGCTCCGCCTGCAAGCCGCTCACGAACAGCACCCGGCCCGACCGCAGCACCACCGCCGTCCCCGCGCCTCCCCGCACGAAGCCCGGGGCCTCCGCCGGCTGCCAGGCTCCCGTCGCCGGGTCGTACAGCTCCGCCGAACGCACCGGCCGCAGATCCACGTCCGTGCCGCCCGCCACCAGCACGCGCCCATCCGGCAACAGCACCGCCGCCGGGTCGTTGCGCGCCTCGCCCAGCGACGCCGCCGCCGTCCAGGTCCCCGTGTCCGGCGCGTACAGCTCCGCGCTCGCCAGCGCCCCTACCGTCACCCCGTTGGAGCCGCCCACCACCAACACCCGCCCGTCCGCGAGCCGCACCGCCGCGTGGTTGCGCCGCGCCGTGCGCAGCGCCCCCGTGGGCCGCCACCGTCCGGTGTCCGGGTCGAAGACCTCACTGCTCCCCAGCGTGCGGTGCCCGTCGTGCCCTCCCGCCGCCAGCACCCGCCCGTCCTCCAGCGACACGTAGGGCAGCAGCCGGCGCGGCGTGGACAACAGGCCCGGGGCGGGCGCCTCCACCTGCCCCGCGTCCGCTCGCGGCGCGGGCCCGCACGAGAACATCACTCCCAACCACAGCGCCGTGACGCAAGATGTCGAGAACCGTCGCATGACCCCACCGGGACGTCTGGCCGAGGGGTCCGTCTACCGCGCCGGTCTGACACCGAAGCCTGGCCAGGCCCAATGATTCCAGGCCCTTGCCCTGCCCTCCGGGTTGGAATGCCCCCGGCGGCCCGGGGGCATCCGTGGCGCGCGGACGTCAGTGCCGCATGGGACCCAGGGGGTCGTTCGCGGGCTCCGCGTCGATGCCCTCGCTGTGGCGCGGCGGCAGCGCCCCGCCGTCGTCGTCCTCCTCCAGCGTGAGCTGCGGGTGGTCGGCCGACTTGAGCAGGACCTCGTCCCCGCGCACGGCCTCCACGTCGGAGAACTCGACGAGGTAGTCGCGCCGGGGAATGGGAATGAGGCCCCGCTCCAGCTCGAAGTGCGTGTCGCCCACGCCGGCCACCCGGCCCAGCGTGTGTCCGTCGGCGGTGCGCACCGCCATGCCCTCGCGCACGTCTCCCGCGTGAATCATCGTGTCGCTCCTCGCGCTCGAAGGGCCCGGGAGCGCTTGCCGCCGGGCCGTGGCCTCCCCTCCCAAGGTGGGGTCGCTTCCGCGGCCGTGCGCGTCGCTGCGGGCAGACCGGGGAGCCCCCGAGCAGGCTCCTCCCACGGCAGGGAGCCGGCCCGTCTGCCCGGGGTGGCGGTGCCTACCGTTTCCCCAGGAGGTCCCCCACGATGCTGCTGGAACTGTCGAACGAGGAGTCGCGCGTCCTGAAGGACACGCTGGACGCGGCCCTGCGCACGCTGCTGGATGAGATCGCGCACGCGGATCAACGCGAGTTCAAGGAAGCCCTGCGCCACCGCTACGACCGGCTCCACGACCTCCAGCGCCGCCTGGAGCCGCTCGTGGACAGCGAACAGGTCTACGCCTGACGCGACGTCACAGCGCCCGCCCCGTCTTCCCATCGAACCGGCGCAGGTGGCGCGCGTCGTGGCGCAGCCACACCGGGGCTCCGCTCGCGGCGCGGAAGTCTCCGGGCGCCCGGGCCACCAGTCGCTCGCCTCCGGTCTCCACCGTCACCCAGACCTCCGCGCCCATGGGCTCCACCAGGTACACGCGACCGTCGCGCGCATCCTCGGGACGGGGACCCTGGCCTACGTGAAGGTGCTCCGGCCGCAGGCCCAGCACCGCGTCCTCCGCGGGCAGCCCCAGCGTGTCCGGCTTCACCAGGTTGATGCGCGGCGAGCCGAAGAAGCCCGCCACGAACAGGTTCGCCGGCGCGTCGTACAGCTCGCGCGGCGGAGCCACCTGCTGCACCTCGCCCTGGCTCATCACCACCACGCGGTCCGACAGCGTCATCGCCTCCGCCTGGTCGTGCGTGACGTAGATGAACGTGGCCTGGAGCTGCTCGTGCAGCTTCTTGATCTCCCCTCGCATCTGCGTGCGCAGCGCTGCGTCCAGGTTGGACAGGGGCTCGTCGAAGAGGAACACCTTGGGCCTGCGCACCAGCGCGCGTCCCAGCGCCACCCGCTGCCGCTGTCCACCCGACAGCTCCTTCGGCCGGCGCGCCAGGAGCGCCTCCAGCCCCAGCATCCCGGACACCTCGCGCACCCTCGCGTCGATGTCCGCGGGCCCCATCCCCGCCACCTTCAGCGGGAACGCCAGGTTCCCCGCCACGTCCAGGTGCGGGTAGAGCGCGTAGCTCTGGAACACCATCGCGATGTCGCGCTCGCGCGGGGACAGCTCGTTCACCACCTGCCCGTCGATGCGCAGCGTGCCGCCCGACAGCTCCTCCAGCCCGGCGATGAGGTTCAACGTCGTGGACTTGCCGCACCCGGACGGCCCCACCAACGACACGAACTCGCCGTCCGCGATGTCCAGCGTCACGCCCTTCACCGCCGCCACCCCGCCCCGGTACAC
>NZ_RAWB01000640.1 GCF_003612055.1 Corallococcus llansteffanensis
ACCCCGTCCCCGGCCCCGCCAGCGGGAAGCGCGACACGGGCACGCCCTGGCGCCAGTCCTCCGGCAGCCGCACCTCGGGGGCACGTCCGGGCAGCGCCTCCGCGTCCTCGTCCCGCGCGCGCTCCACGTCGGTGGGCAGCGATGCCCAGTGCCGGGGGTGCGCGGGGCACAGGCCCAGCCGGTCCAGCCGCGCGGGCTGCTCCGAGCCCTGCCGCGTCCACAGGTTCAGCGTCAGCCGCTCGCAGACGACGGACAGCGAGGTGGGGTTCTCCGGCGCGGCCGTCAGCACCCGCGACGCCAGCCCTGATACCCGCACGGAGCCCGCGCCGGGGCTCACGCCGTGGCCCAACTCCAGCGACTCCACCACCAGCCAGCGCTCTCCCGGAGCAGCGCCGTCCACGCGCAGCACCGTGCCGGGTGCGGGCGCGGACTCCGGGGGCGTGTCCAGCGTGAGCGTCAGCGTGCGGCGGCCGGCCAGCGGGCCCGGGTCCTCCACGTCCGTCACGTTCAGGGACACGGGCGGTCCCTCGCCGCGCGTCCACTTTGCGGTGAAGGGGGCCGTGCCCAGGCCCACGCCCGTCTGCAACCAGCGCGCGCGGGACGTGCGCACGCGCACCTTCACCCGCCGTGGCACCGACCCGGACGCGGGCAGGGCCTGCATCGCATCCAGCGCCTCCGCGGTGTCCACCGGCACGAGCAGCGCCATCGCCCCGTCCCCGAGCGTGAGCCGCAAGAGGTCACCCGGCGCCACGCCTCCGGGCATCGTCACCTCCAACTGCACGACGGTGCCCAGGGCGCTCCACGGGCCCAGCTCCAGCAGCTCGCGGGTGACGGTGGCGGACACCTGCACGCCGTCGGTGCTGCTGCCCTCCGAGCGCGCCCGCGCCACGCCGGGCGTCACCGCGCCAGACTCCAGACAGCGCAGCACCCCCGGGACGGGGAAGGTGTTGGCGCGCGCCTGCGGCCCCGCCACGCGCACCACCCAGCAGCGCCGGCCGCCGTTGCGGAAGAAGGCCCGCACGGCGGAGGCCAGGTGCGCCCGTACCGGCTCCCCGCGCTCGGCGTCCCAGGCCAGCAGGGGCGCCTCGCCGAACACCGCCTCGAAGTCCGCGGGGTCCTCCACCGCCACGGGCACGTGCAGCGGCCCGGAGGCGGCGAAGCCCACGAAGGCCGCCACGTCCATGCGCGGCAACACGTCCTCGACGGGCGGTGCCTGCACCTCGAAGCGGATGCCGGGGAGGCGTCTGGCGGCCGGGCGGCTCACGTCACTCCATCTCCAACCGCTCGTACGCGATGGTGAGCTCTTCCATCGCCACGTCCGTGCCCTTCGCGTTGAAGGGGCCGCTCACGTGCTTGATGATGCGCGCGCGCAGCAGCTTCCACGTCTGCACCACCGCGGTGTGGTCCTCGTTCTGGAGCTGGATGGTGACGGTGCGCAGCGCGTTGGGGTCGCCGTTGCGCAGCTGATCCAGCCACCGGTAGAGCGTGAGCGAACCGATCACGCCCCGCTTCATGGTGACGTCCGTCGCCTTGTTCAGGCCGGTGATCTTCCGGACGCTGTTCTCCTTCTCGTTGCCGTTGCGGTACTCCGCGACGGTGACCTCCATGCCCACGTTGCTGATCTCCTGGAAGCCCGCGTCGGCTCCATCCGTGGAGCCCGTGCCCAGGTCCACCAGGAAGTTGAACTGCACATAGGGTCGCTCTCTCAGGACAGCCATTGCCTAAACCTCCCGGGGGTTACTTCCGGTCTCCGGTCCACTGGCCGATGCGGAAGATGACGAACTCGGCCGGGCGCAGCGGCGCCACGCCGATGAGGCAGACCAGGCGCCCGTTATCCAGGTCGTTCTGGGTCATGGTGCTGCGGTCGCACTTCACGAAGTACGCCTTCTCCGGCTTGTCACCGAGCAGCGCGCCCATCTGCCACTCGTTGAGGAGGAAGTCCTCGATGGTGCGCCGCACGCTGGCCCAGAGCTGGTCGCCATTCGGCTCGAACACCGCCCACTGGGTCCCCTTGTCGATGGAGCGCTCCAGGTAGGCGAAGTAGCGGCGCAGGTTGACGTACTTCCACTCGGGGTCGGAGCTGGTGGTGCGCGCGCCCCACAGCCGGTAGCCGCGCCCCTCGAAGTAGCGGAAGGCGTTGATGCCCTCGGGGTTGAGCACCTCCTGCTGCGACTTGCTCAGGTTGGACTCGAAGCCCAGCGCCAGGTTCACCACCTCGTTGGCGGGGGCCTTGTAGACGGCGCGGTTGACGTCGTTGCGCGCGTAGATGCCCGCCACGAAGCCGCTGGGCGGCAGGAAGATGGGCTGCCGCGTGACAGGGTCCAGCACCTTCACCCACGGGTAGTAGAGCGCCGCGTAGCTGGAGTCGATCTTCGCGCGCTGCGCGCGCACCTGGTTCAGCGTCTGCCCGTTGCCGCTGTCCAGCACCGCGATGCGGTAGTGCATCCGCTGGCAGTGGCTGATGAGCAGGTTGATGATGGTGTTGGCGTCCAGCGAATAGCCGCCCTCGTAGTTGAAGGTGGAGCCGGGCGCCGCGACGATGGAGATGTCCTCCAGGTCCTCGAACTGCACGAGCCCCGTCTTGCGCGTGGTGTTGACGATCTGCTCGCCCTGGTACTCGTCCGCCGTGGGGCGCTCGCCGTCGTTGCCACCCTGGAGCAGCACCTCCACCGTGCGCTGCAGGTCGGTGGAGTCCGGGTTCTTCAGCGCATCCGTCACCGTCGGCGTCACCCCGTTGGGCGTGGCCTTGAGCAGGGCGGTCAGCATCGCCAGCCCGTCCCCCAGGTCCGACCCCGGCGCGAGGACGATGGGGATGCCCCGGTTGCGCTCCAGATCCGAGGCGTCGATGTTGAAGCGCGCCTGCAGCGAGTCCTCCGCGCCGTCCCGCGCGTGCACCTTGTCCAGCGCCAGGCCGGACCACACCTGGGACGCCCCCGGCTCGTCCGTGGGGATGACGGCCACCGTCACGGTGATGATGCGCAGCTGGTTGCCCGTGTCGGTCAGGCTGGACAGGGCCGTGGCCGTGCCCGTGGCGGGGACCAGGTCCCAGTCCTGCTTCACCTCGTTCCAGCGCGCCTGGTAGAAGGCCCCCGCGTCCGCCACGGCGGGCGGGACGGTGGTGAAGTCGCGCAGCACCACCACGTCCCGATCCTGCAGCGAGCTGACGCGCGGCTTGCCGCCTTCGAAGGACAGCACGTTCTGCCCCGCGCGCAGCGTGAAGCGCACGCGCAGGTTGCCGGCGGAGCCCGGGTAGCGGCCGTAGGCGAGGAGCTGCTTCTTGACGTCCGTGGGCTCGCCGGCCAGCAGCCCGCGCGCGTGGCCGTCGTCATAGGACGGGTTGTTGGCGACGAGCGTGGTGGCGGACTCGAAGCCGCCGTACTTCTTCGACGTGCCGGCCTGCTTGCGGAACACCCGGCCCACGTAGAGGCGCTTGCCGCCCTCCTCGAAGAAGGCGCGCACCGCGTGCCAGGTGTAGTTGTGCAGCGTGCCCGCCACCTTGAAGCCGAGCTGCCGGCGGCCGCCGTAGACGCGCTCGAACTCCACCATGCTGGTGATGAGGTCCGGCTGCAGGTCCACCGGGCCGTACCGTGTGGGCCCGATGAAGCCGGTGGTGGTGGTGCTCACGCCCTCGATGGACTTGGCACGGAACGAGGTCTCTTCGACGAACACACCGGGAGCGAGATATTCGGGCATCGGTCTTTTCCTAGGGGAGTGAACCCGTGGAGGTGATCCACAACCGGGAGCGCGGCGCGTCCTGGGTCTTCAGGACGAGCTCCTGGCCGTATCGCAGCGTCGGTTCGAGCAGCTCCACCGAGCTGTCCGTGTCCGTCCAGGCCCACGAGGAGGGTTGGGACAGGGTGTCGCAGAGGTCCGGCCGCGCGGGCACGGGCGTGCGGCGCGCATAGAAGACGCGCACCTGGAGCGCCCACGTCTGCTCCAGCAGCGGTGGCCCCGGGGGCAGCGCGGAGGCCTCCGCGAGCGGGACGGGAGGGAAGTCCACCGGCTCGGGGTATTGGAAGAAGAGGGCCAGCCGCCCCTGTTCATCCGCCACGCCGCGCACCGGGGTGCCGCCAGCCGCCGTGGCCTCCACCCGCGCCCACGCGGCGGGCACCTGCGCATCCGCGTCCCACAATTCCGCGCGCAGGACGGCCAGCGGGCCTCCGGACACGCGCGCGGGGGCGGAGAACAGCGGCACGGCGGGTGGGCCGGACAGCGGCGGCGCGGGCGGCAGGCCCGGGCAGCTGAGCTGGAAGAGGCCGGGGAAGGGGAGCTGCGCGCGGAACGAGCACGGCAGGAAGCGACCCTGCGCGTCCTCCACCTCCACGGTGAAGGGCTTGCGAGCGGGGAGGGCGGCCCACCACGCCGCGTCGCCCGGGTCGCCGGAGGGCACGTCCTTGCCGCCGAACTCCAGGTCGCGCAGGCCCGGCAGGTCCATGAGGACGTGCACGCCGGAGCGGTTGACGATGGAGGCGCGGCGCAGGCCAGGGTGGCCCTCCGGGAACGCGCTCACCTGGAGCCCGTCGCCCACCAGCGCCCCGGTGACCTCGTCGCGGAAGCGCACGCCCAGGGGCGTCACGCGCGACAGCACCTCCAGCCTGTGCACGGGGGGCCTCACTCCGTGCGCTTCCCGAGGTCGAGGACGCGCGTCTGCACGGGCGGGCCCTGGGTGTCGGAGATGCCGGACTCGATGAGCACCATCCGCGCGATGTACGTGACGGACACCTGGAGGTTGGGCTTGCCCACCTCCCAGACGTTGAGCAGGTCCTGGATGGAGAGGGTGTCCTGCACGAGCGTCACCGTCTCGTCCGGCAGGAAGGTGTCCGTCTCCGGGCGCCCGTAGTGGTTGAGGAAGCTGGCGGTGAGGGTGGGGGTGTCCTCGAGCGTGCGCATGCTCCAGCCCAGCAGCCGGTGCTGCTTGGCGGCCGTCTTCGCCCACGGCGTCAGCATGAAGCACAGGTCCACCGGCAGCGGCCTGCGGGTGCGCCGGCCCTGCGCGTCCTCGCGGCCGGTGAGGTTGCGGCGGGTGGTGCTGGGCGTGACGCGGTACAGGAAGAGGGACACGCCCTCCTCCATGGGGGTCTTGAAGTCGCTAGCCTGGTACAGCTCGAACTTCGCGCCCTCGAACTCCGGCTTCGGGCACGACTGCTCGAGCAGCGCCAGGAGCGCCTGCCCCACTGCGGAAATCGCCGCGTACGTCGCCACCGTTGAAGACCCCCACGTGCCCGCCGCTTGCGTCGCCCGCCGCCCACCCTGCCCAAAGGGATGGACGAACCGTCCACGGCCTCACAGCAACACGTGGGC
>NZ_RAWB01000641.1 GCF_003612055.1 Corallococcus llansteffanensis
TGGTGGGGTGGGGGAGGCGGCGGAGCCGACGGCACCGCCGCGCAAGGTGGCGACGAAGAAGTCCTCTTCGGCGGCGAAGGCCGCGAGCAAGAAGGGCGACGCCGCTCTCAAGAAGGAGGAGGCGAAGAAGCCGGAGGAGGCGAAGAAGGCGGAATTGCCTCCCGGGGTGGCGCCCCAGGACATGCGCAAGGGCCCGGCGCGGGTGAAGCCCGCCTCGGCCAAGTTCGCGGACGTGCCGCGCATCGCGGACTCCAAGAAGGACGCGCTCGCGGACAAGAAGCGCGATGAGGCCATTGAAGGCTTCAAGCGCCTCATCCCCAAGCTGCAGGAGACGTCCACCCAGAAGGCGGAGATGCAGTACCGCCTGTCGGAGCTCTACTGGGAGAAGTCCAAGTACCTCTACCAGCTGGAGATGGAGAAGTTCCTCGCGGCGGAGAAGGCCTACGACGCGGCGCAGGCGCGCGGTGAGAAGGCCACGGCGCCGGAGCAGGACCACCGTGACTCGGAGCGCTACCGCGCCGAGACGATGCGCATCTACGAGGACATCCTCCGCGAGTACCCGGAGTACCCGGCCCGCGACGAGGTGCTCTTCTCGCTGGGCTACAACCTCTACGAGTTGAACCGCCGCGAGGACGCGGTGGCGCGCTACGAGGAGCTGATCCGCGACTTCCCCAAGTCGCAGTTCGTCCCGGACGCGTACATCCAGCTGGGCAACCACTACTTCGAGAACAACAAGCTCGCGCCCGCGAAGGTCAACTACGAGAAGGCGCGCGAGTCCGGCGTCCCGAAGATCTACGCCTACGCGACCTACAAGCTGTCCTGGTGTGACTTCAACGCGGGCGACCTGGACGCGGGCCTCAAGAAGCTCCACGAGGTGGTGGACTACGCGGGCCAGCGCGGTGAAGAGCTGGGCGACCTGCGCACGGAGGCGCTCAACGACCTGACCGTCTTCTACGTCCAGCTGGATCAGCCCAAGGAGGCGCTCGCCTACTTCAAGGAGAAGGCGCCGCCGAAGCGCCAGGGCCGGCTGCTCGCGAAGACGGCCGCGGGCCTGGTGGACGCGGGCCACTTCGACAGCGCCATCCTGGTGTACCGCACCCTCATCGACGACTCGCCCATGGGCGTGAACGCGCCCGAGTACCAGCAGGCGGTGGTGCGCGCGTACGAGGGTCTGCGTCAGCGCCAGCAGGTCCGCAAGGAGATGAAGCGGATGGTGGACCTCTACCGCCCGGGCGGCGAGTGGTGGACCACCAACTCCGGCAACGCGGGCGTGCTGCGCAACGCCTTCAGCGTCACCGAAGAGGCGATGCGCGTGATGGTGACCGAGTACCACCAGGAGGCGCAGAAGACGCGCCAGGTGGAGACCTACCGGCTCGCGCGCGACATCTACAAGCAGTACGTGGAGGCGTTCGCGTCCAGCGACAACCCGGAGTTCGTCGCGGACTCGGCCTTCAACATCCGCTTCTTCTACGCCGAAATCCTCTGGGCCCTGGAGGAGTGGCAGGCCGCCGCCGCCGAGTACGACGCCGTCGTGGCCTTCAAGATCCCGGACCGCGACTCCGCGCGCGAGGTCTCCAACGAGGCCTACCGCAAGAGCGCCTCGTACAACGCGGTGCTCGCGTACGACAAGCTCGTCAAGATTGAACGCGGCCAGCTAGCGAAGAGCGACCTCAAGGACGGCCAGAAGGTCGACGAGAAGAAGGACAAGGGCGACGTCGCCAAGCAGAAGCTCGTCAAGCGCGACGCCAAGGAGCAGGCGGAGCAGCCGCTCACGAAGTTCGAGGAGCGCCTGGTCGCCGCGTGCGACACGTACAACGGCCTGTACCCGGGCAACCAGGATGAGATCGACCTGCGCTACCAGGCCGCCGTCATCCTCTACGACCGCGCGCACTTCGTGGACGCGGCCCGCCGCTTCGGGGAGATCATCGAGAAGTTCCCGGAGGAGCGCCGCTCGCGCGACGCCGCGGACCTGACCATGTACGTGCTGGAGAGCCGCGAGGAGTGGCTCGAGCTCAACACGCTGTCGCGCAAGTTCCTGGGCAACTCGAAGCTGTCCAAGCCCGGCTCGGACTTCGCGGGACGCGTGGCCCGCGTGGTGGAGGGCAGCCAGTACAAGTACGTGGACGAGGTCGTCTACAAGAAGGAGAAGAACCCGGCGAAGGCCGCCGAGCTGTTCCTCACCTTCGTGACGGAGTTCCCCAAGTCGGAGAACGCGGACCGCGCGCTCACCTACGCGATGATCATCGCGCAGGAGGCGGGCGAGGTCGACAAGGGCATCACCGCCGGCGAGCGCGTCCTCAAGGAGTACCCGAACAGCGCCTTCGAGCTGAAGGCCCGCTACACGCTGTCTGGCCTCTACGAGAAGGTGGCCGAGTTCAAGAAGGCCGCCGCCATGTCGGAGTCCTTCGTCTCCGAGTACGACGCGGCGATGAAGGCCCGCGAAGCGAAGAAGGAGAAGGACAAGAAGGCCAAGGGCGCGGTGGCGAAGAAGGACGACGCCCCGGGCGCGGCCGAGGACGCGGGCTCCAAGCGCGAGCAGCAGGCCGCCGAGCGCAAGGCGCTGGTGGACGAGGCGGGCGCGTGGGTGGCGGACGCCCTCTTCAACGCGGGCGTCTGGTACGACGGCCTGGGTGAATCCCAGAAGGCCGTCACCGCGTGGAACAGCTACCTGACGCGCTTCAAGGACCGCAAGGACGTGCCCCAGGTGGCCTTCTCCCTCGGCCTCGTCTGGGAGAAGGAGAAGAAGTGGGGCGACGCGGCCCGCGCCTTCAGCGCCTTCGTGGACACCTACGGCCGG
This sequence comes from Corallococcus llansteffanensis, assembly GCF_003612055.1. Classification (GTDB taxonomy): domain Bacteria; phylum Myxococcota; class Myxococcia; order Myxococcales; family Myxococcaceae; genus Corallococcus; species Corallococcus llansteffanensis. The sequence continues at coordinate 2,798 of NZ_RAWB01000641.1, forward strand.
GACTCGCGCACCGCCGCGGGCCAGCCGTACCTGGCCCGCTACCATGAGCTGCTCGCGTACCAGAAGATGAAGGACGTGCGCGGCCAGGAGAAGGCGCAGGACGAGCTGGTGCGCGGCTGGAACAAGCTGTCCGAAGCCGTGCGCAAGGACACCGCGGTGCTCAACGCCTACGGCCACGCGCGCTTCCTGGCGCTGGAGCCCACGTGGAAGCGCTTCACGGACATCAAGTTCACGCGCGTCTCCACCATCCGCCGCGACCTGACGGCCAAGCAGCGCGAGATGCAGCGCGTGGAGAAGGAGTACGCGGCAGTGCTCGCCACCGGCTCCGGCGAGTGGGGCATCGCGGCCCTGACGCGCATCGGCCTGGCGTACGCGGACTTCGCGCGCAACATCATGGACTCGCCGGATCCGTCCGGCCTGGACGATGATCAGCTCAGCATGTACCGCGGCGAGCTGGAGACGCTGGCGCTGCCCCTGGAGGACAAGTCCAGCGAGGCGCTGGAGAAGGGGCTCCAGAAGGCCTACGAGCTGGGCATCTACAGCGAGTGGACGCTGGCCGCGCAGGACCAGCTCAACCGCTTCCGTCCGGGCGCCTACGCCCAGGTGCGGCCGGTGACGTACCGGGGCAGCAGTGATTCGCGCATCGCCGCCGGCGTGCTGAAGGACCTCAATGGCCCCATCAGCGCCTCCGCGGAACCGAAGCCCGCCGCGCAGGACGCGGGGCAGCCGGAAGGCGCGAAGCCGGCCCCGTCGCCGGAAGGCGCGGAGGGTCCGCGGTCCGAACCCACCGCCCTGCTCGAGGGGGTGCAGCCGTGAAGACGACGAACAGCAGCGACATCAGCAGCCAGTTCAAGGGGATGGGGACGACGCAGATGAACGGGTTTCGCACCAAGCGCATGCTCCTGGCCGGGGCCTTCGCCTTCGCCTTCACCACGGCGTGCGCCACGGGCCCCCGGCCCACGCCCGTCGCGATGAACGCGGTGGAGAAGCCCGCCGCCACGGTGCCCACCACTCCCGCGCCCGTCGTGGGGGAGAAGGGCGACGCCAACAACCTGTTCGCGGAGGCGCTGAAGGCCTACGAGGCCGGGGACCTGGACGCCGCGCGCAAGGGCTTCGAGCAGGTCGTGGCGAAGGAGCCCAAGACGCTCAACGCCCAGTTCAACCTGGGCGTCATCGCGGAGAAGCAGGGCCGCCCGGCGGACGCTCGCGCCGCCTACGAGAAGGTCCTCTTCCTGGACCCCGCCCACACGCCGTCGGTAATGAACCTGGGCCTGATGCACCGGCATGACGGCCAGTTCGAGGAGGCCATCGCGCTCTACACGAAGGCGCTCCAGACGCCCGGTCACGAGCACGACGAGCCCGTCCTCAACGGGCTGGCCGCGACGTACCGGCTGGCGGGCAAGCTGGACGAGGCGGAGGTCACCGGGCGGCGCGTGCTCGCGCGCAGCAAGGACAACCCGGAGGCGTACAAGACGCTGGCGCTGGTGGCGTACGACCGGGGCCAGTACCGCCTGGCGGAGCTGCTCGTCGTCAACGCGCGCAAGGTCGCGGAGAAGGACCCCGCCATCTCCAACACGCTGGGGATGATCTACCTGAAGATGGACGACCGCCCGCGCGCGCTCGCCCAGTTCCAGAAGGCCGTGTCGCTGGACGACAACTTCGCCGCCGCCCACCTCAACCTGGGGGCGCTGGCGCTCTCCTACCGCGACTACGCGGGCGCCGAACGCGCCTTCGCCAAGGCCCTGGCGCTGGACCCCGAGGGCGTGGACGGCCAGCTCTACCTGGCCTACGCGCTGGACGGCCAGAAGGGGCTGGATCCCAAGAAGGGCGTGGCCGCGGGCGAGGCGTTCGAGAAGGTGCTCGCGCGCCACTCGGATCAGCCGGAGGCCGTGTGCGGCGCGGGCTGGGCGTACGCGTCCGACCGCGCGGGCTTCGAGAAGGCCATCGCCTTCCTGGATCGCTGCAAGGAGCTGGGCGCCACGTCCGCGCAGGACAAGCAGCTCATCACCGCCAAGGTGCAGGGCCTGCAGAACATGCTCAAGAACCCGCCGGCGCCGGCACCCGCCGCCGCCACGGCGGAGGCGGAGGGCGAGCCCAAGAAGGAGGGCGCCGCCGCCACCGGGGGCGCGGGCTCGTCCGTGATGAACCAGCTGCCGCAGGACACGTCCGCGCCCGAGCAGGCGCCGTCTGAAGCCACGGGGGAGGCCACGGGCGAGGCTCCCGCGGCCGAGGGCACGCAGGCGACCGAGGCCGCTCCGGCGGCCCCCGCGCCCTGAAGAAACAACAGTCGCCCTGGCTGGAGGAATGAGAAGTTTCTTCCCTCCTCCAGCCCCCCAGGTGCAACCGGCCGGGCGACTCCCTTAGAATCCAGGGACTTGGAGTTGGTGCGAGCCCTGCAATGGAGAGCGGAACATGAAGCGACTGCTGGCATCGGTGGTGGCGGTGGGGTTGCTGGGGGCGGGCCCGGCCCTGGCGCAGGAC
>NZ_RAWB01000642.1 GCF_003612055.1 Corallococcus llansteffanensis
GCCGCGCTGGGTGCTGGGCGCCATCCCGTCCTGCTGCGGGGAGCCCTTCGCGTTGGTGCGCTCGCCTTCCGCGGATCGGGCCGACGTGCCTTCCCCGGCGGAGGGCTGCGACGCGCCCCCCTTCGCGGAGGCGCCCTTCGTGGCGCCGCCCTTGGCGGGGGCACCCTTCGCGGTCGCCTTGCCGGGAGTCTTCGCCTCTCCGGGCTTCGCCTTCTCTCGCGCTGCCTCCTCCCTGGGACCGCGGACGGGCTGTCCGGGTCGGGGGATGTTGGGAGGAAGGCGGACGCTCATGGGAAGGGGCCTCTTGAGGGGGGAGTCAGGCCAGGTTCTTCATGTGGACGACGAGGTTGCTGTCGCTGCTGCCCAGCGTGCTCGCGTCGTCGGTGGGGATGACATAGCCCTGATCCGCGCCGACGTGCTTGCGGAAGAAGTCTACCACCTCCGGATCCTGCACGTTGGCGGTGGTGCTCTTCTTGATGCCGTACGCCTGGCCGTCCGCCCCCTTCGCCTTGACGGAGTCGGGCGCGGAGGCCAGCAGGTTGTCGGTCGTGCCCGACAGGCGGCCGCCGCCCACCGGCTGCATCGTCATGGCCGCGTTGTGGCCCTCGATGTAGCTGACGTCGTAGTACGTCTGCCCCATCCCGCCGTTGAACTTCACTTCACCGAGCGTCGCGTTCTTGCCATCGCCGGACGCGCTGCGGAAGTTGCCGGACCAGCCGTCCGGGAACTGCACCGTCCGGCTCTCGCCGGGCTTGAGCGTGACGGGGTCCACGGCCTTCTCCCCCGCGTTGGGCGTGAAGTTCACCGTCATCGGCGTGGTGCCGTCGTTGTTCAGGGTGAGGGTGTTCTTGCCCTTCACCGCGCCCTGGGGCTGGGACGCGCCCTGCGCCTTCGCGACGGGCGGCTCGTCCTGCGGGGGCGTCGTGTTGCGCGCCTGCTGCGGGAGGTTCGCCGGGCCGGCGTCGACCGCGGCGTTCTGCCGCGGGGGGAGCTGGGGCGCACCCGCCTGCTCGGCGCCGTCGGCGAACTGCTCCTCGCCGCCCAGGTCCGGCACGCCGCCGTCCTGCACGCCCGCGCTCGGATCCAGGCCCGCGACGCCGCCCTGCTGCGCACCGCCGACACCCTCGCCGCCCAGGAGCTTCGCCAGCTCGCCCAGCACCTGCATCGCCAGCATCTGCCCCAGCTTCTCCATGCCGCCCTTGCCCGTGCCCGCCACCGAATCAAAGCCGTCCTGCTGCAGCAGCCCCTGCAGAGAAGGGACCTTCGCCGCGTCCGCCGTCACCGGCGAGGGCCGCATGAGCGGGGAGGGAGGACGCTCGGTGGCCGTGGTGCGCGAGAGGGAGGGGCTGGGAACGGACGACTTGGACAGGGGAGAGAGCGCCATGGCGGTGTTCCTCGAAGGGGGACGGCTTGCGGCTGATGTGTGGGGGTAGAGCAGGAGCCATGCCACGGCCCACACGTCCCGCACGGCGTGACAACCCCCTGGGATTGCTCGCGCAGCGCGGGCCGAAGGAGCCCGGCGGGAGGGCCCTCCTGATGACGGCTGTCCGCCGGCTGATGTCTGGCGTCATCAGGCGCGGCAAAAGAAAACGGCCCCCCTCCGCATAGGAGGGGGGCCGTCTCACTTCAGTGCCGCACGCGTCAGGCTCTTCGTACGGTCGCGGAGCGAATCACCCGCAGTATCAACAGCAGCGCCACCGCCCCGATGAACGCCACGAAGATGGTGCCCGCGAGCCCGCCGAACGGAGCCCCCGTGCCGAGCGCCCGGAAGATGAAGCCACCCAGGAACGCGCCGACCACGCCCACCACGATGTCGCCCACGACGCCATAGCCGCCGCCGACCACCGCGGACGCGAGCCACCCCGCGATGAGGCCGATGACTGCCCACAACAGGATTGCTTCCAATGCCATGTCGTTCCTCCTGTTCCTCAAGCTGCTGGGAACAACATGGGCACGACCCCGCGTGCGCGCTCCCCCCTCCCCCAGGTCGGAGCTTTTTTTGGGGAAGAACCCCGGAATTCCGGGCACTTGACCGTTCTCCAGCCCACAGTCACGCTGTCTCTCAGCCGCTTCGAAGCGCGCGGTACGCGGTGCTCGCGGCTGGAGACTGGTGTGTCACCCAAGCGCATCTTCGAGTCCGTAGGCCCTTCCTCCCTGGAGTTCGACCGGCGGTCCTTCCGGTGCCGGCACACGCTGCTGGGGCACCCCGCGCTGGAGCTGGAGAACCTGGCCGGCGTGGTGCAGCGGCTGCCCGAGGACAACGTGTTCTTCAGCTCCGGGCTGTTGCCCAAGGACGCGGACTTCGACCGCGCGCACGTGGACTACCGCACCGGGCTGTCGCTCAAGGACACCGTGGAGAACATGATGACGAGCAACTCGTACATCATGCTCCGCGCCCCGGAGCAGGACCCCAGCTTCCACGACCTGTTCCGCCTGCTGCTCGCGGAGGTGGAGGGCCTGATGCGCGCGCAGGGCGTGGGCACCACCGCCGTGGATCCGATGCTCTACCTGTTCATCGCGTCCCCCGGCAGCGTCACGCCCTTCCACCTGGACCGGTACTCCACGCTGCTGATGCAATTCCGTGGCACCAAGGAGGTGCACATCTCCCCGGCGTGGGATGAGCAGGTGGTGCCCGCGGCCGACCTGGAGTCCTTCGTGGCGCGCTCCGGCTCGAAGGTGAACTACCGGGAGACCTTCGACACGACGGCGATACGCTACGCGTTCGGCCCCGGGGACGCGCTGCACATCCCGTTCGTGGCGCCGCACTACGTGAAGAACGGCAACGACGACGTCTCCGTGTCGCTGTCCATCATCTTCAACACCCGCGAGACGGCCCGCCACCTGCGCGCGCTGCGCACCAACCACCTCCTGCGCTCGCGGCTGGGACCGCTGGGCTACCGGCCCACGCCGGTGAACCGCTTCCTGCCGTTGGACCATGTGAAGAGCAACGTGGAGCGCGTGGTGCGCCGGGCGAGCCGCTTCCTGCCCGCCTGAGTCCCGCCCCGGTGTCCCGGCTCAGCGGGGCCACGGCGGCGAGGGGTTCGACGGGGAGGGTTCGAACGTCCACTCACACGGCGGGATTCGCGGCGGCTCCGTCAGGCGCCACGAGTCGAAGTCCGGAGGCTTGCCGACCGACAGGAAGGCTCCGGCGCTGGGGGGGCCGAGGTCGTCTCCCACGACGTACTGCACGAAGCCATCGCGGTACCGGCGAAACAGGGCGACGCCATGGCTGTCGACCCCGGGGCCCATGGGCTCCAGGGGCGCGCCGTCCACGTCGTAGAGCCGGGGCGAGCTCGGGGGGCAACACCCATGGTGGTCCGGGCGCGAGCAGACCCGGGGTGCCTCGCCGCTGACGAGGACGGCCATGGCGTCGACGCTGACGACGGTTCCTTCGGGCAGCGCCAGGGCCCGCGCCACCGACATGGGGCGGGTGGAGTCCTGGGTCGGCTCCTGCGACCACGAAGGCAGGGGCTTCCTGGGGATGCGCCGCGAGACCCCCGGGATGGGGCCTCCCACGCGGATGCGCTCGGGCGCACCGCCGAGTCGCTCCACCTGGAACCGGTCCAGGTCCCGCGCGGAGCCGGGCAGGTCGTCATCGTCAGGGCAGGTGCTGGTGCAGGCATCCCAGCCCTCGTTGCCCACGGCCCGCCCGTGCTCGTCCCAGACGAAGCCCCCGGTGAAGCGCCTCTGGGTGGGCAGCCAGCGGATCATCGCGCCGGAGGGGATGCCGTCCATCGCCGGGATGATGGCGGAGAGGACCGAGACCTTGTCCCCGGCCCCTCGGGATACCCACACCGGAGTCCCGTCCCCAAGCTGCGCGGGAACGACGGAGCCCGGGGGCGGCAGCTCCAGCACCACGGACTGCTCCAGGCGCGGCAGCGAGAGGTCCTCTCGCGGAACGGCCTTCACCCGCCAGGCAGGCTTCCCGCAGCCGGCCACGAGGAGCAGGGCCAGGAGGGCGAACCGGACGCGGTCGTGCATGGCTTCAGCTTACCCCGCGCAGCAAGCGTGCCCCCACCGCCAGGACCCTGCGCATTGACGGGCAGGGTTTTAAGATGCATCCTGAATGCATCTTAAGGGCCCGGTGGCCGGGCGAGGGAGACAGGCATGTCGAGCGTGTACGAGCAGATTGGCGGGGAGCCGGCGATGGCGGCGGCGGTGGAGCTCTTCTACCGGAAGGTGCTGGGGGACGAGCGCATCAGCCACTTCTTCGAGGACGTGGACATGGAGCGCCAGGCCGCGAAGCAGAAGGCGTTCCTCACGTTGGTGACCGGGGGCCCCGCCAGCTACTCGGGCAAGGACATGCGGGTGGGCCACAAGCACCTGGTCCAGCGCGGGTTGAACGACACGCACTTCAACGCCGTGGCGGGGCACCTGAAGGAGACGCTGGAGGAGCTGGGCGTGCCGGCGGAGCTGGTGGGGAAGGTGATGGCGGTCGCGGAGGGCGCGCGGGCGGACGTGCTCAACCGCTAGTCGGAAAAAGGGGACACGTCATGGCGAAGGTGAAGCATGAAGCGGCGTGGTACCCGCTGGAGTCCGGCGAGACGGTGCTGGACGGACTGCTGCGGCAGGGTGTGAACGTGTCCCACTCCTGCAGGGCGGGGGCCTGTCAGTCCTGCCTGATGCGGGCGGTGGAGGGCAACGTGCCCGCGGCCGCGCAGGTCGGGCTCAAGGACACGCTCCGGGCGCGCAACTACTTCCTCGCGTGCGCATGCCGGCTGCCGGACGGCGAGGCGCTGGAGGTCGCGGGGGTGTGGGAGCTTCGCATGCCCGCGCGCATCGTCTCGCTGACGCCGCTCTCCGGGGACGTGCTCTCGGTGCGCCTGGAGACGGAAGGCGCCCTGGACTACCGCGCGGGGCAGTACGTCACGCTCCTGCGCGCGGACGGCCTGGCGCGCAGCTACTCCCTGGCGAGCCTGCCCCGGGAGCGCACCCTGGAGCTGCACGTGCGGCTCATCCCCGGCGGCGCCATGAGCGGCTGGCTCGCCACGGAGGCGAAGCCCGGCGAGCGCGTGGAGGTGCAGGGCCCCGCGGGCGATTGCTTCTACGTTCCCGGGCAGCCGGAGGCCCCGCTGCTGCTGGCGGGCACGGGCACGGGGCTCGCGCCCCTGTATGGGATTGTCCGTGACGCGCTGGAGGCGGGACACACCGGCCCCATCCTCCTGTTCCACGGCGCCCGGGAACCGGGTGGGCTGTACGCGGTGGACGCGCTGCGCGAACTGGCGGCGCGCCATCCGAACCTCCGCTACCGGCCGTGCGTGCTGAGC
>NZ_RAWB01000643.1 GCF_003612055.1 Corallococcus llansteffanensis
GGTCTCGGGGTTGTCGGAATTCTCGCTCATGGGGCTCCACGCCATGACGACCCTGGAGTGCGGCGGCCACAGGGGGTCGCCGGGGACGTCAGGAGGCAGGTTTTGGGACAGGAAGCCGGACGCGGGGCCTGCGAGAAGGCCGAAACCGCCGGTTCCTGAAACCCCCCGACGGCCCTAGCGCCGGCCGGGAGGCACTCACCACCCTAACAGAGCGCCCGGTTGTGGTGCCCGGATTTTCGCCGCCCGTGCGCGTGGCGTGTTCGCCGGGTGACCCCCTGAGCCCCTTCAGCGGATGCGCACGGTGAAGGGGAGCATGGCCTTCAGGCCGGGGCGCAGCAGCTCGGGCGACCCCAGGCCCACCTCCCGGGCAAGCGAGGACAGGGCCTCCGGCGGACGCTCCGGGAGCCCCGGCAGCAGCAGCCCCGCCAGCGCGTGCACCCCGGGCTCGCCGCCCAGGCCGGAGAGGAAGCCGCGCGCGCCGCCCATCACCTCCAGGTCCAGGTCCTCGGTGGGGGACACCTTCGCGCGCTTCCGGGCCGCGAGCGTCGCCTCGTGCAGGCCGCCCAGCCCGTCCACCAGCCCGCGCGCGAGCGCGTCCTGTCCGCTCCACACGCGGCCCCGGGCGACGGCGTCCACCTTCGCCTTGTCCATCTTCCGGTTGAGCGCGACCTCGGTGATGAACGTGTCGTAGGAGTCGTCCACCCACGTCTGCACCGCGGCCTGCTGCTCCGGCGTCCACGGCTGCCACCAGTCCAGCACGTCCGCCATGTCGCCGCGCTTCAGCGTCTGCTGGTTCACCCCCAGCTTCGCGCCCAGGCCCTCCAGCGCGGGCTTCAGGTAGAAGACGCCGATGCTGCCGGTGAGCGTGGTGGGCTCCGCCAGCACCTCGTCCGCGCCCACCGCCGCGTAGTAGCCGCCGGAGGCCGCCGCGTCGCCCATGGAGGCGACGACGGGCTTGTGCTTCTTGGCCTCCAGCACCGCGCGGTACATCAGGTCCGACGCCAGCACGTCGCCGCCGCCGGAGTCCACGCGCAGGATGATGGCCACCACGGACGGGTCCTCCTGCGCCCGCTCCAGCGCGCGCACCACCGTCTCCGCGCCCGCGAGCCTGGAGAAGCCCAGCGGATCCTCGCGGCTGCGGCCCCCGGTGATGTCGCCCAGAATCGGCACCACCGCGATGCGGCGGCGCAGCCCCCAGCGGTCCTCGCGCTCGTCGCGCGGCGAGTACGTGGGCACGAAGCGCTGGCCGGGGAACCACTCCGCCACGCGCGCGTCCAGCTCCGTCGCGGACACCACGCCGTCCAGCAGGCCCGCCTGCTGCGCCCGGCGCGAGGACAGGATGCCGCCCGTCCACGCCTGGCGCAGCTTCTCCGGCGACAGCTTGCGCCCGGCCTCCACGGCCTTCTCGTAGTGGGCCATCTGGCCGTCCAGGTACGCGTCCAGCGTCTCCTGCTCCGCGGGGCTCATGTCGGAGCGGGTGAGCTGATCCGTCGCCGTCTTGTACTCACCCACGCGCGCCACGTCCCAGTGGATGCCCAGCTTCTCCATGGTCCCGCCCAGCGACGTCACGCTGGCGGACAGGCCGTTGATGGGCAGCGACGCCTCCGTGAGCGCGTACACGCCGTCCGCCGCCGACGCCACGAGGTACGAGCGGTCATCGCCCGACAGCATCACCACCACGACCTTCTTGCCCGCCTGCCGCAGGCGCAGGAACGCCTGGCGCAGCTCCTCCGCCCCGCCCCAGCCCAGGCCAGGCAGGCCCTCCATCTTCACCACCACGCCCTGGAGCCGCTCGTCGCGCGTGGCGAGGTCCAGGAACTTGAGCAGCCGCAGGTAGGGGTCCGACTCGCTCACGCCCAGCACCGACAGCACCGGGCTCACGCCGCCCGCCAGCATGTCGTCCAGGTCCAGCAGCGTCACCACCCCGTTCGAGCCGTGCACGGAGCGGTAGGTCTCCGACGACAGGCGCAGCTGCAGCACGTGGTCCAGGCCGTTGCCCGCGCCGCCCGCCGCGTACGTCAGGCCCGCGTGGCCCAGGTCCACCGTGGCGGAGAACTGGAGCGCCAGCGGGATGCCGCTGACGAAGCCGTGGGACAGCCCGCCGCCCAGCCGCAGCCCGCGCAGCACCTCCGCCTGCACCGTGTACGTGGCCTGGCCTTCCCGGAAGCCGCCTTCGGCGAAGAGCCAGTCCACGCCCAGCGTGTAGCGCTCGTCCAGCGGGCGCAGGCCCACGCCGAAGTTGTAGCGGCGCGGCAGCTTGAGCCCGTCGCTCTCGGGGGCGTTCAAGTCCTTCGCCACCGCGGCCAGGGACAGGAAGCGGGCGGGGCGCGCGGTGAGGCCCACGTCCCAGCTGGTGAGTCCGCCAATGGCGCGGTCGTCGGAGCTGAAGTCGTGCAGGGCCGCGCCCAACTGCAGCGTGCGGGGCCCCATCGACAGGCCGAAGGACGTCTTGCGGTAGTCGGGCGCGTCCTCGCCGCGGATCCACTCCAGGGAGAAGCCCGCGCCCAGGCCCAGGAGGTTCGTGCCCAGGAAGACGGCGTCGCCCACGGCGTCCGACTCCAGGTTGCGCTCGTGCAGGTAGAAGAGCTGGCCCGCGTCGATGAAGCCCAGGCCGGCGGGGTTGAGCGACAGCGCGGGCGCTTCGTCCACGAGCGCCGCGTTGGTGGGCGGCAGCGTGATGCCCTGGGGCGGGGTGGGCGCGCGGACGACGGCGCCCGTCTGCGCGAGCGCGAACGTCGGGAGGAGGGTCAACAGCGGCAGGAGGCGCATGCGGCCCGGGACTCTAGGGGCAGTCCGTCCCGGGACAAGCGCCGTCCGCTACCAATCCTCGGTTCCCGACATCGAATCCAAGGGGTCATCCGTGGAGCGTTTCTTCTCGGACTGTTTCTGCTGGCCGCCCCGGTCCTCCGAGCTCCAGTCCTCCGCGCCGCTGCGGCCCTCCAGCGGATCCTTGGCGCGGATGACCTTCTCGCCCTCGGTGTTGATGAGCTGGTTGACCACCCGCTCCATCTCCAGCTTGAGCTGCCCGTATTCGTCGCCCTGGAGCACGAGCCGCCGCGAACCCAGGCGCTTGCCGCTCTTCACGTCGAAGAGGCCCACGGCCAGCTCCGTGCCCTTCTCCGGGATGACGCGCACGGTGCCCAGCAGCGTCCGGTCCAGCCCCAGCGACTTGCCCAGCGCCACGACGGCGTTGGCCGGCTTGTCGCTGGGACGCGACACGTCGCCCAGCACCTTGTCGAGCTGCACGTCGTAGGCCTTGTACGTGGCCGTCGGAACGAGCGCCGCGCTGACCTCCGTGTCATCCGGCGTCACTTCCGCGATCTGTCCGAACTGGCGGAAGCCGGGGCGCTCCATCCGCACCAGGTGCTTGCCCACCGGCAGCGCGGGGAGCGTCACGGGCGTGTAGCCCACCGCCTCGCCGTCCACGTAGACGCGCGCGCCCGCAGGGCGCGACTTGAAGGTGGCGGTGCCGCGCAGTTGCGACGTGCGGCTCGTGGCCACCTGCACCCGCAGGCCGATGAAGTCCCGGCTGAAGCGCTTGGGGTTCAATTCGAAGGTGGGGTTGAGCGCCATCAGGTCGATGAGCAGCAGCTTCGCCTCCTCCACGTCGCCCCGCAGCTGGAGGATGGCGCCGTGCAGCGCGAGCGCGTCGCACAGCGGGAAGCACGAGTGCATGGCCGCGACCGAGCCCTCCACTTCCTTGAGCGTCGCGCGCACCTTGCGCTCCGCGTCCTCGTACTCGCGCGCCTCGAAGGCCTTGACGCTCTCTTCGAAGCCCTTCTTCGCGCGCTGGAACGACGCCTGCGCCGCCGCGTCGTCCGGCAGGCCGAAGAGGTCCTTCGGCTTGCGCACGGAGTAGTTGGCGAAGTTGCCGAGCGCGTCGTTCATGTAGCTCTCCATCTGCACCCCCGAGGACTCGGACGACGGGTCCATGGGGATGAGCAGCGCGGAGATGCGGCCCGGGTTGGGCGAGGACGACAGCGCCACGGCGGGCAGCAACACGAGCGCGAGCGAGAGGGCTTTCATGGGGAGTCCTGGAAGCTTGACGCCAAAGCTAGAAGGAAATTCCACCGGGCAGGCCGTTCACCGGGTTGAAGCCGGGGGCGCGGTCCGTCGTGGCCACGTACACCACGCCCGCCGTCACCGCCGCCACGCCCGCCGCCGCGGCCCAGAACCAGGGCTTGCGCAGCATGGAGTCACCCGAGGACGCCACCTCGTCGCGGCCCGGCTTCTTGCCCTGGGGCAGGGCGGAGCCGGTGAGGAAGGTGTGCACCTGGTCCGCGGCGTCGTTCGCGCTGCCCTTGCCGTCGCGCGCGCCGAAGTCCACCTCCACGCCCTTCAGCCGGTTCTTCGTGCGCAGGTCCCACGCCTGCACCTCGCCATGCAGGCGGCCCTTCTTGTCCTGGAACGCCGCCGCCAGCACCACGTAGCGCGCGTTGAGCCGCTCGCCGATGGCGCCCACTTCCGGGGGAACGCCGTCGTCGGAGAAGGCCTTCTCCGTGCCGGCCTTCGCGGCCGCGTCACGCAGCGCGGCCAGGCCGGGCGCGGAGGACAGCTTCGCCTTCACCTCGGTGGGGGCGGACGGCTTCACCTCCGTGTACGTCACGGAGGGGGCGTAGCCCGGCAGCACCACCTGCACGGGGTAGCGGCCCGGCGGCAGCTTGACGGACGAAAGCGGCGTCGCGCCCACGTCGCGGCCGCGCACCAGCACGCGCGCGCCCTGCGGCTGGGACGTCACCACCAGCGAGCCCTGGGGCTGCGCGGTCAGCTCCTTCTGCGCCTCCGCGAACACCCGCTGCACGTCCTGGCCGAACTGGCCCGCGTCCGGGCGCAGGGACGGCTCCGCCACCATCGCGTTCGTGAAGGCGGCCTTCGCGCCCGTCACGTCGCCGTTGAGCAGCAGCGAGGCGCCCTGGAAGAGGTACGCCTCTCCCAGCTTCTCCGGGCGCAGGTCGCCCGGACGCTGCACGTACGCGTCCGCGGCCGCCTTGAACTTCACCGCCGCGGTGTCGGGGTCCAGGTTGTCGTACGCGGAGCGGCCCTCGTCGAAGAGCGCGTCACCCCGGGGGATGCCCTGGGGCTCCGGCGCCGGGAACGCGGACGCCAGGTCCACGAACTCCACGTCGCCCGCGGCGCCCAGCTTCCGCGACAGCGTGTCCTCCAGCTTCGCCGCCTGGTCCGACGCGGCCGACTGGCGGGCCACGCCGAACAGCGCCACCGCCTTGGACGGCGCCGCGCGCACGACGGGCGCGGCGGCCGGAGTC
>NZ_RAWB01000644.1 GCF_003612055.1 Corallococcus llansteffanensis
GGCGACGGGTTCGGGGACGTGCGGGGCCCGGGCGGCGACCTCGTCGGCCCTCTGGTCCACGTCCTCCACGAAGCCCGCCACGCCCAGCAGGCACAGCGCGTAGAGCCTGCGCAGCACGGACTCCATGTCGAAGCCGGTGCGCTCCAGCAGCTCGTTGAAGGTGGGCCGCTGGCGCAGGGCCTGGAAGAGGCGCGCGTCCTTGGAGGACAGCTTGGGCGCGGACTCCACGCCGGGCATCTGCCCGAAGCGGCGGTCGTCGGTGAAGGTGAAGTGCGTGGTGACGGCGTCGAAGGGCAGCACGGTGGAGACGCCGGTGAGGATGAGCTGCGCGCTGTTGGCGCGCACGGTGGCGTCCGGCGACTCCACGTCGGAGATGAGGCGGTAGCGCGCCTCCGTCCAGCGGAAGCAGTCCAGCAGCTTGTGCGCCAGGTTCGCCTGCAATTGCTTGTAGAGGTCGAAGGGGCTGATGAGCGCCTTCTGCACGAGCAGCGCGCCCATCTGCAGGCCGGAGGACACGCTCTCCCCCAGGGCCTTCTGGTAGTCGGCCTCCGTAAGGCGGCCCTTCTCCACCAGGTACTTGCCCAGCGTCTCGTGCAGGAGGTTGGAGTGGCACGCCACCGGCGCGCCATCCTCGAAGGTGATGCGCTTCTCGCGCTGGCGCACCTTGAGCTCCAGCGTGCAGGTGCGCTCCTCCACCATCAGCGCGTGCAGGAGCAGCGGGAAGGGCGTGTCCGCCAGCGTTCCCTCCCGCTGGCGCAGCACCTGGGACGGTGGGGGGAACATGCGCGGAGCGGACCTCGTGGCGGCGTGCGAGGAGCCCGGGAGCGGGCCTCGCGCGGGCTATTCCGCGTCGTCCCCGCCCAGGTCATCCGCAGCGTAGGGCTCATCGTAGGACCCATCCTGGTAGCGCTGGTAGCCCCCGGGCAGCGCCTGCGTGGGCAGGTAGCGGGTCGCGTAGGCCCCCACGCCCATCATCACCAGGGCCACGGCGGCGTACGCCAGCGGGCGGGACGGGCGCGCCCTGTAGGCCCACCAGCGGTCGCGGCGGCGCTGGAAGCGGGGCGCCACGGTGTACTCGCGCCAGGCGGTGTCCCGCATCGCCTTCGCCTCGGCCGCGAGGCCCTCCTTCGCCAGCACGCGGGAGAGGAGCACGCGCCCCTCCACCGAGCCCTGGCGCACCTGGAGGAAGCGCTCCAGGGCCTCGCGCGCGCCCTTGAGGTCGCCGTGCAGGAGGCGGAAGCGGCCGCGCTCCAGGTCGATGGCGCCCTGCCGGTAGTCGGCGTCCAGGCGCGCGGCCTCGTCGAGCAGCAGCTCGCCCTTGGGCGCCTCGCCCGCGCCCAGGTAGGCCACGCCCAGCAGGTAGAGGGTGTCCACGTCGTCGTCGCCCGCGTCCAGGTTGGGGCGCAAGAGGTCCACCGCTTCCTGGTAGCGCTTCTGGCCCAGGCGGATGTCGGCCAGCTCCGCGCGGGCGCGGCGGTCGTGGGTGTTGGTGAGGATGGTGCCGGCCAGGTCTCCGGCGCGCTGCCACTTCTTGAGGGCGCGCACGGGGCTGGGCAGCACCTGGAGGGTGAAGCGGTCCGCCGCGAACAGCACCACGGCCAGAATCGCCAGGGACCCGAGCGGGCTGCCCGTCAGCATCGTGAGGCCCATCCACAACATCCACTTGGTCAGCACGCTCGAACGTCCTTCCTCATCCACCACGACCGCTTCCCAGCGGTCGCCTAGAGCAGCCGCGCACAGATGGCGCTGTGCACGTCCGCGCCACGCTCCGTCAGGGCCAGCCTGCGCCCGTCCCGCGTGGCGAAGCCATGGGCCACGAGTCGCTCCACCTCCGCGCGCCGGGGCTCCACGGGCTGGCCGTATCGCTCACACACGGCCTCCCAGTCCACCCCCGACACCAGGCGCAGGCCCATGCTCAGTCGCTCGGCGAAGAGTTCCTCCGGACCCAGTGCCTCGCGGCTCGCCTCCGGCACCCGGCCCTCCTCCACCGCGCGCAGGTACGCCTCCGGACTCCGGAGGTTCACGTAGCGGTGGGCCTCGGGCGCCAGCAGCATGCCCGTGGCGCCCACGCCCAGCGCCAGGTACTCGCCGCCCGTCCAGTACAGCGCGTTGTGCCGCGAGCTGAAGCCGGGGCGCGCGTGGTTGGAGACCTCGTAGCGGGACAGGCCGTGGGCGCCGTACACGTCGCGCACCGTGCGGGCCATGGCCACCACGTCGTCGTCCTCCGGCAGCGCAAGCTCTCCGCGCGCCAGCTGCTTGGACAGGGGCGTGTCCTCCGCCAGCACCTCGCGCTCCACGGTCAGCGCATAGGTGGACAGGTGCTCCGGTTGCAGCGCCACCGCGCGGTGCGCGTCCGCCTCCACCTGCGCGCGCGTCTGGCCGTGCACGCCGTAGATGAAGTCCAGCGCCACCACCGGGAAGTCCGCCTTGCGCGCCGCCGCCACCGCGCCCTCCACCATGGCCGCGTCGTGCGCGCGGCCCAGGGCCTTCAGCGTCTCCGGCTGGAAGGACTGCACGCCCAGGGACAGCCGGTTGATGCCCGCGGCGCGGTAGCCGGCGAAGCGCTCCGCGTCCGAGCGCTCCGGGTTGCCCTCCAGCGACACCTCCAGGCCCGGGACGAGCGACATGCGCGCGGCGATTCCCTCCAGCACGCGCGCGACGTAGCGCGGGTGCCACAGCGACGGCGTGCCGCCGCCCAGGAAGAGGGACTCCAGCGGCTTCGTCCGGAGCGACGGGTCGGCGGACAGCCGCGCGTCCAGCTCCGCCAGCACCGCGTTCGCGTACCGCTCCTCCGGCACCTGGCGCGCCACCGCCACCGCGAAGTCGCAGTAGGGGCACTTGGCCAGGCAGTACGGGAAGTGCAGGTAGAGCCCGAAGCGGGCCGCCTGCATGCCCGTCAGCGGATCCGTGGGCGCGGCGAAGGACATGGAGAGGAAACCTCTACTTCAGGGCCTTCAATTGCGCTTCCAGCCTCGCCACCTTCGCCTTGGTGCTGGCGGCCGATTCGAGCGCCGCCTCGGCCGCCATCAGCTTGCGCTTCATGGAGGCCAGGTCCGCCTTGAGCTGGTCGCGCTCCTGGGCCCATTCAGCGGGCACGCCCGCGCCCGGCGCGGGTCCTTCCTCGAGCTGGGCTTCGAGCACCTGCCGGGCCGCCTGCTCCGCCTGGAGCGCGGCGGTGACCTGCGCGAGCTTCGTCTCCAGCGCGGCCTTGTCCCCCTGTGAGGCGCTGCCGGACTGGGTGAGCTTCGCGTCCAGTGAGGCCTTCGCGGCCTGTTCCGCCTGGAGCGTGGCGCTGGCCTGGTTGAGTCGAGCCTCCAGCGCGGCCTTCGCGGCCTGCTCCGCCTGGAGCGTGGCGCCGGACTGGCTGAGCTTTGCTTCCAGCGTGGCCTTCGCGGCCTGCTCCGCCTGGAGCGTGGCGGTCGCTTGAGACAGCTTCGCCTCCAGCGCGGCCTTCGCGGCGTCCAGGTCCTTCACCCGGGCGGCCTGCGCTTCCGCGACGCGGCGCTTGGACTCGGAGGCTTCCAGCGCGCCCTCCACCATCTTCACGCGCTGATGGAGCCGGTCCACCTTGTCCGCTTCCGCGCGGGCCGCCTCCAGCTGCTCGGCGAGGGACGCCAGCTCCTCGCGCTGTCCGCCCTGCCCCGCCGCCAGCGCGTCCACGCGGGCCTCGGCCTCGGCGGCGTTCACCCGGGCGTCCGCGGCCTCGGCTTCCACCGCTTCACGACGGGCCCGCTCCAGCGACAGCTCTTCCTGCGCCTTGGCGACCAGGGCCTGCAGGCGCTGCAGCTCCGCCTCGCGCTGGCCCGCGGCCGTCTCCAGCATGGACACGCGCGCGGAGAAGCCGATGCGCTCCGCCTGCGTGGTGGCCACCTTGCGCTCCACCGCGGCCAACTGCTGCGCGTGCTCCTCGCGCTCGGAGTGCGCGGCCGTCACCTGGGCCGTCAGCTCCGCCACCTTCGCCTCGGCCTCGTGCACCGCCTCGCCGAGCGCCGCCGCGTCCGATTCCATCCGGTCGCGCAGCGACATCTGCTCGGCCTCGGCCGCCTCCAGCACTTCGCGCAGCGAGGCCAGCTCCGACTCGGCCATCCGCGCCCGGACCTCCGCCGCCTCGAGCTCGGAGCGCGACCCTTCGCGCGCCTGGGCCAGCTCCGCCTCCAGCGCACGGACGCGCGCCAGGGCCTGGCTGGCCTCCGCGGCGCGGCCTTCCAGGGCGCTCCGGAGCGAGGGCAGCTCGGCGGCCTCCGCCGTGCGCGCGGTGAGCGCGGCGCGCAGACCCACCGCGTCCGCGTCCTTCAGCGCGAGCGTCCGCTCCAGCTCCGTCACCTGCGTCTGGAGTGAACGGAGCCCGTCCTCCACCACCGCGAGCTGCCGGCGCGCGGCGTCCCGCTCCTCCTCCAGCTGCTTCGCGCGGGTGTGCGCCTCCTCCAGCGAGCTGCGCGACCAGTCGCTCTCGCTCTCCAGCGTGCCCAGCGTGCCCTGCGCCTCCGCGAGCGCTGTCTCCAACTGGCTGGTGCGCAGCGACAGCGTGTCGCGCTCCGTGGTGAGCGCCTGGACCTCCGCGGTCAGCCGCTCCACGTCCCCGAGGACCGACTGGTACTGCTCCTGGACGGCCTCCAGCGCGCCCTGGGCCTCGGACTTGCCGGCGGCCAGCTCCGCCACCCGGTCCTGCGCGAGCCCCAGCGCCTCCTTGGCGCCGACCAGTTCCTCGGCCATGGACCCGCGCGACTCGCGTTCGACCTGGAGCTCCTCCGTCAGCCGGGGGACCTCCGACTCCACCTCCGCCAGCGCGCGCGACAGGTCCCGGCGGTCCGCCTCCGACGCCGCCAGCTCCGCCTCCAGCGCGGCGATCTTCGCCTGGGCCAGCTGCGCGCGCTGCTCGTCCTGGGCCTGCTGCCGTCCCGGGACGCCCGCCGTGGCCGCGTCCTTGCGCGCCTTCTCCAGCGCGGCCCGCAGCGGGGCCAGCTCCGCCTCGCGCTCCGCGTACAGCGCGCGCGCCCGGGCCAGCGTCTCCGTCTTCTGCTTCAGGATGCCGCGGAAGAACTCCAGCTTCTCCTCAGGAGAGCCGCCCATGGGCAGCCGGGGCTCCGCAGGCTCCGCGAACGGGTCCCCCTTGCCGGGGCTGCGCGCCGCGGCCGCCGGGGACAGGGGCGTGGCCGTGGGCAGCCCTCCCCCGCCAATGGGCGGCGTGGGGACGCGAACGGTGGGCCCGGCGACCGGAGCAGGGGTCGAAGACACGGGGGGACGG
>NZ_RAWB01000645.1 GCF_003612055.1 Corallococcus llansteffanensis
CCCCTGGCGAGGGAGGGGCCTGCGGGGGAAAGCTACGAGCGGTCCTCGGGGGCCTCGGCCTCCGCGCCCTCGTCGGAACTCTCCAGGGCCGCGGCGGCCAGCATGCGCGCACGACGGCTCAAGGGGTCCTTGTCCTCCGGGTCCAGCGACACGGCATGCTGGAAGTCACGGGCGGCGTCCGTCACCCGGCCCTGGCGCAGGAAGGCCTCGCCCCGGTTGACGAAGGGGGTGATGTCGGACGGGTCCAGCTCGATGGCGCGGTTGAAGCACGCCACGGCCGCGTCCAGATCCTCCAGCGCCAGATGGCAGGCCCCCAGGGCCGTCTGGAAGTACGCCTCTGACGGATCCAACGAGGCCAGCTGCTGGAAGAGCCCCAGCGACTCGTTGAACTGCCCGTCCTGGAACAGGTTGAAGCCTTCGGTGGCCCGCTCGAGCATCTCCGGGCCGGACAGCGGCCGGGTGTTGTCGTTCGACACCGGAGCCTTGGATTCGGTCGTCATCAGCGCGGGTCCCTCACAGGGAGGACAGGAGGACGTGGGCCCGCAACCGACCACCGAGGGACTGGGGTGGCTTCGGGCGCGGACAGCTTAGTCTGTTATCGGCACAACCTCCAAAGAGGGTGCGTCCCGGCAAGCAGCCCGAATTTCCGGGGCCCTCTTTCCTGACGGGAAAAAAGATCGGAAAATGCCGAGGAAACTTCCGGCCCCCGATCTCCCATAATCCTTTTGTAAGCAGCGCCGCAGCACACACCCGCTTCCAACCACTGGAGACTCCCCATGAACGCCACCGCCTCCGCCGCCGCCCTCTCCACCGCCTTCAAGGGCAGCCAGTCCCTGAGCGCCACCGAGCAGCAGTCCCTGGCCGGCCTGTCCGGTGTGGACCTCGACCGCGCCAAGGCGCAGCTGATGCTCCAGAAGCAGCAGGAGGCGGTTGCCTTCGCCAGCAACATCATGAAGAAGCTGAACGAGATCGCGATGTCGGTCATCAGCAACCTGAAGTAAGCACTGCTGCTTCCTGGCAGTCAGAGAGCCGGCCCTCCTTCCTGGAGGCCGGCTCTTTGCTTTTTGGCCCTCGTCCCACGCTCCGGCGCCCACGCTCCGGCGCCCACGACGGAGGCCCTGAGCGCGCGCCCCGCAAAAGCACGATGCCCGGTCACTCGCGTGGCCGGGCATCGGGATGTCGCCGAAGCGGGAAGCTGGAGCGCCGCCGCTACTTCTTCGGAGGCGTCTTGGCGGTCGCGCTCTTCTGCGCCTGGTCCGCCTGCTGCTTGAGCGTCACCAACAACGACCGGGCCCGCTGCGTCGAGCGGCGCTGGAGCGTCGGATCATTCTGGATGGCGCTGCTGAAGTCGGCCAGCCCCGCGGGGACGTTGCCCCGGCGCAGGTGGATCTCTCCACGGCCCACGAGCGCATCCCCATTGTCAGCGTTGAGCTGGAGCGAGCGCTGGAACGCGTCGAAGGCTTCGTCGAACCGCTCCAGTGTCATGAGCGCCGCCCCCAGCTGACAGTGGAAGACACTGTCGTGGGGTGCAGCGGCCACGAGGCCCTTGAAGATGTCCAACGCCTGCTGCGTCTTTCCCACCTGCAGGAGCTGATGCGCGGTGGTCGCCCAACGGTAGAGCGTCGACTGGGGCATCTTCAGGAACTGACCCAGTGAGATCTCACCACGAATCAACCGCTCGTCCTCTTCTTCCAGGCGGGACGGTGGCGGCTGCTTGTCTCGGGATGGCGGCTGGGCACTCACGAAGACCTCACTTCGGGCGGGCGGAGCCCGGGACTCCGCCCGCGGTTGGAAGACGGCTAGAAGAAGATGTTGCGCGGGCGAACGGTATCATCGAACCGCGGAATCTTCTGGAGCGCCTTCAACATCGAAGTCACGGAGTCGAAGGCCGCCTTCAGGCCGTCCTTGTGCTTCGCCTTGTTGTAGGTGCCCAGGCCGTCCGCGCCGCTGAACGGGTTGAAGCCCTTCGTCTGGGTCTTCTTCAGCGAGTCGAACGTCAGACCCACCGCGTCAAAACGCTTCTGCAGCGCGGCCAGCGCGTCGGAGGTCTTCGTGGACGAGGAGCCCGGCGAGGCCATCGTGTTCGGGGGACCACCGAAGACGTGATTCGTGATGGTGGCGTTCTCCGCCTTCTTCAGGGTCTCGCCGCCGTTCTCCGAACCGATGATCTCATGGCCCTCGAAGAGCCAGTCGTCGGTGGCGTTGCCCATCTCCACGGTGTCCGTGTCCACGCCCTCGCGGCCGTGGAAGCGCGCCGCCTCGTCCACGCCGTCCTGCTGGACGGGACCGATGGTGCCCTTGCCCTTGTCCAGGTCGCTGATGCGCACGTGGCTGTCCATGCACACGATGTCGAGCTGACCGGACACCGTCATCCCGTTGCCGTAGGGCTTGGTGGTAACGTTGATCATCGTCCCGTCGCCCAGGGTGAAGGTCGTGTCCTTCTTGAAGTCCCAGGTGCCGCCGTCGCCCTCGGCCACGTGCGGGTCACCCCAGATGCGGGTGCTCTTGCCGTCCGGACCGGTCACCTTCCACTCGAACTGGCCAATCGTCTCGATGGTGTAGCCACCGGGCGTCGTGACCTTGTTGTCCTTCACTTCCAGGGTGCGCGCCGGCGAGAAGCCGTCGAGCGGATCCGGCTTCTCCGTGGGGAAGCAGCTCGTGGCGGCGGCCGTCTGCTGCGTGGACACCGCACGGCCCATCTGGTCCGGCTTCGCGGCCTTCTCGGCGGCCTTGGGCGCGCCCGCCAGCGCCTTCTCCACCAGGCCCATCGTGGACTCGATGAGCTTCGCGTTCTTCGCGAGGGTGGCGTCGTTCACGCCTGCAAAACCAGGATTCTTCACGCTAAGGGTCTGGGTATTCAGACCACCGACACCAGTTGCCATTGTCTATCCCCGGGAGCTGCGAGCTGGAAGGAGAAGCTTGGTGAAACCTCTTGATGGATTCTCTATCGGGAGAGTCCAGAGTTTCGCGACCCGGGATGAATTTTCCAATGAGGTGCGTCCTCCCGGCAAGCGGCCTCGACGGCCCCGACTCTATAGGAACCTTCTTCGCGCTTCCTGGGGAGGGAGCAGGCCGCCACCCGGACTGGTGGAGGGCTTGAGCGGATCCGGAACCAGGGGAAAAATAGGAATCGGAAATGCCGAGGAAACTTCCGGCCCCCGATCTCCCATAATCCTTTTGTAAGCAGCGCCGCAGCACACACCCGCTTCCAACCACTGGAGACTTCCCATGAACGCCACCGCCTCCGCCGCCGCCCTCTCCACCGCCTTCAAGGGCAGCCAGTCCCTGAGCGCCACCGAGCAGCAGTCCCTGGCCGGCCTGTCCGGTGTGGACCTCGACCGCGCCAAGGCGCAGCTGATGCTCCAGAAGCAGCAGGAGGCGGTTGCCTTCGCCAGCAACATCATGAAGAAGCTGAACGAGATCGCGATGTCGGTCATCAGCAACCTGAAGTAAGCACTGCTGCTTCCTGGCAGTCAGAGAGCCGGCCCTCCTTCCTGGAGGCCGGCTCTTTGCTTTTGGCCCACGCCCCTCGCTCCGGCACCCACGGCGGAGGCCCTCCCCGTACACCGGGAGGGCCCGCCGTCCGCGCGTCAGGGGAACTGCACGTTCAGTTCGATGATGTGCGCGGTGCTGGCCAGCGGGAAGAAGTCCGTGGTCACGGTGGGGTTGTACGACCCCGTGTTCCGGACGCGGATCAGCAGCGGCCGCGGCGTCTGCCCCTGGGGCGTATAACGGGCCTTGATGGTGTAGCGACCCACAGCCACATCCGGGAGCCCGTACCCTTCCGTCGTCTGCTCGGCCTTCGCGGTGATGGTCGTCCCCGCGCTACCATCCACCAGGGGCCCATCCGGCGTGAGCGTCAGCTCCACGTCGCTGTCGTTCACGATGGAGCCGGGGTTGTCCGGGTCCGTGAAGTTCTCGAAGTACACCGTGACGATGCCCCCGTTGTTCCCACCGTCCGGCTTCGCCCCCGTCAGCTTCCAGGTGAAGTTGCGGAGGGCGCCGACATTGCCCGCGAAGGTCGCCGAGTCGTCGGGGACGAGCGTGAAGCGGTAGGGCGCACCGTGGTAGGTGGTCTCCAGCGTCGCGTTCCCGAGCCAGGGCCCCGTCGGGTTGCTGACGTCCAGGCGGTACGCGCCGTCCGCGCCCGTCATCGTCTTCACGGTGGTGCCCGTCTGGAACTGGTTGTGGGCGGTGATCTCCACCCCGGCGAGCCCCTTGCCCTGACTGTCGACGGCACGGCCCTTCATCACGTTCGACTCCACGGTGCCGGGGTTGGTGGTGCCCGCATCCGTGTTGCCGGGATTCGGGGTGCCACCGCCGTTACCCCCGCAGCTGCAAGCGGCAGAAGCTCCAAGCAACGACACCAGGCCCCACGCCACCACATTCTTCGTCCAATGCATTCGACTCCTCCTGGAAGACTGCTCCCGAGGACAGGACCCACCGGGAGCCACCGGCCCGAAAAGCCCGTTCTACTGGAAGCGCGCGCCCAGGGGCGGAACTTCCAGCTCTCCTTGCTGCCCGGCCGCCTGCTGCTGAACGCCAGGAGCCCGCAAAAGGAAACTGCCGCCCGTCACCCGGAAGCGGGTGACCCGGCGGCAGTCGGGGCAGCGGCCAACAGGTGGGAGACTACCCCCACATGTCGCTCAACAGCTCCTTGCGGCGGTTCATCAGGTTCTTGAAGAAGTTGTCGTCGCGGATCTTCTCGAAGAGCGTGTTGGTCTGGTGCTTGGAGATGACCTTGTCCGCCTGCGCCTTGATCTCTTCCTTGGTCGCCTTCGGGTTGTCCTTGATGAAGGTGGCCATCTCCTCCGTGACCTTGGTCTTCATCTTCTCGATGCGGCTGTCACCCAGGTACCGCAGCGAGCCCTTGTCCTTCTCCAGCTGGGTCACGGCGGAGCTCAGGGCGTCGGTGACGACCTTCGTCTTCTCCGCGTCGGTGCTGCCCGAGCTGCGCGCCTGCTGAACGTTGCCACCACCGCCAACGCCATTCACTCCAGCCATGGATGAGCTCCTTAAAAAGGTGAGTCTTGAAGGGATTATCTGGGACCCGGGCCGTGAGTTGCGTCCGGGAAGGACATTCCCGCGGGTCCCGGGAACACCCTTCCCGTCAGACAGCGACTAGCCCTTCAGCTTGCCCAGGGCGGGGTTCTTCATCCACGCCTTGAAGGACTCGAGGTCCTTCTGGACTTCCTGCGAGTCCGGCGGCTTGGGGGTGGCGGGCACGGCGGGAG
>NZ_RAWB01000646.1 GCF_003612055.1 Corallococcus llansteffanensis
CGAGGGAGTCGACGGAGCGCTCGAGGTAGAGGCCGACGGGGACGTCGGGGCCGACGCCGAGGGAGCGCAGGTGCCAGGCCAGCTGGTTGGAGCGGGCATTGAGCTGGTGGAAGGAGAGGCAGGCGCCCTCGAAGACGACGGCGGGGGCGTCGGGGGTGCGCAGCACCTGGGCCTCGAAGAGGTGGTGCAGGCAGTCGTCGCCCTGGAAGGCGGAGGCGGTGTCGTTCCACTGCACCAGCAGCTGGTGACGCTCGTCCTGACGAAGCAGGGGCAGTGCGGCCAGTGGCGCGTCGGGTGAGGCCAGGGCGCCTTCGAGCAGCACCTGCAAGTGCGCCATCATCCGCGCGGCGGTGGCGGGCTCGAAGAGGTCCGTGCTGTAGACCAGCGTGCCCGTGAAGCCCTCGGGGCCCTCCGCCATGTGCAGCGAGAGGTCGAACTTCGCCGAGTGCCCCTCGACGGACAGGGGCCGCAGGGTGAGCTGAGGCAGGGCCAGCTCCGAGGCGGGCGTGTTCTGCAGGGCGAACATCACCTGGAAGAGCGGGGTGCGGCCCAGGTCGCGCCGGGGCTTGAGCTCCTCCACCAGCTTCTCGAAGGGGATGTCCTGGTGGGCATAGGCGCCCAGCGTCGTCTCCTTCACCTGCCGCAGCAGGGCACGGAAGGAGGGGTTGGCGTCCATGCGCGCGCGCAGCACCAGCGTATTGACGAAGAAGCCGATGAGGCCTTCGAGCTCGGCGTGTCGGCGGCCGGCGATGGGAGAGCCGACGAGGACGTCATCCTGGCCGCTGTAGCGGTGCAGCAGGGACTGGAAGGCGGCCAGCAGCAGCATGAAGGGTGTGACGCCTTCGCGCTGGGCCAGGGCCTTGAGCGACCCGGTCAGGGCCTGTGACAGCTGGAGGGGAAGAGAAGCGCCACGGCGGGACTGCGCGCTGGGGCGAGGCCTGTCGGTGGGCAACTCCAGGGCGGCCGGCGCACCGGACAGCTGCTGGCGCCAGTAGCCGAGCTGTTGCTGGAGCACGGCGCCCTGCAGCCAGCCGCGCTGCCACACCGCGTAGTCCGTGTACTGCAGGGAGAGGGGCGCGAGTGAAGGTGACTGGCCCAACGCGAGCGCTTCGTACGTGGCGGCGACCTCACGCACCATCACACCGATGGACCATGCATCCGAGATGGCGTGGTGCATGTTGGCCAGCAGCACGTGCTCGGTCGCATCCAGCCGCAGCAGGCGCGCCCGGAAGAGCGGACCGGTCTCCAGGTGGAAGGGGCTTCGCGCTTCCTGGGACACCAGGCGCAGCGCTTCGGCCTGACGCTGCTCGGCGGGGAGCGACGTCAGGTCCTCCACCTCCAGCTTCCAAGCCGCGGGCGGGTGGATCAGCTGGATGGGGAGGTCCGCCTCGGAGCCAAAGGTGGTGCGCAGCGACTCGTGACGGTGCACGAGGAACTCGAAGGTGCGGCGCAGGGCCTCCACGTCCAGGTGGCCGGAGAGGCTCAAGGCCACGGGCAGGTTGTAGGCGGCGTTGTCAGGCTCCAACTGGTGCAGGAACCACAGCCGCTGCTGCGAGAAGGACAACGGCCGGGGCCCGTTCTTCTCCGTGGGCACCAGGGGAGGAAGCGTCGTGGTGGCGGAGGACTGGAGCGTGGCCTGCAGGCGTGCGGCGAAGGCCTCGAGCGTCGAGGCTTCGAAGAGAGTGCGCAGGGGCAGCTCCACCGAGAAGGTGGCGCGGATGCGGGAGACGAGCTGGGTGGCCAGCAGCGAGTGACCGCCCAGCGCGAAGAAGTCGTCGCTCAGGCCCACGCGAGGCACGCGTAGAACCTCGTTCCACAGCGCCGCCAGCTTCTGCTCCACGTCGGTGCGAGGCGCGACGTAGGCAGTGGACTGGGAGGTGTCCGGTGCGGGCAGGGCCTTCCGGTCCAGCTTGCCGTTGGGCATGACTGGGAAGGCGTCCAGCAGGATGAAGAAGGACGGCACCATGTAGTCGGGCAGCCGCTGCTTGAGGGCCACCCGCACGGAGTCGAAGTCGGGAGCGCCTTCGGGGGAGGGCGTCACGTAGGCCACCAGGCGCTTGTCGCCAGGCGAGTCCTCGCGCACGAGGGCGCTGACGTCCTGGATGCCGGGCAGCTCGCAGAGGGCGGCTTCGACTTCACCCAGCTCCACGCGGAAGCCGCGCAGCTTTACCTGCGAGTCGATGCGGCCGAGGAACTCCAGCTCACCTTCGGGCAGCCAGCGCACCCGGTCCCCGGTGCGGTAGAGGCGCTCACCGGGAGAGGACGAGAGGGGATGGGGGATGAAGAACTGGGCGGTCAGCTCGGGCCGGTGCAGGTAGCCACGCGCCACGCCCACGCCACCGACGAAGAGCTCGCCGGGCACGCCCACGGGCACCGGTTGCAGGTGCGAGTCGAGCACGTACGTCTGCGTGTTCGTCAGCGGCTGGCCAATCGTCAGCCGCTCCGGACGGGCGGAGCCCGGGGTGATGGTGGCGCAGACGGTGATTTCGGTGGGGCCGTAGCCGTTGAAGAGGGTGCGGCCCTGGCTCCACTTGCGCACCAGCTCCGGCGTGCACGCCTCGCCTCCAGAGACGACGGTGCGCAGCGAGGGCATGCCGTGAGGCTCCAACTGCGTGAGGACGGAAGGCGTCGCGGTGAGATGGGTTATCTGCTGCGAGTCGATGAGGGAGCGCAGCGGAGCGTCGGGAAGCAGTTGCTCGCGCGGGGCGAGCACGAGGCATGCGCCGGAGACGAGTGCCTGGAAGGTCTCCCAGACGGAGATGTCGAAGCCCGGAGCGGAGTACTGGAGGACGCGCGAGGAGGGGCCCACGCCCAGGGAGCGGATGCAGGCGAGGGCGGTGTTGCACAGGCCCCGGTGCGCGATGAGGGTGCCCTTGGGGCGGCCCGTCGAGCCGGAGGTGTAGATGATGTAGGCCAGCGAATCCGGTCCCGCCAGGGGAGGTGGCGGCAGCGACGGGAAGGCGGCGACGCGGGCCTGGGTGGAGTCGGAGTCCAGGTCGACGGTGTGCGGGATGAGGTGCGCGAGCGATGAGGACAACGACGAGACCGCGGGCTGGGTGAGCAGAACGCGCGGAGCCGCATCCTCGACCATGAAGGCCAGGCGCTCAGGCGGATAGGTCGGGTCCAACGGCACGTAGGCGCCGCCCGCCTTGAGTGTGGCGAGGAGGGAGATGATGGAGTGCGGTGAGCGCTCGAAGAGCAGCGCGACGCGCACTTCCGGGCCGACGCCCAGCGAGCGCAGGTAGTTGGCCAGTCGGTTGGCGCGCTCCTCCAGCTCGCGGTAACTCAGCTGGAAGTCCTGGAAGCGGAGGGCCGGAGCGTCTGGCGTCTGGCACGCCTGGGCGGAGATGAGGTCGTGGATGCAGACGTCACGCGGGAAGTCGGCGCGCACGTCGTTGAAGTCCACGAGCACCTGACGACGCTCGTCCTCGGTGAGAATTGGAAGGGACGCGAGCGCGCGCTGGGGCTGCTGGGCCAGGGCCTGGAGGAGCACCTGGAAGTGGCCGATGAAGCGCAGGATGGTGGCTTCGTCGAAGAGGTCGGTGTTGTACTCGAGGATGCCGGAGAAGCCCTCGGGCGTCTCGGCCAGCCCCATGGAGAGCTCGACGCGCGAGGCGCTGCCGCTGATCTTGAGCGGCTGGACGGCGAGGTTACCCAGCTGAGGCACGGTGCCGCCGGAGTCCTGGTTCTGCAGGGCGAACATGGCCTGGAAGAGCGGCGGGCGGCTCAAGTCACGCTGAGGCTGCAGCTCCTCGACGAGCTTCTCGAAGGGCAGGTGCTGGTGCTCGTAGGCGCCCAGGGTGGTGGCCTTCACCTGCTGGAGCAGTTGGAGGAAGGACTCGCTGGAGTCGATGCGAGCGCGCAGCACGAGCATGTTGACGAAGAAGCCGATGAGGCTCTCGGTCTCCGCGTGGGTGCGGCCGGCAATGGGAGAGCCGACGAGGAGGTCGTCCTGGCCCGTGTAGCGATGCAGCAGGAGCTGGAAGGCCGCCAGCAGCAGCATGAAGGGCGTGGTTTCCTCGCGGCGAGCCAGGGCCTTGAGCTGCTCGGAGAGGTGGAGCGGAAGGCGAACGGGGGCGTTGGTGCCGCGGAAGGTCTGCACCGGAGGGCGAGGCCTGTCCGTGGGCAGATCCAGGGCGACCGGTGCATCGCCCAGTTGCCGCCGCCAGTAATCGAGCTGCTGCTCCAGCACGGCGCCTTGCAGCCAGGCACGCTGCCAGACCGCATAGTCCGTGTACTGCAGTGGCAGGGGCGGGAGCGAAGGCGATTGGCCCGAGGCCAGCGCCCCGTACGCGGCGGAGACCTCGCGAATCAGCACGCCGATGGACCATCCATCCGAGATGGCGTGGTGCATGTTGACGAGCAGGACGTGCTCGTCGCTGGCCAGCTTCAACAGGCGCACGCGGATGAGGGGCCCGGCTTCCAGGTGGAACGGGCTTCGCGCCTCCTGGGACGCCAGGCGCACGGCCTCGGTCTGACGCTGCTCGGCGGGGAGCGACGTCAGATCCTCCACCTCCAGCTTCCAGGCCGCGGGCGGATGGATGAGTTGGATGGGCTCACCCTGGGCCACGGTGAAGGTGGTGCGCAGCGACTCGTGACGGTGCTCAAGGAACTCGAAGGTGCGGCGGAGGAGTTCCACGTCCAGGTCGCCGGAGAGCCGCAGTGCCGCAGGCAGGTTGTAGGCGGCGTTGTCGGGCTCCAACTGGTGCAGGAACCACAGCCGCTGCTGCGAGAAGGACAGCGGCCGGGGCCCGTTCTTCTCCGTGGGCACCAGGGGCGGAAGCGTCGTGGTGGCGGAGGACTGGAGCGCGGCCTGCAGGCGTGCGGCGAAGGCTTCGAGCGTTGAGGCCTCGAAGAGGGCGCGCAGGGGCAGCTCCACCGAGAAGGTGGCGCGGATGCGGGAGACGAGCTGGGTGGCCAGCAGCGAGTGACCGCCCAGCGCGAAGAAGTCGTCGCTCAGGCCCACGCGAGGCACGCGCAGCACCTCGCTCCACAGCGTCGCCAGCTTCTGCTCCACGTCGGTGCGAGGCGCGACGTAGGCAGTGGACTGGGAGGTGTCCGGTGCGGGCAGGGCCTTCCGGTCCAGCTTGCCGTTGGGCATGACTGGGAAGGCGTCCAGCAGGATGAAGAAGGACGGCACCATGTAGTCGGGCAGCCGCTGCTTGAGGGCCACCCGCACGGAGTCGAAGTCGGGAGCGCCTTCGGGGGAGGGCGTCACGTAGGCCACCAGGC
>NZ_RAWB01000647.1 GCF_003612055.1 Corallococcus llansteffanensis
GCCCATGCCCTCCTATCCCGCCGTCGAGACCTTCATCGAGAAGGCCACCGTCGACGATGTCCAGGCGCTCTTCGCGCCCGTGAAGGAAGGCCTCGCCGGCCTCAAGGGCCCGCGCGCGGAAACCGGCAAGAAGGCCCAGGCTGCGATCGCGCGGGCCGAGGAACTGCTCGGCATGCTCGTGGACGTCCGGGAGAAGCTCGTCG
The DNA here is from genome assembly GCF_003612055.1 of Corallococcus llansteffanensis. GTDB lineage: Bacteria > Myxococcota > Myxococcia > Myxococcales > Myxococcaceae > Corallococcus > Corallococcus llansteffanensis. The sequence goes on from NZ_RAWB01000647.1 coordinate 204, forward strand.
CGGAATCGAAGCAGCCCAAGGGCCGGAAATAACGGCCTTTTCGGGGGCCGGGACGATTTCTCGTCCCCGGCAGGCAACCCGCGGTGGGTTCCCCCGATAATCCATTGAAAGAGCCGAGGGATGATCCCAGGCTCACCATTAATTCGCTGGCAGCAGCGCGGAGGCTGAAATGAGCAAGATCGACAGCGGCATGATGGGTCCGAACCTGCGCATGAACACCCAGATGACCACGGCTCGGCAGACGCCGAACACGAGCTTCGGGGCGCGCGTGCAGACGGGCCTGAACAACGCCGCCGGCGTCGTGGGCGCGGGCGTCGGCGCCGTGGCCGGCTTCGTGCCGGGCGCGGGCATCGTCTCCGCCGCGGTCTCCTCGGCGCAGACCTTCTCCGGCGCCGCGGGCTCCGGCATGGCGGGCGGCCCGTACGCGGGCGTCGTGAACACCGGCTCCGGCGCGGTGCCCACCACGTCCATGCCCGGCACGGGCACGGGCATCCCTGGCACGGGCGGCTCCTCCACCCTGGGCACCAGCGTGGGCGGCGGCAGCGTGGGCGACCAGGTCAACGGCAACTACAGCCTGAAGTCCATGATGGACGACAACCAGAAGATGCTGGCCATGCAGTCGGCCATGCAGCACGAGTCGCAGCTCTTCACGGCGGTTTCCAACGTGATGAAGTCGCGGCACGATACGACCAAGAACTCGATCGGCAACATCCGCTAGTCTTCGACTTCAGCGGAAACTGACCGGTGCAAGGAAGGCGGCCCTCGACGGCCGCCTTCCGTGCTTCCGGCCACGGGAAAGGAAGCGCGACGTCCATGTCGGAAACAGCCTCGGAGATCGCCAACAGCCTCGTGCCCCTGGCGCGCCAGCCTGCCATGGTCCTGCTGGAGTCCGGCTACCTGTGGTTGGACATGGGCCACTTCGACAAGGCCAAGGAGGTCTTCGTCGGCGCCGCCGCGCTGATGCCCAAGAGCGAGGTGCCGCAGATCGGCCTCGGCGCCGTGGAGTTCGCGCAGGGCCACCATGACAAGGCCCTGCAGGCCTACCGGGTCGCCCAGCGCCTGGCGCCCCTGTCGTCGCTGCCCCGGGCACACGCGGGGGAGGCCCTGTTGTTCATGGGCAAGGTGCCGGAGGCCCTCAAGGAACTGAAGGCCGCCATGGACCTGGAGCCGGACGGCGATGGCGCCAAGCTGGCCCAGGCCCTCATCCAGGCGAAGGAGGCGGGAGCCCTGCCTCCGCCTCGGAAGTAGCGGTTAGCGCGAAGGAGGTACGTCGATGGCTGTCGGTGGAGTCGGACGTGGGGGTGGGAAGGGCCGCGCGGGCGGCGTCAAGGGTGCGTCCGGTGCGGCGGGTGCCTCTGGCGCGTCCTTCGGCGGCAAGGTGGACCGGACGGAATCGCTCGTCGGGCCTTCAGGTCTGGTAGGCTCCAGCAACGTCCAGGGCCCCCAGGCAGCGGATCCGATCGCGGCACAAGCGCTCGCCATCGCCCGTCGGTTGAAGAACGGGGGCTTCAAGAGCAAGGAAGAGGCGACGAAGGCGCTCGTCTCCGAGGTGCTCCAGGAGAAGCTGCACATGAAGTCCGACGCCCTGACGGGCCGAATCGCCGGTGCCTTGCAAGACGATCCTCGGTTGAACCAGGTTCTCGAGCGGCTGTGGTCCAAGGCCGAGTGAGCGCGCCGCTTGCCTCTGGGTGAAGACAGGAAGGTCATCCTGGAGAAGTACGGCCCGTACGTGCGGTCGCTCGCGGCCACCGTGCGCAAGCAGTTCAACGCCCAGCTGGAGCTGGACGAACTGCTGGCCTATGGGCAGATCGGTCTCCTCGAGGCCGCGGAGCGCTTCGACCCCAAGGTTGGCGCCAACTTCCTCACCTTTGCCCACTACCGCATCAAGGGCGCCATCTTCGACGGCCTGAGGAAGATGGGCGTCCTCCGGGGCGCGGATGCCCGCTCCGCCTACCAGGGCGAGCGCGCGACCGCCTATCTTGGAAATCTTGCCGACCGCGAGCAGGGATCAAGCAACCGCGGGTCGTCATTTGACGATGATATCGGAGACATCTCGGATGCCGTGGCGGGACTTGCCGCGGTGTTCGCAGCGGGGGCGGAAGGGGCGGAGGCGGCGGGGTATGTCGACGAATCCCTCCCGGCGGATCAGCGCCTGGAGATGGAGCAGCTGAAGAACCGGGTGCGCTCGGCCATCGAGAAGCTTCCGGAGAAAGAGCGCAAGCTCCTGCAGGGTTATTACTTCCAGGGCCGTACGCTGGAGGAAGCAGGGGCGGAAATCGGGCAGTCGAAGAGCTGGGCGTCGCGGCTTCACGCGCGCGCCATTGACCGGCTCAAGGAACTCTTGAACGAGGAGGAGGAACTCCCTCCCCCCTCGACGGATGCAAGGAGGGTGTCACATGGCGGCTCCGATGAGCGGCATCTCCGCGGGACAGGTGGCGCAGCAAAAGCTGCAGGATCAGGGCGCCCAGCAACAGACGAACAAGACGGGCGCGTCGAAGTTCGACGGAGTTCTCGCTGACAAGGCGCAGGGCGCCAACGCGGCGGACGCGACCCAGGGCGTCAACAAGGCGCAGGCCGCCCAGAAGGTGGACACCGTCCGCCAGGTGGAGACCGTCAACAAGACGGAGAAGGCCGGCCTGAACAAGGTCAGCAACGCCGCCCAGCAGCCGGCGACGACCAAGGGCGCGGAGCCCGTGGACGCCAAGGCCGAGGCCGCCAAGACGGGCAAGTCGGGCGGCATGGTGTCCGACCTCGTCTCCGGCCTGGAGAAGGGGCAGATCAGCATGGACAAGCTCATCAAGGAGGCCAGCTCCGGGAAGAACATGTCCAACGCGGAGATGCTGGGCCTCCAGGCGTCCATGTACAAGTACTCGCAGGAGCTGGACCTGACGTCGAAGGTCGTCGAGAAGGCCACCAGCGGCCTGAAGGACGTCGTCAAGACCCAGGTCTGAAGTCCCACCCGCCGGGCCATGGCGGCATGCGAAGGGCGGTCCCTCCCAGGTCGGGAGGGGGCGCCCTTCCGCGTTTTGCAAGGGCCCTGTTAAGCTACCTTCCGCCCATGACTCGCCGAACGCCCGCCTTCGCCGCCCCGCTCCTCGCCCTGCTGCTCCTCACCGGCTGCTCCATCGAGCTGCAGCACGAGCTGACCGAGGCGGATGCCAATGAAATCTACGTGCTGCTCAGCAAGAACGGCATCAACGCCAAGAAGGAGAAGGCGGAAGGTGGCAATGAAGTGCGCTTCACCATCGTCGTCCCCAAGGGCGACGCCGCGCAGGCCGCGGAGCTCCTGAAGCGCAACTCGCTGCCGCGCCCGGTGGAGAAGGGCCTGTCCCACTTCGCCAAGGGCAGCATGGTGCCCACGGCCACGGAGGAGCGCGCCATGCTCCTCAAGGCGATGGCCGGCGAGGTCTCCAACGCGCTCAACCAGATTGACGGCGTGCTGGAAGCGCGCGCCATCGTGATGGTGCCGGAGAACAACGACCTGTCGCAGCCGGAGAACAAGCCGATGCCGTCGGCCTCGGTGTTCATCAAGTACCGCACGCTCGAGGCCGGCAAGCCGCCCATCTCCCAGGAGGCGGTGAAGCAGTTCGTCGCCAGCTCCGTCGCGGAGCTCAAGCCGGAGGCCGTCACCGTGCTGATGACGGAGGCCCTGGCCCCCTCGGCGGAGACCACCGAGGGCAGCCGCATGCAGGACGTGCTCGGCGTGCGCATGACGGCCGCCAGCGCGGGGACGTTCAAGGTCATCCTCGGCGGCGCGTTCGCGCTCATCCTGGCGATGATGGGCCTCACCGCGTGGACGTTCATGCGCGGCTCGGGTGGGGGTGCCGCCGCGGCGGCGCGTCCCGCGCGCGCCCGGGGTGGTCGGGAGTCCTGACGTCGCCCCCCGCGGCCCTCCTGGGGCGGACCGCGGGACGCGTCCTCCAGGCCGGGGACGCGCCTTCTATCTTCAGCGGGCCACTTGTGGGGGCCCGCGAGGTGACCGTTGGATTCATTCTTCACCTCGCTCAGCAAGCGCCAGACCATGATGCTCCTCACCGCGGTCACCTTCGGTGGCCAGGAGAGCCTGGCCGCGCTGGAGCACCTGCCCGAGGAGGAGGCCGCGCTCCTGCGGCACCGCGCGCAGGAGATCCTCCAGATTCCGCGTGAGAAGCGCCTGCCCGCCGTAGTGCAGGAGCTGAAGCGCCTGATGAAGGACCGGCGCGGGCAGCTGTGGACCGCGGATCCGGAGCGGCTGGCGGCCCTGCTCCAGCGCGAGCGCGGCGCGCTGATGGAAGTCACGCTGCGCGCGCTGCCCGGCTCCATGGCGGACGCGGTGCGCGGCCACCTGCCGCCCTCGCGCGTGAAGCTCACCCGCGAGGTGCGCCCGCAGGTCCTGGACATCATCCGCTGGAAGCTGGAGGAGGCGCTGGCGCGCGAGGTCGCCGGCCAGTCCGCGGGCTTCAAGTTCGCGGACGTGCTGATGCTCCAGACGCGTGAGCTGCTCACGGTGAGTGACCGGTTGGGCGCGCGCGTGCTCGGTCCAGCCCTGGCGGGGCTCCCCGAAGCAGAACTGGCGGGCCTCATGGAGTCCCTGCCGCCGGACCTGCTCCAGCTCGCGAGCAAGTCCGTGGCGGCCAATGCGCCGCGCAAGCTGCCCGAGGAGGACGCGCGCGCGCAGATCACCCTCCACGAGGGGTTCAGCCGGCTCGCTGGCGCCATCCGGAGCGCGGGCGTGCAGCGGCTGGCGCGCGCGTGCGTGGCGCAGTCCCCGGAGTTCGCCGCGCGCATGCTGGAGAAGCACCGCGGGGAGTTCGGTCACCTGCTGGCGAAGTGGGTGCGCGAGGAGCGCTCGCGGCCGACGGCGCGCGGCGATGGCGGACGCACCGACATCGTCATGGACCTGGAGCGGCTGGCCCTGCGCGGCCTCATCGAACGTCCCGTGCGGTTGACGGCGCCGCCGCCGCGCCCGTCCGCCGTGCTGCCGCCTCCGCCGGGTGCGCGCAAGGCCGCGCCGCCCCCCTCGGCACGTCCGGCTCCGGCCGGGAG
>NZ_RAWB01000648.1 GCF_003612055.1 Corallococcus llansteffanensis
ACATCCTCACGCCCTTCGGCCTCACGCGCGTGGGCTCGGAGCCGTCCGAGGTGCAGGTCGCGGTGGACGAGGACTCCGCGCGCGTGGAGGTGAAGCTGGGCGCCATCGAGCTCGTCTCCAAGGATGGGCGCACGCTGCGCGCGGCCGAGGGCGACGCGGTGGACCTGACCCGCGACCGCGCGGAGGTGGTGCCCGCGGGCCCGCGCGTCGTGGAGCTGGCGCCCATCGCGGTGACGGTGCGCGCCGGATCCGGCGACGCGGAGGTGAAGTCGAAGGCGTCGGGGAAATGGCGCAAGGTGCGCCGCGAGGGCGAGGTGCTCGCCTTTGGCGACGGCGTGCGCGCGAAGGGCGGCGATGCGGTGCTGTCGCTCAAGGACAGCGGCTCGCTGTTGACGTTGTCCCCTGGCGCGGAGGCGGTGCTGGAGGGGGCGGGGCAGCAGGGCGTCACCGACGAGGCGCGCGTCAACCTGCTGCAGGGCATGCTGGCCGTGCAGCTCGCCACCGGGCGCACCAGCCGCGTGGTGCTGCCGGAGCTGACGCTGGAGGGCGGGGGCGCGGCGAAGCTCGAAATCCGCCGCACCGGCTCCGGCTTCCTCGTGGCGGCGCACACGGGCGACGTGACGCTCACGCGGGGGGCCACGCGGCAGGCGCTGCGCGCGGGTGAGCGCGCCACGGTGCAGAACGACGGCACGGCGAAGGTGGAGCCGCTGGACGCGGCCGCGGTGTCGGTGGGGCCGGGCGACGGCGCGCGGGTGTACCACCGGGGGCTCGCGGAGGTGGCGCTCACCTGGGAGGGCGAGGGCGACGCGGTGGTGGAGGCGGCGCTGGACTCCGCCTTCACGCGCCGGGTGCTGTGGGGCCGGGTGCACCGCGCGTCGGTCAACGTGTCGGCGCCGGCGCGGGGCACGCTGTACTGGCGGGTGCGCAAGGAGGACGGCACGCAGGTGGCCGCCGGCAGCGCCCTCTTCGCCCCCGAGTCGCCGACGAGCGCCCTCGCGCGGGTGCGCAACGTGGTGCCGGAGGGGCCGGAGAAGACGACCATCTTCTACCAGGACAAGCCCCCGGCGGTGACCTTCAGCTATGGCGCGGAACCGCAGGCCCGTACCTATCGCGTGGCGGTGTACAAGGCGGGCGCGCTGACGACGCCGGTGGCGCAGCGCACGGTGGCGGAGACGCGCGCGGCGCTGGAGGCGGGGGCGCTGGGCGAGGGCAGCTACCTGTGGTCCGTCACGCCGCTGTCGCAGGCGGGGGCGGCCCTCAAAGGGGGCCGGATGAACAAGCTGGAGCTCGTCTACGACAACTCGGTGGTGGGGCTCGTCGTGGACAGCCCGCGTCAGGGGGCGCCCATGGCGGAGAAGGTGCGGGCAGCGGGGGTCGCGCCCGTGAACGCTCGCCTGTCCATCAACGGACGGGACGTGCCCCTGGACAGCAAGCACCGCTTCGATACCTGGGTGGCCCCCATGGGAATGCCCCCCCTGCTGGTGTTTAAGATGACGCGTCCCGGTGCCCCGGACGTACTCACGGTGCGCACCCTGAAAACGCGAGGGCCTTGAGGCAATGGCACCCCCCCAGCCCACCGTTCCCATTCCGGATCCCGCCGGTGCCTCGGCGGCGCCGCTCCTGCAGCCCTACGGCCAGTACGTCCTCGTGCGCAAGCTGGCCGAGGGAGGCATGGCGGAGATCTTCCTCGCCAAGCTGCTGGGCGCGGACGGCTTCGAGCGCAACGTGGTGCTCAAGCGGATGTTGCCGGCGCTGTCCGCCATCCCCGACTTCGTGGAGATGTTCCGCGACGAGGCGCGGCTCGCGGCGAAGCTGTCGCATCCGCACATCATCCAGATCCACGAGCTGGGCTTCACCGAGGGCTGCTACTACATCTGCATGGAGTACCTCGCGGGCGAGGACTTCTCCACGACGCTGAGGCTCGCGGGCCGGCGGCGCCAGTACGTGCCGCTGCCGGTGGTGGCGCGGGTGCTCATCGACGCGGCGCGCGGGCTGCACTTCGCGCACACCTTCACCAACGAGCAGGGCCAGCCGTTGCACGTGGTGCACCGGGACGTGTCGCCCTCCAACCTGTACGTGACGTACCAGGGCCAGGTGAAGGTGTTGGACTTCGGCATCGCCAAGGCCGAGTCGCGCCTGGTGCAGACGCGCACCGGCGTGGTGAAGGGCAAGTACATCTACATGGCGCCGGAGCAGGCGCAGGGCAAGGAGGTCGACCACCGCGCGGACGTGTTCTCGCTGGGGGTCAGCCTCTACGAGGCCGTCACGCACGTGCGGCCCTTCTCGCGTGAGAACGACCTGGCGGTGCTCAACGCGCTGCTGCAGGGCGAGTTCGAGAAGCCGCGCGCCCTGAGACCGGACCTGCCCGAGGGCATGGAGGCCATCATCTTGAAGGCGATGGCCTTCAAGCAGGAGGACCGGTACGCGACCGCGGACGACTTCGCGGACGCCCTGGAGTCCTTCGCCGCGACCCTCCCGGGAGGTGTGGCCGGCGCGCCGTCGCTCGGGTCCTTCTTGCGCAATCACTTTGGCGAGGAGCGCTATACGGAGAAGACGCGCATCCCGACGCTGGCCACGCTCACGGCCGCGCGTCCCTCGGACCCCGAGTTCGCGGCGGTGGTGCCGTCCGTGCCGGGCTCGGGCACGAGCGCCTATGGCCAGTCCGCGCGCGTGAGTGGAACGGGCATGAGCCCCGTCACCGTGCACGGCAGGCCGGGGGCCTCCGCGCCGCACGCGGCCCCCTCGCCCGCGGTGGTGGAGGGTGCTTCCCCGTCACGGCCCGCGTCCCGTCGCTGGCTCATGGGCGTCGTGGGCGGGGTGGGGCTGGTGCTCGCGGGCGCGGCGTTCGTCGTCTCGCGGCCCACGTCCACGGCGGTGACCCAGCTGCCGTCGCCGCCGGTCGTGACGAAGGTGGCGCCGGAGGTTCCCGTCGCGCCGGTGGGCACGCAGGCTCCGGCTTCCGGAACGGACAAGGCACCGGTGGATGAGCCCTCCCCGCCGGGTGGAGGCACGGTGGCCACGTCCGTGACGGACGTTCCCCCGACGACGGAAGACGGGCCGGAGCCAGAGGCCCCGCACAAGCCGGCGGGGCGTGTGACGAAGGAGCGGGTGTCGCTGGGCATCGAGGACATCCAGCGCGTGGTGTCGAACGGCCGCTCGAAGATCACCGGCTGCTTCGAGCGCTACAAGTCCGACCTGCCGTCGACCGCGGGCGAGGTGCAGGTGCAGCTCACCATCGTGTCGTCGGGCAAGGTGCGCGCGGGCACCCGGGGGCCCCTGGCCTCCACGGACGTGGGCCGCTGCCTGGAGGTCCAGGCCCAGCGCCTGCGCTTCCCGGCGCACCGCGACCAGGAAGTCACCGTGCTGATGCCGTTCTCGTGGAAGGTGACGCAGTAGCGCCCAGGCCCGGAGTCCGGAGTCCGGGGGCCGTCTTCCGCCGCTACAGGTCGCGGCGGGCGGACAGCGCCTTGGCGAGCGTGGCCTGGTCGGCGAACTCCAGGTCGCCGCCCATGGGCAGCCCCTGGGCAAGCCGCGTGACGCGCAGGCCAATGGGCTTGAGCAGGCGCGTGAGGTAGAGGGCGGTGGCCTCGCCTTCGATGTCCGGGTTGGTGGCGAGGATGATCTCCTCCACCCGGCTGTCGTTGAGGCGCTCCAGCAGTTCCTTGATGCGCAGCTGCTCCGGGCCCACGCCTTCCAGCGGGGACAGCACGCCGTGCAGCACGTGGTAGCGGCCCTTGAACTCGCGGGTGCGCTCCAGCGCCATCAGGTCGGAGTACGTCTCCACGACGCACAGCGAGCGCTCATCGCGGCGCGAGTCGCGGCAGAAGCCGCACAGCTCCGAGTCGGTGAGGCAGAAGCAGCGCACGCACAGGTGCACCTTCTCCTTCACCTCGCGGATGGCGAGGGAGAGGTCGACGGCGTACTCGCCCGGCGCCCGCAGGATGTGGAAGGCGAGGCGCTGGGCCGTTTTTTCGCCAATGCCCGGCAGCTTCGCGAGCTGGGCGACCAGGCGGTTCAGCGGATCGGGGGTCATCCGGTATTAGTTAATGCCGGGGATCTTGATGCCGCCCGAAATCTTCGCCAGCTCGCTCTGCATGTGCTGACGGCTGTTCGCCAGGGCAGCGTTCACGGCGGCGGTGACGAGGTCCTCGAGCATCCCGGGGTCGTTGGGGTCGATGGCGCTCTTGTCGATCTTGATGCTGCGGATCTCCTGCACGCAGTTGGCGACGACCGTCACGCGGCCCTCGCCGGACTTCGCCTCGACGGTCTCTTCCGCCAGCTCCTTCTTCCGCTCCTCGATCTTCTCGGTGAGCTTGTTCGCCTGCCGGATGAAGTAGTTCAGGTCGATGCCGGGCATGTGCTTCCTCGGTCCCCGGTCGTGGGAGCGCGGGCCGTCATGGCGCCGCTCGGAGCAGGGACGTTGCGGCGCACCCTAGCGTTGCCCGGGGGCGTTGTCAGTCCTCAGGAGTGGTGGGGACGTCCGTGAGGACGGCCGGTGGCCGCTCGGGCTCGTACACCTGAATGTGTTCGATTTCGCCGCCCAGCATCTTGAGGATGGCCCGCACGGACGCGTGGCTGCGCACCTTTCCCTCGGTGGTCTTCTCGTGGGTGGCGCGGCTGTGGGAGTCCTGTTCGGAGATGCTCAGCCCCAGGCCATGGGCTTCCTGGGCTTGGGCCACGTCCTGGATGGTGAGCTTCACGGGCCGGCCGAAGTGCGCGGCCAGGGCGGCGTCAACGGTGGCCTTGCCCGCGGCGGCCGTCACGGCGGCCTTGTGGAAGGCGGCGGAGGGCGGGAAGCCGAGGACGATTTCGCCCGCCTTCATGGACTGGAGGCGACCGTTGGCGAGCGCCGTGCCGTGGCGCACGGACGTGGCCTTCACGCTCTCCACGGCGGTACGCCAGCGCTCGGGCAGGGAGCGGTTGGGGTTGTCGCGGCCAGCGGCCAGGGGGGCCACGGCGGGAGGCGGTTCGGGTTCGGGCTCGGCGGCTTCCGGTTCGGGAGCCTGAGCCACGGGCTCGGCGGGGGGCAGGCACTCGCCGGAGGCACAGCCTTCGGCGGACCCCTCCTCGGGGAACAGGCGTTCGTCCGCGTCCTCGTCACCGGGCGGAGGTGGCTCCGGAGGGCCCACCGGTTCGGGCCGGCGCATGTTGGTGATGCGCACGGTGGGCCCGGGCTCTTCACCGCGGGCCGCGGGCGTGGGTTCGTGGCC
>NZ_RAWB01000649.1 GCF_003612055.1 Corallococcus llansteffanensis
GCACCGCCGCGCGTGACGGGGGCATGAAGGAAGCCATCGCCCGAGCCCAGCAGCTGCCCGCGGCCCCCCCGCGCCCCGCGGAGGCCGTGAAGGGCGGGGCGTTCACGCTCCAGCTCTCCGCCTTCCAGAGCCGTCCGGACGCCGACCGCTTCGCCGCCCGGTTGCGCGACCGAGGCTATGCCCCGTATATCCTGGCGGCGGAAGTGCCCGGCAAGGGCACCTGGTACCGCGTCCGGATGGGCAGCTTCGCCTCGAAGGAGGCGGCCGGTCGGTACCTGACGGACTTCAAGCGCGAAACCCAGCTCGACGCCTACGTGGCCGGCACGAACTAGCGCTGGGCAAGGAAGAGAAGAAGCACCATGACGACGACGAAGCGGGTGGAGAAGCCCTGGGGCCACGAGCTGATCTGGGCCCACACGGAGCGCTACGTGGGCAAGCTCCTGCACGTGAAGGCCGGGCACAAGCTCAGCCTCCAGTTCCACAACCGCAAGGACGAGACCATCCACGTCCAGAGCGGCAAGCTGCTCTTCGTGGTCGACGAAGGCCAGGGCCTCATCGAGAAGGAGATGAACCCCGGTGAGAGCTACCACATCAAGCCGCTGACCAAGCACCGCATGGTCGCCATCACCGACTGCGACATCCTCGAGGTCAGCACCCCCGAGCTGGACGACGTCGTGCGGCTGGAGGACTCCTACGGCCGCGCCGGCACCAGCAAGGCCTAGCCGTCCGCCGTCACCCCCTCACGGGGCAGCAGGCTTCCCCGTGGGGTTGCGGGTCCACTGGTCCACGGTGCCGTCACCGTCCAGGTCCTCGCCAATGCGGTCCACCTGACCGCCCTCCCAGTACTCCCAGTAGTCCACGCGGCCGTCGTGGTTGGCGTCGCGCTCCTTGCGCACGAGCGTGTCGTTCTCGTAGTACAGCCACGAGTCCGGCCGTCCGTCGCCGTCCAGGTCGCGCTCGCCCTTGGTGCGCTTGCCCTCGGTGTAGGAGTACGTGGCGTCCACCTTGCCGTCGTAGTCCAGGTCCATCACCTCGCGGACCTTCGCGCCCTGCGGATCCATGAACTGCGTGACGTCCACGCGGCCGTCCCAGTTCAGGTCCAGCTCCTTGCGCGTCACGACGTCCTTCAGCCGGAACTCCCACACGTCCGTGCGCCCGTCGCCGTTCGCGTCCAGCTCCGTGACGGTCTCCCCGGCGGCCGGCTTTCCCCGGATGGCCTCCGCCTCCGGACGCTTGCGCACCGCGTCAGGGGTCTCCGAGGACTGCGACGTCTTGCAGGCGGACAGCGGGCTGAGCGCGAGGAAGCCCAGGAAAAACAGGCGGTTGCTAGGAATCACGATGCCTCCCGGGCGGGCAGGGCGCCTTGTTCGCGCCGTTCGCACTCCGTGCTTTCGCAGGCCACGTCATTCCATATATTTTCACGTATCGCCATGGCCCGAAAGAAAGTCAGCACCACCATCTACATCACTCCGGAGCAGAACGAACTGCTCAAGGCGCTGAACCAGAAGACGAAGGTGCCCGTGGCCGAGTACATCCGGCAGGGCATCGACCTGGTGCTGGAGAAGTACAAGGCGCAGCTGCCGGGCCAGTCGACCTTCGACGAACTCTCCTGAAGAACGAGGCGTGACGTGACGAGCATGCGTGGCAAGCGGGCGGTGGTGCTGGGTGGGGCCGGATTCGTGGGCTCGCACCTGTGTGAGCGGCTGCTGGATGACGGCGCCGAAGCCGTCCTCGCCGTGGACAACCTGATCACCGGCAATGAAGAGAACGTGCGCACGCTCAAGCCGCGCGCGGGCTTCCGCTACGTGAAGCAGGACATCATCGACGGCCTGGAGGTGGAGGGCCCGGTGGACTTCGTCTTCAACATGGCGTCGCCCGCGTCGCCCATCGACTACGCGAACCTCCCCCTGGAGACGCTGCGCGTGGGCTCCATCGGCACGGAGAACGCGCTGAAGCTGGCGGAGAAGAAGAAGGCCGTGTTCCTCATGGCCTCCACGTCGGAGGTCTACGGCGATCCGCTGGTGCACCCCCAGAAGGAGGATTACTGGGGCAACGTGAACCCCATCGGGCCGCGCTCCGTCTACGACGAGGCCAAGCGCTACTCGGAGGCCATCAGCGCCGCCTACGAGCGCAGCCGGGGCGTCAACGTCCGCATCGTGCGCATCTTCAACACCTACGGCCCGCGCATGCGCCTCAACGACGGCCGCGTGGTGCCCGCCTTCGTGGGCCAGGCGCTCAAGGGCGAGGACTTCAGCGTCTTCGGTGACGGCAGCCAGACGCGCTCGTTCTGCTACGTGAAGGACCTGGTGGACGGCCTCGTCCGGCTGGTGCTGTCGGACGTCCGGGGCCCGGTGAACATCGGCAACCCGCGCGAGATGACCATCAAGCAGTTCGCGGAGGCCGTGCGCGAGGCGGCGGGTGGAGGTAGGCAGATCGTCTACCAGCCGCTGCCCAAGGATGATCCGAAGCAGCGTCAGCCGGACATCACCCGCGCGCGCACCCTGCTGGGCTGGGAGCCGAAGGTTTCCCTGGAAGAGGGTCTGCGGGAGACCATCGCGTACTTCCGAGAGGTTGCCGGGCGTCCCCCTGGAGCTTAGGTTGGCCGCGCGCGAGTGAGCGCGACGGTTTGGACGGCCCGGCCCCCGTGGGCGGGCCGGCCCTGGGGAGAACGGCGTGAAAGTCCTGGTAACGGGCGGAGCGGGCTTCATTGGTTCGCACGTGTGCGATGAGTTCCTGCGCAATGGCCACGAGGTCATCGCGCTGGACGACCTGTCGGGCGGCAAGAAGGAGAACCTGGATCCGCGCGTGCGCCTGGCCGTGCACGACATCCGCAGCCGCGAGGCCGCGGAGCTCATCCGCGCGGAGAAGCCCCAGGTCCTCTGCCACCTGGCCGCCCAGATGGACGTCCGCCGCAGCGTGGACGACCCCGGCTTCGACGCGGACGTGAACATCCGCGGCATGCTCAACCTGCTGGAGGCCGCGCGTCACAGCGGCGTGAAGAAGGTCATCTTCAGCTCCACCGGCGGCGCCATCTACGGCGAGCAGGACTTCTTCCCCGCCACGGAAGGCCACCCCACGCGGCCGGTGTCGCCCTATGGCGTCTCCAAGGCGGCGGGCGAGCTGTACCTGGGCTACTACCGCGCCCAGTACGGCGTGCCCTACGTCGCCCTCCGGTACGCCAACGTGTACGGCCCCCGGCAGAACCCGCACGGCGAGGCGGGCGTGGTGGCCATCTTCAGCCAGCGCGTCATCGCGGGGCAGGGCTGCACCATCTTCGGCGAGGGCAAGCAGACGCGTGACTTCGTCTTCGGTCCGGACGTGGCGCGCGCCAACTACCTGGCCTTCCAGAGCGACTACGTGGGCGCCGCCAACATCGGCACCGGCGTGGAGACGGACATCAACCGCCTCTACGAGCTCATCGCGCAGGCGGGCGGCAGCGCGCCTCAGGTCACGCACGCGCCGGGCAAGCCGGGCGAGCAGATGCGCTCCTGCATCGACGCGTCGCTCGCGAAGAAGGTGCTGGGCTGGGAGCCGAAGGTGCAGCTCGCCGAGGGCCTCCGCCAGACGCTCCAGTTCTTCCGCGAGCGGGCCGTTCCACAGCGCGCCCGCGGCTAGGCACCACGCCCCTCAGGACGGGAACGGTCAGCGCACGACGGCGGTGGAGCGCAGGCGCTCGATGTTCCCGAAGAGGACGAGGTTGCGTTCAGGTCGCTCAGGGGGGAGTCGTCGGCGGTGACGGCCGTCACGAAGCCCTCCTGGGTGTCCTTCAGCCGCAGCACCGGCCAGTCCGTCCCGAAGAGGACCTTGTGGTTGATGCCGCGCGAGACGGCCTTCTTCACCACCGTCGCCGCGCCGTCCGCCCGCAGCGTGCTCTGGTAGCCGCTGATGTCCAGGTAGACGTTCGACGAAGTGCTTCGTGGGGTGGGGAGCCTCCCGGACCCGGTGGACACAGCGTGAAGGCGCCCGCTGTGTAGAACACCCCGGACACTGGCGAACAGTACGGCTCCCGTCTTCCCCGGATTCCGCCAGACCTCGCGACCGGGGGCCCGGAGCCCGTGAAGGCTCCGGTTCCAGAGCGAGCGCTTGGAGCCGGAGCCCGAGACGCCTACTGCTCGCGGGCTTCGAGTTCGCGCAGCCGCTCCGAGAGCTTCTCCGCCAGGGTGGCGACGTTCGGCGCCTGCAGCAGGGTGAGGTGATCGCCGGGCACCTCGGACACGGCCACGTCGCCCGTGATCCACTCCGTCCAGGGCTTGTGTGCGTCCCGCGTGGGCGCGCTCGCGTGCGAGGCCGCCTGGAAGAAGTCGGCGGAGCCTCCGTAGAGGCTGGGAGGCACGTAGCCGCGATGCGCTTCGGACAGGCGCTCGTGGACGGCGAAGAGGCGCTCGATCTGGGCGGGCTCCAGGCCTCCCGCGGCGGGGAGCTGGCGCACCACGTCCAGCATCCGCGTGAGCAGCTCCGGTCCGTGCGTGCCGTTCAGCTCCTCCAGCGCCTCCGCCGGAGCGTCCTTCAGGGGCAGTCCGACCATGCGGGCGAAGCCCGCCAGGCGCACCAGCGGCGGCGGCTCGGGCTCCGGCTGGCCCGAGGGAGCGATGCTGTCGATCAGCGCGAGCAGCTCGACTAGCTCGCCCTGGGCCTGGAGCTGGCGCGCCATCTCGTACGCCACGAGTCCGCCGAGGGACCAGCCCGCGAGTCGGTAGGGGCCGTGGGGCTGCACGTCGCGCATCTGATCCACGTAGATGCGGGCCAGGGACTCCATGGACCCGGGCGGCAGCTCTCCACCCTCCAGTCCGGGGGCGAAGAAGCCGTGGATGGGCCGGTCATTGCCCAGGTGGCGGACGAGGTCGGCGTAGCTGAGCACGCCGCCGCCACCGCCGTGGACGAGGAACAGTGGCCGGCGCTGGGAGTCGCCGGTGTCGAGCCGCGCGATGTTGGGCGTGCGCGGCGCGGCCTCCGACGACGGCTCCATCCGGTCGGCGAGCTGTTCGACGGTGGCGCCCTGGAAGAGCGCGGACAGGGGCAGCGCGCGACCGGTCCGCTCCCGCAGCAGGGCCATGAGGCGCACGGCCAGCAGGGAGTGGCCGCCCAGCGCGAAGAAGTTGTCCCGGATGCCGACGCGCTCCATCCCCAGCACCTCGGCGAATACCTGGGTGAGGAGTTCCTCGGTGGGGGTGCGGGGAGGGACGTAGGCGGAGGAAGAGGAG
>NZ_RAWB01000064.1 GCF_003612055.1 Corallococcus llansteffanensis
AGCCCCGTCTCCGGGCCCCCCTCCGCCACGCGCGTGAAGCCGAGGCTGCCCGTGTAGAAACCGGAGGCAGCCACCGCGTCCGCGACGCAGAGCTCAACGTACTCGATATCATCGAAATACATGAATGGAGGTCCTGTCCCGGAGACTTCGAATTGGCGCGGAGGATAGACGATCCAGGCGCAGCCGGCGCCTGCTTTCTCGACCCTCCAGACCCGCTGGATATTCGCGGTGCGGCTGCGTCAGGCGGCGCTCGCCGCGGAGGCGAGCAAGCCCCTGTCGCGCAGCGTGTCGAGGATGCGCTCGAGCCCCGCTTCGACCGTCTCCGCGTCGGAACGGACAATGATTTCAGGTGCTTCAGGCGGTTCGTAGGGATCCGACACCCCGGTGAAGTGGGGGATCTCTCCCGCCAGGGCCTTCTTGTAGAGCCCCTTCACGTCCCGGGCGACGAGGGCCTCCAGGCTTGCCTGGACGTACACCTCCAGGAAGGGGATGCCGGCCTGGGTGGCCAGGGCTCGCACCTCGTCCCGCGAGCTCTTGTACGGGGAGATGGCGGCGGTGATGACGCCCACCTCGTGCTTCGCCAGCACCCGCGCCACGTAGCCGATGCGGCGGACGTTCTCCTCGCGGTCCGCGCGGGTGAAGCCCAGGCCGCGGGACAGGTACGTGCGCACCTCGTCCCCGTCGAGCAGCTCCACGCGCTGCACGGGCGCCAGGTGTCGCACCACCTCGGCGGACAGCGTGCTCTTGCCCGCGCCGGACATGCCGGTGAACCAGAGGATGAAGCCCGGGCGCTGTTGCATCGTCGCTCTACCTCTCCACGGCCGGGCCGTTGATCATCCCGGCGCCCACGGTGGCGTTGGTGCTTTCGTCGATGAGGATGAAGCTGCCGGTGCTGCGGTTGCGGCGGTACTCGTCGAAGAAGAGCGGCACCGTCGTGCGCAGCGTCACGCGACCCACCTCGTTGAGCTTCAGGCCGGTGCTCTCTTCGTCGCGGTGCAGCGTGTTGACGTCCAGCCGGTAGTGCAGCTGCTTCACCATCGCGCGCGCCATGCGGGTGGTGTGCTTGATGGCCAGCCGCGCCCCGGTGTTGAGCACCGTCTGGTCCGACAGCCAGCACACCATCGCGTCGATGTCCTGACTCGCGGTGGGCGGGTTGCCCGGCCGGCACAGCATGTCGCCGCGGCTGATGTCCAGCTCCTCCTCCAGCGACACGTTCACCGACATGGGCGGGAACGCCTCCGTCACCGGCTTGCCGGCCAGCTCCAGCGACTTGATGCGGGTGGTGAAGCCGGACGGCATCACCATCACCTCGTCGCCCGGGCGCATCACGCCGCCCAGGATCTGGCCCGAGTACGCGCGGTAGTCGTGGAACTTCTTCGCGGACGCGGGCCGGATGACGCCCTGCACGGGGAAGCGCAGGTGGATGAGGTCGCGGTCGGACGCGATGTGCACGTTCTCCAGGTGGTGCAGGAGCGTGGGGCCCTGGTACCAGGGCATCTTCTCCGAGCGCGTCACCACGTTGTCCCCGCCCAGCGCGGAGATGGGGATGAACGACAGGTCCGACACGTCCAGCTTCATGGAGAACTGGCGGAACTCCTCGCGGATGCGGTCGAAGACGCCCTGGTCGTAGTCCACCAGGTCCATCTTGTTCACACACAGCACCAGGTGCGGCACGCGCAACAGCGACGCGATGAACGCGTGCCGCCGCGTCTGCTCCAGCACGCCCTTGCGCGCGTCCACCAGGATGAGCGCCAGGTCCGCCGTGGACGCGCCCGTCACCATGTTGCGCGTGTACTGAAGATGCCCCGGCGTGTCCGCGATGATGAACTTGCGCTTCACCGTGGAGAAGTAGCGGTACGCCACGTCGATGGTGATGCCCTGCTCGCGCTCGGCCTTGAGCCCGTCCAGGAGCAGCGCCAGGTTGACGTACTCGTCGCCGCGCGCGTGGCTGGTGCGCTCCACGGCGGCGAGCTGGTCCTCGAGGATGGACTTCGTGTCGAACAGCAGCCGCCCGATGAGGGTGCTCTTGCCGTCATCCACGGAGCCCGCGGTCGCGAATCTCAGCAGTTCCACTAGAAGTATCCCTCGCGCTTGCGGTCTTCCATCGCCGTATCACTGAACTTGTCATCCGTGCGGCTGGCCCCGCGCTCGGTGACGCGCGACGCGGTCACCTCCGCGATGACCTGCTCCACCGTCGCCGCGGTGGACTCCACGCACGCGGTGCACGTCATGTCGCCCACGGTGCGGAAGCGCACCGTCTCCGTCGTCACCTGCTCGCCGGGCATCGTCTGCAGGAACGGCGACCACGCCATCAGCATCCCGTCGCGGCGGAACACCTCGCGCCGGTGCGTGTAGTAGATGGACGGCAGCGCCACGTTCTCCCGGCCGATGTACTGCCAGATGTCCAGCTCGGTCCAGTTGGACAGCGGGAAGACGCGCAGGTGCTCACCCCGGCGGTGGCGGCCGTTGTACAGGCCCCACAGCTCCGGCCGCTGGTTCTTCGGATCCCACTGGCCGAACTCGTCGCGGAAGGAATACACGCGCTCCTTCGCGCGGGCCTTCTCCTCGTCGCGCCGCGCGCCGCCGAAGACGGCGTTGAAGCCATTCTTCTCGATGGCCTCCAGGAGCGGCTGCGTCTGCAGGCGGTTGCGCGACGCGCGCGGGCCCTTCTCCTCCGTCACCCGCCCCGCGTCGATGGCCTCCTGCACGGACGCGACGATGAGCCGCGCCCCCAGCTCCGCCACGCGTTGGTCGCGATACTGGATGACCTCCGGGAAGTTGTGCCCCGTGTCCACGTGCATCAGCGGAAACGGCAGCGGCGCCGGCCAGAAGGCCTTCACCGCCAGGTGCAACATCACCGCGGAGTCCTTCCCACCGGAGAAGAGCAGCACGGGCCGGTCCAGCTCCGCCGCGACTTCCCGGATGATGAAGATGGACTCGGCTTCCAGCGCCTCAAGATGTGAAAGCTCGTAGCTCACGGGCGCGGAAGGTAGCACAACCGGGTTTCCGCCCAACCGTGGCCATGAAAGTTTTCCGGTGCGCGCCGGGTGAGACACGCCGGATGCGACATGCGGGAGCGGGCCATGAAACATGGCCACCCCACCCGTCAGGATGGCTGTCTCCCACCCGGTGCTCCCAGGTGCTCCCCAGGTGCTCCACGAGTGGCGAACGAGCCCCCACCCTGCGTGCGGGAAGGCGTTCCGTGGGAGCGGCGCATGGTATAGACGGGCGCCCCATGGCGACCACCCCGACTCCACCTGTCCTTGATCGCTGGTTTCCCTCCCGCAAGCCGCTGCCGGAGCCGCGGCTGCGCCTGTTCTGCCTGCCGTTCGCCGGCGGGAGCGCGGCCATCTACACGCCCTGGGCGAACGCGCTGCCCACGGGCGTGGAGCTGTGCGCGGTGCAGCTGCCCGGCCGCGAGCGGCGCCTGATGGAGCCCGCCTACAAGTCGCTGCCGGCGCTGCTGGACGTGCTGATGCCGGTGCTGACGCCGCTGATGGACCGGCCCTTCGCCCTGTTCGGCTACAGCATGGGGGCGCGCATCAGCCTGGAGATCTGCCGCAGGCTGCGCAGCCAGGGGGGACCCCGGCCGCTGGGCTTCATCGCGGCCGCGGCGCCGCCGCCGTCCCACAACGAGCGGGAGCCCATCCACGAGCTGGATGATCCGGGCTTCATCGCGAAGCTGCGCGACTACGACGGCACGCCCGAGGAGGTCCTCCAGCACAAGGAGCTGCTGGAGCTCATCCTCCCCACGCTTCGCGCGGACTTCGGCCTGGCCTGGTCGAAGAACGGCGCGGACGCCTCGCCCCTGGACATCCCGCTGTCCGTGTACGGCGGCAAGGCGGACAAGCACGTGGGCATGGACCAGATGGAGCACTGGCGCGAGGAGTCCACCGCCGAGGTGCGCGTCCGCCAATTCGAGGGCGGCCACTTCTTCATCCGCACGAACGGGCCGCCGGTGCTGGCCGCGGTGCGCGAGGACCTGACGCGCTGGATGGCCCCCGTCCGCTAGACGGTCACGATGCGCGGCGGAGCGTCCCCGGCGAGCGGCACGGTGTGCTGCCAGCGCACGGTGAGCGGTCCGCCCCGGGGCCGGCGGAAGGCCACCGCTGCCTGGTGGCGCTCGGACGGCTTGTGCTGCACGAACTGCCACACGTCCGGCACGTCCCCCATCCGGGGGTCGAAGGCGATGCGGGGCATCTGGCCCGGCAGCAGCTCGAAGGCGAACTGATCCAACGGCAGCGACATGCCCGCGCCGCGCGCCTTGATGTACGCCTCCTTCAGGGTCCAGTACTCGAAGAAGCGCTCCTGCTGGCGCTCCTTCGGCAGGGCGCGCAGGGCCTGCACCTCCGTGCGGGCGAAGTAGTGGTCCGCGATCTCCACCGTCTCCCCCTTGCGCTGCGCGTCCTCGATGTCCGCGCCCAGGTCCGCGTCCCGGCCCACCGCGACCAGCGCCATGCCGTCGGTGTGGCTCAGGTTGAAGCGCAGCCACTGCCCTTCCGGGCCGACGATGGCGGGGCGCCCGTACTCGTTCGGCACGAAGCGCCACGCCTCCGGGGCGACGGGCGCGTAGCGCGACAGGGTCAGCCGCACCAGCGCGTGGGACACGAGGAACTGGCGCTGGTGGCGCTCGAAGTGGAAGCGCCGCTGCCGCTCGCGCTCACCGACGTCCAAGAGGGGCAGGTAGGCCGCCAGCAGCCGGGGGTCGTCGATGCGCTCGGGCTCGACGAGCCACACGTGGACCTCGTCGGATCGCAGGGCCAGGGGCACGAAGGGGGAAGACGAAATCATGCGGCGAAGGGAAGCAGGAACCGCCACGCATGTCACGGGGCTGGCCGGGCCTTGCCAGCGCCGCGTAGGCTTCGCGGTCCGCGGGCCCACGCCGGGCCCGCTCCGGGGGAGGCGACATGGACCTGTCCATCGCGACGACGAAGCTCCAGGCGCTGCGCAGGGACATGACCGGCCACACGGACCGGGACGACGAGCGCCGCATCCTGGACCTCCTGAAGGGCGCCACCGGCGAGGAGCTGAACTTCCTGCTGTCCAACGTGGACCTCGTGCGCCTGCTGTCGGACGTGGATGACCGGCTGGTGGGCCCCGACCACCACACGCAGCTGCTGGACCTCCTGTGCACGCACCGGGCCCCGGAGCTGTCCCTGCCGGTGCGCGCGTCGCTGGCCACCGCGCTCCAGAAGGGCGCCACGCACACCCAGGCCGAACGCCGGCTGCGCGACCTGTTCCTCGCGCTCAAGGGCCGGGAGCTGACCGCGTTCAAGAACCTGCTCGACGGGGGCGGCGAGTACCACGACCTGCAGCACCTGGTGTTCGCCGACGTGGACGACCCGGGCCTGCGCGCGGAATTGCTCGCCCACTTCCAGCGCGAGGCGGACGCCGTGCCCAGCGGCGAGAACAAGATCCTCAGCGACATCGACGACACGTTCTTCGCCAACTGGGTGGACCCGCGCTACCCGAAGAAGACGGTGTACCCGGGCGTGCTCGCGTTCTACCAGGAGCTGGACCGGGGCCCGGGCATCATCCCGGGCCGCGCGGGGGACCTCACCTTCGTGAGCGCGCGGCCGCAGGATCCACTGGGCCTCATCGAGAACGCCACGCTGGAGTCGCTGCGCGAGCGCGGCGTCCCGCTGGCGGTGATGCTGTCCGGCAGCTTCTTCTACCTCGTGGGCAACACGCGCATCGCGCAGAAGAAGTTCGACAACTTCGAGCGCTACGCCCGCCTCTTCCCCGAGTACGGCTTCGTCTTCGTGGGCGACAGCGGCCAGGGCGACGTGGAGTTCGGCGCGAAGATGCGCGCGGCCCAGCCCCAGGCGGTGCGCGCCGTGTTCATCCACGACGTGGTGGCGACGCCGGAGCCCAAGCGCGAGGAGTGGCGCGCGCAGCACCTCTTCTTCTTCGACACGTATGTCGGCGCGGCGGTGGAGGCGTTCCACGCGGGCGTCCTCTCCCGCGACGGCGTGGACCGCATCGCCGCCGCCGCGGTGGAGTCCCTGGCGGCCATCGCCTTCTCCTCCCCCGCCCAAAGACAGGCGCGGGAGGCGGAGCTGGCGCGCGACCTGGCCCGCGTGCAGGCCCTTCCCCGCGCCCCGTCTGCCTGACTCAAGCCTCCCTGAAACATCCCCGCGCGTCATGACAGGGATTGCGACGCGCGGCAGGGGCCTTCCAATTAATCTGTTTTTCCCTTATTAGCCCCCTGGGGTCGCCGGCAACGGCGAACGTGTAGGGCGTACCTGAGGGGGTACACATGAATGGGATGTCTCGGAGCCGGTGGCTGTGTTTCGCCGTGGCTCTTGTCGCAGGGGTGTGGCCGGGCCTGGGCGCGGCACAGCTGGCGCCCACGGGCGGCCACTATGCAGGGCGTGCTTCCGACACCGGCACCGAGCCGGGCGCGGTGAATGCGTCTGGCGGGTATTCAGCCTCCATCCCGTTGGACCTGCCGGCCGCGCGGGGCGACCTGTCCGTCCCGCTCTCCATCTCCTCCGGGGCCCGGGGCGTGGGGGCCGTGGGCCTGGGCTGGGAGGTCCCGCTCTCCTATGTCCGGCGCGACCTGACGTTCGCCCATCGCAAGCCCCAGATGGGCTCCGACGTTCCGCCCGCGGGCCGTGAGCAGGTCACGCTGTCGCTGCAGGGACAGGCCATGGACCTGCTTCCCAGGGGGACGACCTGGATCGTCCGCTACGACGCGCCCGACCTCGTCCTCAAGGAGCAGGCCGGCACCTGGGTGATGTACGACGGCCGGGGCAAGACGTGGACCTTCACCGAGCCCGCGCCGCTCTCCGGCGCCGGGCTCTGGTTGCTCAGCTCCATCACCGGCCCGGATGGCACGGCCGTCCAGCTCGAGTACGACGTCTCCAGCGTCGCGGTTCCGGGCGGGAGCGCCGTCTCCATCGACCTGCGCCGCGTGCTCTACAACAAGCACCCGACGTCCTCCTGCTTCAAGCACGAGGTCACCCTCAACTACGGCGCCCCGGCCGCGGCGCCGCTGTCGCTGTCCCTGCTGGGCGACCGCGTGCTCACGCGGCTTCGCATCCTGAGCAGCCTCGATGTGGCCAGCCGCGCGAGCTGCACGGGGTCCCCGGAGAAGCTGCGCTCGTATGCCTTCACGTACCTGCCGGACGCCGACACGAAGCAGCCGCGCCTGAGCGCGGTGCGCCTGTCCGGGCGCCAGGGCACCCCGGAGGCGTCCGTCTCACTGCCGGTCGCTTCGTTCGGCTACGGGAGCGCGACCCTCAATGGCACGCTTTCGTACCAGAAGACCGGCTCCATCCCGCTGCCCGCCGGGCCGGACCTTACGAAGATCGCCAGCACGTCGCGCGACGGCACGTTCACGCCGCCGGTCGCCGCCGGGACGGGCTCCGCGACCTGGCAGAGCCTCACCGACGTCACCGGTGACGGCCTGCCCGACCTCGTCTACCAGAAGACCGGCACCACGAAGCTCTGGGTGGCCCTCAACCGCCCGGGCGCGTCGGGGACCACCGCCCTGGGCACCGTCAACGCCCAGCTCGCGGACACCGTCCTCACCACCGGCGCCTTCGAAACCCGGAGCGCCACGCAGAACCGCTTCGTCAACAGCAGCGCCGCCGTCAACATCGACCAGGTGTGGCGTCAGGCCCTCGACGTGAATGGTGACGGCCGCGTCGACATCGTCGATGCCGCCGAGACTCCCTGGAAGTGGGTCGTCTACCTCAACACGCCCGGCACGGGCGCCACCGGCGTCCAGTGGCAGCGCCGCGCGTATGCCATCACCCCGCTCTACAACCGGCTCGTCGCCGCCGGGCACCTGCTCAGCAACGGCTACCTGCCCCTCTCCAGCCGCTACAGCGGCCATGACCGCATCGTCGGCGCCTGCTGGCGCTGGAGCGGCACGGCCTGGGCGTCCTACCCGCAGGGCTTCACGGAAGGCATCTGTGGCGCGAACTTCCCCAACACGGAGCTCAGCGCCAGCCCGGAGAAGACCTACACCGAATGGGCGGTGAACGACGTCAACGGCGACGGCTTCCCGGACCTCGTCTTCAACTCGTCGCGCGTCGAGGTCGTGGGCTCCGTGCCCGCCTTCCCGGGCACCTTCACCGGCGAGGTCATCAACACCCAGCGCACCTTCACGATGCAGCCCCTCCACGGGAGCTCGAACCGGGTCGATGCCGTCTTCAACCTCTACGGCCTGTACATCGAGGATGCCTCCCCGGTCTTCTCCGCCCCCATCACGCTCAAGGCGAACACCGCGTGCGGCGTCGGGCTGTGGGCGACGAGCAGCTTCAACCAGGAGGTGATCTGCGGCCTCGCCGACGTCAACGGTGACGGCCTCGTCGACCGGGTGGAGAACCGGACCACCGTCGCACTCGGCACGGGACGCGGCTTCAGCACCGTCACCCTGACCCTGCCGGGAAGCTACGCCACCCAGTCCAGCGCCCAGTTCAACACCTGCTTCGCCCCGGAGCCGGATGCTCCCGGCGCCACGACCTTCTTCGCCGACCAGGTCAGCGGGTTGCGCGACCTCACCGGTGACGGCATCCCTGACTTCGTGACCCGCGGCGGCTCGACCTGGACCGTGGCGGTGGGCACCGGAGCGGGCTTCGCCCCGGCGGTGAACATCGACGTCGTCGGCTCCGGCTTCGTGCTCTCCAGCGCGCAGGAGCGCTGCGACGGCATCACGTCCAACACCCAGAGCGGCCTCTACGACCTCAACGGCGACGGCAAGCCGGAGGTGGTGCGCCGCACGGGCTCCACCCTGGACGTCTACCAGCTCGCGGGCGGCAGCCTTCCTGGCAAGCCGGAGGCGGGCCGCATCGTCCAGATGGACAACGGTTACGGCGCGAAGACGACCGTGGGCTACCGCTCCGCCAAGGAGGATGGCACCACGAAGCACCAGGTGCCCTTCCCCGAGATCGTCGTCACGTCGGTGGACACCGTCGGCACCCAGGGGCTCGGCGGCACGCTGTCCGCGACGCGCTACGCGTATGGCGGCGCGGAGCTGATGTACGACTCCGCGCTCCACACCTTCACCCTGCCCGGCTACCAGCGCTCGGTGTCGTTGCGCTCGGTGACGGTCAACGGCAAGACCGACGGGTACGGGACCATCACGGACACGTACCCGCTGCCCGCGTTCACCGCGGCCTCCAAGGCCGAGCGCTTCGGCCGCTACCTCCAGGCGGGCAAGGTGCGCGACGTCACGGTCCTCACCAGCAGCAGCCTCGATCCCTGGACACTGCTCGCCACCGACCTCACCACCTATGCCCGCCGGCTCGGGGGCACGCACTACGACTGGGCCACGAAGGTCTACGAAGAGACCCCGCAAAGCGGTAGCACCAACTCCGGTCTGGACTGCTTCGAGCTGGCCTATCCGCTCGACTTCCTCGGCTCGTGGAACGCCGTGGGCAACACCTACAACCCCTGCACGGCGCACGGCTTCATGTACGCGCGCGCCACCAATGCCTGGCGCGGGAGCGCGGCGCCGCCGTCCGCCAACAACGTGGTCACCCGCTCGGAAGTGCTCGACGTGGACGACTACGGCCGGGTGCTCAACGTCCTGTATGCCAATGACGTCTACCGCAGCGACGACGACCTCTGCGTGGAGACGAAGTACGCCACGCCCACGGGCACGAACGAGCGGGTGCTTCACGCGCCCATGAGCCGGCGCTCGTGGACCTGCGACAAGACGCCCTATGTGACGTACACCTCCGAGTCCTGGCTCTACGACGGCCTGGCTTCGGGCAGCGTCTCCCTGGGGCACCTCACCTCGCACAGCCGCGACCGCCGCGACACCGGCACGGGCGCGCTGCTGAACACGGTGAACGAGTACACCGCCAGCTACAACGCCGCCGGCAACCCCTCCACGGTCACCCGCGTGCGCGAGGACGGCGCCGTCCGCACGGTGAAGCTCGCCTACGACGACTTCGGGCTGGCGCTGGTGGAGCAGCGGCTGGACGCCACCGGCACGCCGGTGCTCACCACCTCCTTCACGCGCGACCCGGTCAGCCTCGCGACGCTGACCGTGACCGATCCCAACCAGACCCAGTACGGGACCGACCTGGATGGCCATCAGCGGCCGGTGCGCTCCACCGTGCGCCCCTTCAACGGGACGCTCGGGGTGCTGTCGACAACCCTCTACGACGGCTTCTCAGGCACGGATCCGCTGGGCCGGCGCATCGTCGGCAAGACCTTCAGCGACCCCGTCGCGCCCGGCACCGAGGGCAGCGCGCCGGGGCGCACCGGCACCGTGTACCTGGATGAGCTGGGCCGCTCGCGCCGCACCGAAGTGGAGCTGGGCACTGACTACGCGAAGGAGCTCCTGATCACCGGAGCCCGGACCTACGACGCCCTGGGCCGGGTGCTGTTCGAAGCGGACCCCTACCCGGCCTCCCAGAACGGGGCGACCGCCTACGGCACGACCTACTTCTTCAACCTGGACGGCACCCCGTCGTGCGACGTCCGCGGCAACGGCCCGCAGGCCTACAGCGCCACGACGGACCTGGCCACCGAGCGCATCGCGACCTGCTACTTCCGCTCGTTCCTGGATCATCTGGAGACCTTGAGCGTCAACGACGCGGCGGCCCTGACCGCCGCCTCCCCCCAGGCGGGCGTCCTCAAGTCCGCCACCCAGACGGCCACGGGGCGGATCCTCTCGCGCTCGACGTGGAAGGGCACCGTCCGGCTGGAGCACGCCACGTTCACGCATGACCGGCTGGGCCAGCTCACCGGGATGACCCGCTTCCTGGATCCCGTCCTGCCCTCGGGCCCCGTGCAATCGTCGTGGACCTACGACTCGTTCGGCCAGCGCCTCCAGTGGCAGGAGCCGGCCAGCGCCGTGAAGACCGCGCGGTACAGCAACTGGGGCGAGCCGCTGGAGGTGAGCTGGTACGAATCCGTCGCGGTGCCCGCGGGCAACCGCAACCTGCTCAACCGCTACGACGCCCTGGGCCGCGTCACGCACACGGAGGAGCGCAGCGCGGGCGTGGCTGAACCCGACACCGTCTACGACTTCCTCTACGACGTGGGCTCGAGCCCCACCAGCCTCGTCGTGCCCGCCAATGTCCTGGGCCGGCTGGCGCGGACCAAGTCGTCCCTGGGCGAGGTCTCCTACAGCTATGACTCCTTCGGCCGGGAGGACGCGCACGTCTTCACCGACAGCGCTGGCAAGTACTACGTCGAGAAGTCCGGGCTGCACGCCGACGGCTCGCTGGATTCGCTCACGCTCCAGCTGCCCGACAACGGCTACGAGAAGGAGGTGGCCTCGTACTCCTACGACACCGCCGGCCGGCTGCGCCTCGTCAAGTTCGAGGACCCCAATGACAGCCGGGAGCTCTACATGGCGCGCGACATCGACCCGTTCGGGCGCGTGCGCAAGGCCACGCACGGAGGCGTGGTCGAGTTCGCGGCGGGCTACGCCGACGTCGGCCGTCGGTTGATGACCGACGGGACGCTCGCCTCCAGCTACGGCTCGCGGACCCTCTACATGCTCGGGTACGACGCGCTGGGCCGCGAGCAGGTGCGACGCGAGATCGTGGACGGCGCCGCCACGGGCCCGAAGACGAACGTCGGCTACGACGCGCTCGGCAGGCTCACGTCGTCGCTGCGCACCAACGGCAGCACCACCCTGGCCCAATGGCAGTACACCTACGACGCGCTCGGCAACGTGCTCACGCAGAACGACCTGCTGGGCACCGCCGATGCCGCGATGGGCTACGGCACCGTCGACAACGACCAGCTCTGCCGCGTCACGTACGGCGGTGGCGGGGCGGGCTCCGGTGCGTGTCAGGTGACCCACGACAGCGCGGGCAACGTGGTGAGCCTGCCGTCCCGGAATGGCGGACGCAGCCTGGGCTACTTCCCTTCGGGCAACGTGCGCACCGTCGCGGATCCCGCCGGCACGGCTTCGTTCCGCTACGGCGCGCTGGGCGCCCTGGAGGAGCTGGACCTGCGGGTCGCGGGCAAGGACGCGCGGCACGAGTGGAAGTTCGGCGGCCTCATCGAGCTGAAGGACCAGAAGATCGCCGGCAAGGCCACGTCGGTCATCACGCGTCACATCCCGGGCGCGAGCGGCATCGTGGCCAGCCGGCGGGGTTACAAGCAGGACTGGCTCTTCTCCTTCGGCGAGCTGCGCGGCGCGCGGTACACGGCCGACAACCTGGGCCGGTTCATCCAGGACGTGGACTACCAGCCTTTTGGCGAGGCGAAGTCCAGCGGGTCCGCGGGGCCGGATGCCCTGCTCTACTCGAGCGCCCAGTGGAATGGCGGCGAGGTGCTGGAGTCCTTCGGCCTGTCACGCCTGGGCGCGCGCCTCTACGACCCCGTCCTCGGCCGGTTCCTCAGCCGGGATCCGCTCTTCGTGCCGCGCACCGCGGCCACCACCCACCCCTATGCGTTCGCGATGAACGACCCGGTGAACCTGTCCGACCCGACCGGCCTGGACTCCACCTGCATGGGCAAGGAGTGCCAGGGCCCGTCCGGCGGCGCGAACCCCCAGGCGACCTACCGGCCTCCGGCCCCCACGGCCACCTTCTCCCAGGCGCCCAGGGGACCGCAGACCCTCCAGGGTCAGGTGTTGAGGACCTCGGTCATCGCCCTCACGGGCATCGTGATGGGGGACTCGTTCAACTACGACACGCTGGCCGCGACAGGCGTGTCGCTCCAGGGGACGCTGGACATCATCGCCAACACGCAGGAGGGCGCCGAGGCCGCCGTCGCGGGCGACAACGCGTTCATCGACCGGTTCTCCAGCTTCTTCGCCGGCCTTGGCGACTCGGTGACGTTCTGGTGCCCGGGCTGCACCCAGAACATGCGTCACACGTGGGTGGGCCCGAACTCCTCCGGCGACGCGGACTCCTGGAGCTACGCCTGGGGTTCCATCACCGGCATCGTGGGTTCGTTCGTGGCCCCGAGGCCGACGTCGATCATCGCGGCGCCCAAGCGTGACGTGGGCCAGGAGCTCAAGCAGTTCATCCGGATGGCCGACGTCAACCCCAGCCTCTGCAAGACCAACTGCGTGAACGTGTCGATCGCCGTCGACTCGACGCTCGCGGGCCAGCCAGAGGTGGCGCTCGTCAGCAGGACTCAGCAGCTCGGGGTGCTCGAGTCCTACTACGGCACGGCCGCCGTGGAGGTCGCCACGGAGCGGGCCGTCCTGAAGACAATGGAGGCCTGGGGTCCTGGCAGCCGGGGCATCATCGTTGGCCTCTCCAAGGGCAGCTCGGACTTCGCCCACGCCTTCAATGTCGTCAACCGGGGCGGCGGGGTCTTCTTCGTGGACGGCCAGCTGCCCTGGGCCTCCGCGAGCCTCAAGCCCTACTCCCAATTCTGGCTGATCCGGACGAACTGAGCCTGGAGGGCCACCGGGTGGAGGCCCAGGCCTCCCCCGGCGCCCTGCCTGCCTGAATATCGACCGGGGTGCCGCGTCCTGACGCGCGGCCCGGAACACTTCCTCCGGGCACCGAAAGAAGCCCGGAGCCATGTCCCGCCTGCTTGCCCTGACGTCCGCCGCCGCCCTCTGCCTCTTCTGTGCCGCCTGCAACGGAGGCGACGAGGACGACGACACGCCCCAGGGACAGCTCAAGGACACGCGCTCCAATGTCACGGGCACCCACCCCGTCATGATGACGATGCGCATCCCGGGCGTCCCCGAGGAGCCCGAGCCCTTCGCGACCACGCTCACCCTCACCGAGGAGGCGTCGTCCCGGGACGGCCTGCGCATCTCCTTCCTGCTCTTCGACTGCGACCTGACCGGGACGATGACGGGCGAGTCCACCTTCAAGGTGAACCCCGGCACCTGCGTCTTCTCCTTTCCGGCCGAAGGCGTGGAGGATGCCTGTGCCGTCACGCTCGACTTGAACGGCGGCAGCGGCGGACGCGACTCCGCGCAGGCCAAGGTCAACGCGACCTTCAATGGCATCTACACCCTGGGGTGCGAAGGCGAGGGCATGCCCATCACCACGCCCGTGACCGTGGAGGTCGTGGGCAGCTGACCCTGGAACCCCTGCCCACTTCCCGGCAGCCGGCTGCCCCCAGGTCCCGGTCAGTTGGCGCGACGTGTGGGACACCCCAACCTTCGGACGCTTCACACGGGTGGAGCGTCCGTTTGGGTCGGGTGTGGGCGTGAGGGGGGCGGGGCCGATGGAGCTGTTTCCCATCCATTTGCTGTTCATCGTCGTCCTGACGAACCGCTACATCCTCGGCCCCTTCCTGCGGCGGCTGAAGGGCAAGCGGTTCGAACGGGTGGACGACACCTACCGCCCCCGGGTCGCCATCGTCGTCCCGCTCTTCAACGAGGGGGAAGGCATCTTCCACACGGTGCGCGCGCTGCTGGCGCAGGACTACCCGCGCGAGCTCCTGGAGATCATCGTCGTGGACGACTGTTCGCGCGACGACAGCGTCGCCTGGGCGAACAAGGCCGCCGAAGGCCACCCGAACGTCCGCGTGATGAGCAACCCGGAGAACCTGGGCAAGCGCAAGGGCATCAACCGGGGCGTGAAGGCCGCGGTGGACGCGGAGATCATCGTCTCCGTGGACTCGGACGTGGTGGTGGACAGGAGCGCGGTGCGCCAGCTCATCCGCCGCTTCGTCCACCCGAACGTCGCCGCCGTGGGCGGTCGCACCTTCGTCAGCAACCGTCATCAGAACTGGATGACGCGGATGATCGAGATCAAGTTCCACTTCGCCCAGCAGTGGCTGAAGGACCTGGAGCGCTCGTTCCGCCAGGTGATGTGCCTGTCCGGCTGCCTCACCGCGTACCGCCGCCACGTGCTGCTCCAACTGGAGCCCATCCTGGAGGCGCGCGCCATCGCGGGCGTCCCCATCAAGTACGGCGAGGACCGCTTCCTCACGCGGCAGATCGTCAAGCACGACTACGAAACGGTCTACACGCTGGACGCGTTCTGCTTCACCGCCGCGCCGTCCACGCTCGCGGGCTACTTCTCCCAGCAGCTGCGGTGGCGGCGCTCCAACCTGGTGGACCTGCTGTCGGGCCTGTCGCACGCGTGGCGCCTGCACCCGGTCATCACGGTGCACTACGTCTCGCAGCTCGCGCTGCTGCTGGCGTACCCGGTGGTCATCGTCCACAACCTCCTCACCGGAGAGTTCTGGGACATCCTCGCGTTCCACTTCCTGGTGATTGGCCTCTTGGGCTTCATCTACCGGATGGAGACGCGCCACCTGCCCGAGGACCGGCGCGTGCCCGGGGCGAGCTTCCTGCCCATGGCGCTGCTCATGCCCGTCACCTACGCGCTGTTCACCCCGCTGGCGCTGCTGACGCTCGACTCCGGAAGCTGGGAGACGCGCGGCAGTCCCACCGCGGCCCCTGCCCCTGCTGCCTCCCCCGCGAAGCTCACGTCCAGCACCACCAGCGAGGGAACGCCGTCATGAACCAACAGGTCGCCAACCGGCTGAACTCCCTCGCGGTGTCCGCCTACAAGATCATGGGGTCCGTGCTGCTGGCGCTGATCCTCCTGGGGCTGCTGTCGTTCCTGTCGGTGCAGGGCTTCTTCCTGTCCAGCCGCGGCTGGGTGACGCCCACCATCCTGTCGCCCACCGACCCCAACGTCCTGCAGCTCAACGCGCAGGCGGCGCAGCAGGAGGCGGAGCGCGACGCGCTCCTGACGAAGCGGCGCGAGGTGGGGGACCGGCTCCAGGAAGCCGAGCGCATCCTCAACGCGGAGAGGTCCTTCCAGCAGCGCTTCATCGTGGCCCTCCAGGGCGAGAAGCGCTCCCGCGACCGGCTGGCCCGGAGGCTGGCCGCGCTGCGCCAGGAGTACCTGCGCGCGGGCGTGGAGATCACCGAATCCAACCGCGCGTACAGCGGCCTTGCGCGCACGCGCACGAGCGCGCTCTACGGCGCGAGGCTGATGGACCGCGAGGACATGCTCACCCTCAACCACCACCTGGCGCAGATGGCGCAGAGCAACCTGTCGCTCGCGCAGGAGACGGTGGACCTGGACGTGCGGCTGGACACCCTGCGGCGCGAGCGCGACGGGCTCCTCGCCGCGCAGGACGGCCTGGGCCAGGACCGCCCCGCCCCGGAGGGCCTGACGACGGACACGCTGCTGCTGGAGCGAGAGTACACGCAGTCGGTGCTGGAGCAGGCGCGCGCGGAGGCGCTGCACAAGAGCCTGGAGGCGGACGCGCGCGCGCTGGATGACAGCATCCAGCGCTTCAACCAGCTGCTGATGGTGGTGCACGGCTCGCCGTACCTGAAGGCCGTGGAGCAGAACCTCACCGTGGCCTTCGTGCCGTACGAGAACCTGGCCAACGCGCGAGCGGGCACCCCGCTCTACACCTGCGCGCTGAAGGTGTTGTGGTGCCGCGAGGTGGGCGTGGTGGGGACCGTGCTGGAGGGAGAGGTCTCCCAGCAGCACCCCATCCGCCAGTACCACCTGCGGGGCGTGATGGTGGAGCTCCAGCTTCGTGACGCACCGAGCGCGCGGGAACAGCTGCTGCACCTGGGCCGTCCGCCGCTGATGCTGTGAGGTCCCCCCGGGAATCGGAAATGGAGCGGCGGATGCGGACAACCCTCGCATGGGGAGCCCTGATGGGGCTGTGGACGGGCATGGCCTCGGCGGCGGAGGACGCGGGGACGGTGCGGGCCCGGAGCGAGCCCGCGCGGGGTTATTGCGAACGCGTGCGCGGGACATCGCGCTCGGAGGCCGCGTTGGAGCTGGCGCCGGAGGTCTTCGCGAGCATCGGCGCGGTGAACGCGGGCGACGCGCAGGGAGGCTCGGACCAGATGCCCCTGGGGACGCCCAAGCTGCGCCTGACCGCGGGGCTGGGCTACGACTTCGTGGGCATCTACCGGGGCGACAAGCTGCGCTTGCGCGCGGAGGCCGAGTGCCGCCGCTACCAGGCGCTCGCCGCGCTCCAGGGCGCCTTGGATCAGGGCTCGCGGCTGGGCGAGGCGGCGGCGCTGGAGGCCCGGGCCCGGGCCCTGGCCACGTCCCTGCCCCGCGCGGAGACGCTGGTGACGGCGCTGCGCGAGGAGCTGCGCGACGGCGGCGCCACGCTGGAGGAGCTCAACGCGGTGCAGGTGCGGTTGGATCGCCTGCGCGCGCTGGCCCGCGAGACCGAACAGGCCCAGGCGCGGATCGCGCTCGAGCCCGCGCTGGCCGAAGGCACGGACCTGGGCGCGCTCATCAGCACCTTCGAGTCCGCGGATGATCAGGTGGAGGCCCTGTCGGGAACACTGCGCAGGGCCCGCGCCTGGCGGTTGAGCGTGCGCGGCGGCTACGACAAGGTCTTCGACGTGGCGCAGGACGTGCCCCTCTTCGGACAGCTCACGCTCGGCTACAACCTGGGCTCGCTGTGGCAGGGCCGGGCCAACGCCCAGGCCCGCGAGGGCCGGCGGCAGGAGACGCGCGACGCGGTGGACGGCGCGCCCCGGCAGGTGCGCCAGCTGCTGGGCGAGCTGCGCATCACCGAGCAGGCCGAACGGGCGCGGCTGGGCGAGGTGTCCGCGCTGGTGTCGGACCTGGAGGGGCAGCTGCGCGAGGTGGAGCGGCTGGAGACGCGGCAGGTCCGCCGCTTCCGGGACTACCTGCTGCTGGAGCTGGCGCGGCTCCAGGCCGAGCAGGCGTACCTGGACGCGCACCTGAGGACGCTCCAGACGCTGCTCAAGGGGGTGGGGTCATGAGCGAGGAGCGCCGTCGGTGGTGGGTCGCGATCTGCGCGTCGGCCGTGTTGATCCTCTGGGCGGTAGCGCTGCTCCTGAGCCATGGCGCCTGGGGTGACACGGGCGGCAAGGGGAAGCCCCAGGTGGCCTCCGCGCTCAGGTCCCCGCGCACGCCACCTCCGGCCACCGCGGGGTTGGAGCCCATCCCCCTGGAGCGGCTGACCATCACCCAGGGTGACGTGCAGGAGCTCCAGCGGAGCGCGCGGGACGGGCTGCGCTTCGGCATCGACGGCCCCCGCCAGCGCGCGGTCGCGCCGGAAACGACGGGCGACGACGTGGGGCTGCGCTTCACCTGGCTGGGCGTCACCGACCCGGTGGTTCCGCTCGCCTCCGGGCAGGTGCGCGAACAGGTGGGCCTCAAGCTGCGCGCGAGGGATGGGTGCAACGTCCTCTACGCCATGTGGCGCATCGCGCCCTCGGCGGGCATCGTCGTCAACTTCAAGCGCAACCCGGACGACCACCACAGCGGCGAGTGCGGCGGCGACGGCTACACCACGGTCCGCCCGCGGTTCATGGAGCCGTTGGATCCGCTCGTCCCCGGGCAGCCTCATGTGCTGCGCGCCCGCATCGCCGCGGACGTGCTGACGGTCTTCGTGGACGGCAAGCGCGTCTGGGAGGGCCTCCTGCCCGCGGACGCCCTGACCCTGGAAGGGCCCGTGGGCATGCGCACCGACAACGCGCGCGTGCGCTTCGAGCTGCTCGTGCCCCAGGCAGGCGGGCCCACGTCGCGGCGCTGAAGGCCGTCCGGAACGTGGCGGACGGAGGCGAATGGGGGGCCCGCCCCCTTGCGTGGGGAATCCGGGCGTGGGTTCCTGGAGCGGATGCACGACCGCGATCCGCTGGCCTCGCCGCTCCGTCCCCCGCATGGCCTGGAGGCACTGGAAGCCGCCCTCCGGCGCGACCTGGACATCCTCGCCTACCCGTCCCGGAGCTGGGTGCCCCCGCGCACCACCCCGGACGGCCGCGCCATCCTGGACGTGCTCATCGTGGGCGGAGGCCAGAGCGGGCTGGGCGCCGCGTTCGGGCTGATGCGCGAGCGGGTGACGAACATCCTGGTGCTGGACGACGGCAAGGACGGCTTCCACGGCCCTTGGAAGACGTTCGCGCGGATGATCACCCTGCGCACGCCCAAGTACCTCACCGGCCCGGACTACAACATCCCCAACCTCTCCTTCCGCGCCTGGTACGAGGCGCAGCACGGCGAGGAGGGCTTCCGCCAGGTCGCCCTCATCCCGAAGGAGCTGTGGGCGGACTACCTGCTCTGGTACCGCCGCGTGCTGGCCCTGCCCGTGAGGTGCGGAACGAAGGCCGGCGCCCTCCGCTGGCGCGCGGACCTGGACTGCTTCGAGGTCCCCATCGCCCACGCCCATGAGTGGGGGACGCTGCTCGCGCGCAAGGTGGTGCTGGCCACCGGCATCGACGGCTCCGGCCGCTGGGACGCACCGCCGGAGGTGCAGCCCCTGCCGCGCACGCTGTGGGCGCACACGCATGACCCCATCGACTTCGAGGCGCTGCGCGGCAAGCGCGTGGGCGTGCTCGGCGCGGGGGCCTCCGCGTTCGACAACGCGTCGGTGGCGCTGGAGACAGGCGCCGCGCGGGTGGACCTGTTCTACCGGCGCAAGAAGCTGCCCAACGTGAACCCCTACCGCTGGGCGGAGTTCGCGGGCTTCCTGCGCCACCACGGCGACCTGCCGGACGCGGATCGCTGGCGCTTCATCCGGCAGATCATCGAGATGGGACAGCTGCCGCCGAAGGACACCTTCGAGCGCGCGCGCCGCTCCCCCGCCTTCCACCTGCACGCGGAGAGTCCGTGGGTGGAGGTGAAGCAGCAGGACGGTCAGGCCGTCGTGCGCACCCCGCATGCGACGCACACGTTCGACTTCCTCATCATCGCGTCGGGCTTCACCACCGACCTGTCGCTGCGCCCGGAGCTGGCGGAAGTGCACCCGCACATCGCGCTGTGGAAGGACCGCTTCACTCCGCCGGAGAACGAGCGGCACGCGGACCTCCTGCGCCACCCGTACCTGGGCCCCTCCTTCGAGTTCCTGGAGAAGCAGCCCGGGAGCGCGCCGTGGGTGAGCGGCGTGTTCAACTACACCTTCGGGTGCCTGCTCTCGCTGGGCTTCGGCGGCGCGAGCATCTCCGGCATGAAGTACAGCCTGCCCCGGCTGGTGGGTGGCATCACCCGCCAGCTCTACCTTGACGACAGCGACCGCCACTTCCGGGCGCTCGCCGACTACGCCCTGACGGAGTTCGAGCCGTGAGTTCTTCCCTGACCGTGTTTCGCAGCGAGCGCGTGGTGACGCCGGAGGGCACGCGCGCCGCGGCCGTGGTGGTGCGCGACGGGCGCATCGAAGGCATCGACGCCACGGTGGACGTGCCGCGCGGCGCCCAGGTGGTGGACCTGGGACGGGACGCGCTCCTGCCCGGCATCGTGGACAGCCACGCGCACATCAACGAGCCCGGCCGCACGGACTGGGAGGGCTTCGCCACGGCGACCGCGGCGGCGGCGGCGGGCGGCATCACCACCGTGGTGGACATGCCGCTCAACTCCATCCCCGCGACGACGTCCCTGGCCGCGCTGCGCACCAAGGCCGAGGCCGCTTCAGGCCAGTGCGCCATCGACTACGGGCTCTGGGGCGGCGTCATTCCGGGCAACGCGGGCGAGCTCCAGGCGATGGTCGACGCGGGCGCGCCCGGCTTCAAGGCGTTCCTCGTGCACTCGGGCGTGGACGAATTTCCCGCCGCCACGCGCGACGTCCTGAACACCGCGATGCCCATCCTGGCGCGCGCGGGCGTGCCGCTGCTGGTGCACGCGGAGCTGACGGACCACGAGCCGCCCTTCGCGGGCGACGTGCGCGCCTACGCCAGCTACCTCGCCTCGCGCCCGGCCGCGTGGGAGGTGGACGCCATCCGGATGATGATCGACCTGTGCCGCCAGCACCGGACGCCGGTGCACATCGTCCACCTGTCGGCGGCGGACGCGCTGGACGACATCGCGAAGGCGAAGGCGGAGGGGCTGCCCTTCACGGTGGAGACGTGCCCGCACTACCTGACCTTCAGCGCGGAGGAGATTGAAGCGGGCGCCACGCACTTCAAGTGCGCCCCGCCCATCCGCGAGGCGGAGAACCGCGAGCGGCTGTGGCGCGCGGTGGGCAGCGGCCTCATCGACCTGGTCGTCTCCGACCACTCGCCCTGCACGCCCGCGCTCAAGCGGCTGGAGGCCGGGGACTTCTCCGGCGCGTGGGGCGGCATCGCCGGGTTGCAGTTGAGCGTGTCGGCGGTGTGGACGGGGATGCGCGCCCACGGGCTGGGGCTGGATGTGCTGGTGGAGCGGATGGCCCGCCGCACCGCGGCACTGGCCGGGCTGTCGGGACGCAAGGGGGCGCTGAAGCCGGGGCTGGACGCGGACTTCGTCGTCTTCGCGCCGGAGACGCGCTTCAAGGTGGCCCCGGAGGACATCCGCCACCGGCACCGGCTGACGCCCTACGCGGGGCGCGAGCTGGAAGGCCGGGTGATGAGGACATACCTGCGCGGCCAGCGTATCTTCGACGCCACCGAGGGACTGACGGGCCCGCGCATCGGCCAGTGGCTGCCGCGCGGCTAGCCCCGACGGTCAGGGAGAGGAAAACCGATGCAAGCCGAAGCACCCGGGGCGATGCACGTCGCCTTCGCCGACCTGATCGATCTCGCCGCGCGCAAGGTGGGCGGCAGGGCCCTGCTGGCCAACGACGAGTTCTTCGCGCCCAAGGAGGCCATGCTGGAGCCGGGGCGCGGCGTCTTCATCGCGGACAAGTACACGGAGCGCGGCAAGTGGATGGACGGCTGGGAGACGCGCCGCAAGCGCGTGCCCGGCTACGACTGGTGCATCGTGAAGCTGGGCCTGCCCGGCGCCATCCACGGCATCGACGTGGACACCAACCACTTCATCGGCAACTTCCCCGAGTACGCCTCCCTCGAAGCGTGCGAGGTGGACGGAGACCCGTCCGCGGAGTCGCTGGCGGAGGACGTGTCGCGCTGGACGGAGCTGGTGCCCAGGTCGCGCCTGCGCGGCGGCTCGCGCAACCTCTTCGCGGTGGCGAACGAGCGGCGCTTCACCCACGTGCGCCTCAACATCTTCCCGGACGGCGGCGTCGCGCGCCTGCGCATCCACGGGCAGGTGCTGCCGGACTGGCACGCGCTGAAGAAGGCGGGGCTGGTGGACCTGGCGGCGGCGGCGAACGGTGGCTCCGTCGTCACGTGCAATGATCAGTTCTTCGGCACGAAGGACAACCTCATCTTCCCGGGCCGCGCGGCCAACATGGGCGAGGGCTGGGAGACGCGCCGCAAGCGCGTGCCGGGCTTCGACTGGATCGTCGTGAAGCTGGCCACGGCCGGCACCCTGCGCCGCGCGGAGGTGGACACCCACTTCTTCAAGGGCAACTTCCCGGACCGCTGCTCGCTGGAGGGCATCCACCTGGAGGAGCCGCTGCTGGACTTCGCCAACGCCACGCACCTCCAGTGGAAGGAGCTGCTGCCCCAGTCGAAGCTCCAGGCGGACCACTGCCACGTCTTCGAGAAGGAGCTGAAGGACGTGGGCCCCATCACCCACGTGCGCCTCAACATCTTCCCGGACGGCGGCGTCAGCCGGCTGCGCCTCTTCGGGGAGCCGGCGTGACGACAGCGCTGGAGCGCCTGAACACGGCGACCACGGAGGAAGCCACCCAGGCGCTCACGCGCTGCTGCGGCAGCACGCGCTGGGTGCAGGCGATGCTGGCCGTCCGCCCGTTCCGCGACGCGGAGCACCTGTACGCGGAGGCCGCCGACGCGTGGGCGCGCACGGGGCCGGAGGACTGGAAGGAAGCCTTCACGCACCACCCGCGCATCGGCGACGTGTCGAAGCTGCGCGAGAAGTTCGCCGCCACCGCGCAGTGGTCGTCGCAGGAGCAGCAGGGCGTGGCCGCCGCGGACGAGCGCGTGCTGGAGGCGCTGGCCCAGGGCAACCGCGACTACGAGGCCCGCTACGGCTTCATCTTCCTCGTCTGCGCCACCGGCAAGAGCGCGGCCGAGATGCTCGCGCTCCTGCAGGGCCGCATGGACCACGCCCCCGACGCGGAGCTGCGCATCGCGGCGGGCGAGCAGGCGAAGATCACCCGCATCCGACTGGAGAAGCTCCTCGCATCATGAGCACGCTCAGCACGCATGTCCTCGACACGAGCACCGGCCGTCCCGCGGAAGGGCTCTCCCTCGTCCTGGAGGCCCGGGCGGGTGAGACCTTCCTGGAGCTGTCCCGGGGCGTCACCAACGCGGACGGACGGGTGAAGGACCTGTCGGGCGCGGCCACGAAGCTGGGGCCCGGCGTCTACCGGCTCACCTTCGACACCGGGGCCTGGTTCCAGGCCCGGGGCCAGAAGGGCTTCTACCCCTACGTCCAGGTGGTGTTCGAGGTCGCCGCCACCGACGAGCACTACCACGTCCCGCTGCTCTTGAGCCCCTACGGCTTCTCCACCTACCGGGGAAGCTGAGGCGGGACGCTGTCGCTGACACGCTCCGGCTTGTCCGCGAGCGGCTCCGCGCAGAGGCTGGAGTGGTTCGTCTTGCAGGCGCCACCGCGGTGCAGGTCGAACTGCCAGCGGTGGCGCGGGCACACCACGTAGCGGCCCTCCTCCACCCAGCCCTCGGACAGGTCGGCGCCCTGGTGCGGACAGAAGCGCTGGATGGAGAAGCGCTTGCCGCCCGCCTCCACCACGGTGCGCTCCTTCTGTGACTCGGTGGCGCGGATGCCGTCGCAGAACTCGCGCAGGTCCTCCACCTCCACGCCGAGGAAGCCGTGCAGCACGGGCTCGTACACGTCCGGGTTGCGGCTCAGGCGCAGGCGGAAGGACAGGAGGAAGTCCTCCCAGTTCAGCTTCCGGTCCAACACGCGCACGATGTCGCTCGCGCCCACCTTCATCGTGTAGCGGGTCGTGTCGCGCACCGCCGGCACCTCGTCCACGCGGCGGAGCTTGAAGTCCACGCGCAACAGCCGCTTCGGCGCCTCCGTCAGCTCCACGTAGAGGGGCATGCCCACCCGCTCGTGCAGATCCAACCGGTCCAGCTTGAGCTGCAGCTCCACGCGCAGGCGGCCCAATATCTCCTCGACCTCCTCACGCATCAGGTTGCGGCGGCGCTCGCGGAAGACGTGCGCCAGGTCCTTCGCGTACGTGTGGAGGTAGTCCCTGAAGTTCTCCGTCGTCACGCGCTCCGGCACCTGGGAGACGAACTCCAGCGTGCCCGCGTCCAGCACGTCCCCGGGCATGGGCTCCAGGTAGCGCGTGGGCGCGTCCGGCAAGCGCTTCTCCAGGAAGGCGAAGAGGTCCGGCGCGCGGGGGAAGATGTTCACGTCCTCGAAGTTCAGCGGGAACAGCGCCGGGTCCAGGAAGGCCGCCGGGCCCGCCGACGCGAGGTAGCCGCGCGGCTGCACCGACTCCAGCGCGCGCGCCACCGCCTCGAACTTGCTGTCGCGCTTCTTGCGCGCGATGGCCGAGTACGTCTCGCGCGGGTACTCGTAGCAGGTGGGGTGCCAGATGGCGCCGGAGAACTGCGCGGAGAAGACGTCGACGGGCCCCTCCTCCGCGATGAGCCGCACCAGCCGGTCATGCAGCTTGCAGTCGTTGAGGTTGAGGAAGCACTGGCCCTCCGCGCGCACCATCACGCTGGAGTCGCGGTTGGTGCCCTGCTCGGAGACGAAGAGCTTGAGGTAGCCGCCCTTGATGGGGACCTCGCGCGAGTCCTCGCACGCGATGACGCGCTTGCAGCCGTACTTCGCGAAGAAGTCCTGCAGCTCCGAGCGCTTGAACTTCGGCACCACCACGGTGAAGTCCCGCCGGACCACGGTGGCCAAGAACTCCGGGTCGAAGTGATCCTTGTGCTCGTGGCTGACGTAGAGGAAGCGCTCCCGGCCCGGCGTCTCCAGCAGCTCGCGCACGCGCGGCGCCAGGTGGTGGTTGCGCGGCAGCTGCATCCACGCCGAGTCGAAGGCTCCCTGGGGCGACAGCCACGGGTCCATGACGACGAGCGCCCCGGCGGTCTCCACCACGAAGCCCGCATGCCCCAGGAAGGTGATCCGCATGAACGTCGTCCCCCGGCGTGAGCCGCCGCCGAGGGCACACGCCCCGGCCGCAGCAAGGCTGCGGACCCGGGACGTCCTTCGCCACGGGCCTGCCGGTCCGGGGTGCCTGTCGGCAAGCCCACGGAGCCGGCATCAGGCCCGCGGCCGGACTACGGCTGGATCTCCCGGACGCTCAGCCACTTGAAGTCCACGTCCTGGGCGTTGTCCCACCGGAATGTGGCGATGGGGCCACCCCAGGTGATGGGCATGGCGCCCACGGAGCCGCCGCAGTGCTGCGCGTCCCCGCCCCAGTCGCCCGCGTCGGTCAGCTCGTAGACCTTCTTCCAGGTGACCTTGTCGGCGTCCTCGTTGACGTACAGCTCCAGCTTCACGGCTTCCGAGCCCTCCGCGCCCGGCACGTTGCGCATCACCGACTTGAAGCCCACCCAGCGGCCCTGGAGCGCGGAGGTGGCGGGCTTGTACGGCCCCTGGTCGTAGGAGACGTGCCACGTCTCCTTCTCGAAGCGCACGCGGCCGTCGTAGTGCAGGCCGCCCTTGTAGCTGCTGCCCTCGCAGCCCGAGTGGTCGTCGTTGTGCTTCCCGCCCCGCGCGTACCAGGCGAAGTTGTCCTGGGTGTTGGAGGCCGCGTTGACCTTCACGAAGCCCGTCATCTCGACGTTCTTCCAGTCGTTCGCCGCCTGCATGTACCCACGGCCCACCAGCACGTCGCGGTCGTAGGTGGCGATCTGCTTCGCGTCGTAGCCCGTGGACGGGAACGCGCTCATGCGGACCTGGCTGCTCTTCATCTTCCACGAGCCGTCCGCGTTGCGCGTGATGGAGCCCTGGGGGTCGAAGCGCGCATCCGCCGTCGCGTCCTCCGCGAGCGCCCACGCCTCCCCGCCCTCCTTCGACGGGTACAGCATCGTCACGCCGAAGCCGTCCACGCCCGAAGGTGCCGGCGCGGGTGTCGCCTCCGCTGGCGCGCTCGGTGCAGGCG
>NZ_RAWB01000650.1 GCF_003612055.1 Corallococcus llansteffanensis
GCCTCGTGCTCGCATGCCTGTGGGCGTGCGCCGTGGGCTGCGGGATGTCCGACGCGGAGCTGCCCGGCATCCTGGACGGCAAGGTGGATGAAGCGTGCACGGTGGATCAGGACTGCGCGGATCCGTCCCTGTTCTTCTGCAACACCGCCCTGTCGCGCTGCGAGGCCGCGTGCCGGAGTGACGACGACTGTTCGGTGAAGCGCCGGGGCGAGCTGCACGCCATCCTCGCCTGTGAATCCCAGTCGCTGGGCTGTCGCTGCGACGCGAGCCGCTGCGTTCCGGCCCTCTGCACCGGGGATGACGGCTGTGCGGCCGGCCAGGTGTGTCGCGACGGCACCTGCGGCGCTCCTCCGTCGGCGTCCACCGTCGCGTCCTGCCACGTGGTGCCGGAGCGGCTCGTCGCGCCCGTGGGCACCACCGTCCGCTTCGAGGCCTGGGTGTCCGACGCCAGCGGGCGACCGCTCGTCCTGCGCGAGGGCATCACCTGGAAGGCCATGGCCGCGCAGGTGACGGGGGAGGGCAGCGGCCCCACCGCCACGTTCACGCTGGCCACGACGGGCGCGGAGGTCGACGCGGTGGAGGCCCGCGTGGGCATCGTCACCTGCCACGCGAGCGTCACCGTGCTGCCGCCGCATGTCGCCGAGGCGCAGGTGCGGGTGCTGGTGACGGATGCGCTCACGGGACACCCGGTCCCGGGGGCGTCGGTGCTGGTGTCGGACCTGCTGGGCCTCGCGACGGCCAGCGGGGCGACGGACGCGTCCGGCGTGGCCGTGCTCGCCGCTCAGGGCGACGTCGGCGTGTCCGTCTTCCACCCGGACTTCGGTTACGTCACCCTGGCCCACTACTCCACGGCGGGCACTCGCGATCTGCGACTGTCGCTGCGCCGCAACCCGACGGACCGCGAGGGTGGGGTGCGCGGCACGTTCGGCAACTTCGCCCCGGTGGGTGCGGGTGACGCGCTGGCCCTGGGGTTCATGGGGCTGTCGGTGCCAGGGCTCCTGTCGGAGGCGGCTCCCGGCCAGGTGCTGGGGCCCGAGCGGCAGGCGGAGCTGCGCCTGGGCGGCATGGTCCGCCCGTTCGAGGTGCCGGCCAACGTCTGGCTGAGCGGGCTGGGCCTCCCCGCGCAGCCCTCGGTGACGGCGCCCGGCATCGCCGGCGTGTGTGACGCGCGCCTCGCGGACGTGTCGGAGCCGGAGGAGGCGATGCGAGCGGGCGCCTGTGGCACGCGCACCGCCTGGGCCCTCACCGCGCAGGTGCCGACGGGCGAGCTGCCGGCGGGGATGATGGATCCGGGCACGGATCCGCTGCTGCTCCTGGCGCGCGCGCTGCCGCCGTCGGGGCGGTTCTCCTCCGCGCTCTCGCGCGACGTGCAGTTCACGCTGCGGCCTCCGGGCGCGGGCGAACCGCCGCGGCTCACGCCGGTGGCGTATGACTTCCGCCAGGTGCCGCTGGCCTTCCCGTTCGTGGTGCGGGTGCCGGCGCTGCCCCGCTTCCGCGACAGCTACCTGGCGCGCACCCTGGTGCTGGGCACGGTGGCCGCGCCCGGACGGGGCACGGTGCCGCTGGGCCTGGGCGCCGCCGTCAACGCCAACCCGTCGGATCCGAACACGGACCTGCTGCCGGGCCTCTCCGCGCCGGGGCTCGTGCGCGTGCGCATGGCTCCGGCCCACCACGGCCTGGAGGGGCAGCCCTACCGGCTGCTCGCGCTCGCGTCGTCGGGCGCGCTGGGCGCGGAGGTGTCCCCGGGCACCGCCACCAGCGCGGTGATGGCTGCCCTGGAGGCGCCCCGCTTTGATCCGGACGGCACGCAGCCGATGACGTTCCCCTCGGCCTTCCTCGGCATCCCGGAGGGCGCCCGCTACAACCCCGACGTGGCGCCGTGGCACGGCCTGATGCCCCGCGAGTGGCGCATGGACGCGCAGGTGCCGTCCGCCACCCTCGTGCGCGCGACCTTCACCAACGCGGCCGGGCGGCGCTGGACGGTGTGGATGGACAGCCGCCGCGCCTTCTTTGGCGTGCGACTGCCTGTGCCTCCCTCCGGCTTCGAGGACCGCACCTTCCAGGGCGACACCGAAGGCTCGCGCGCGTCGCTCTCCGTGGAGGCCCTGGCCGTGGCCACGGCCGAGGGCGGCTTCATCGGCAGCTCCACGCTGGCCGAGTCCGGCGGCCTGGCCTCCGAGTCGCTCGCGCAGGTGACCCGCGCCGTGTCCACGCTGGACTACGGCCGGCCCCAGGTGTCGTGGGTCGAGCCTCCCGAGGGCGCGTCGCTGCCTCGCGGCGCCACCGTGCGCGTGCGGGTGGACGGCTTCCAGGTGGGCTCCACCCTCTCCGACGAGGGCGGGGTGCTGTTGGGCATCCGGGGTGGCGGCGTGGGCTGCGACGGCCTGCTGTCGCGAAGTGCCGTGGCCACGCGGTCGGGCGAGGTATCGCTCGCGCTGCCTGTCGCCTGCTCGGGCGCGGACGTGGTGCTCGTGGCTTCACTCGTGGACGGGCTGGGATTGCCGCTGCGTCCGGCTGTCTCGGCCGCGCGCACGGTGCGGGTGCCCTGACGTGTTGGGGTGTCAGTGCTTCTGCGACCCGAAAGGGCGGTCGCCGCGGCGGTGAATTCGCTTTCGCGAATTGCGCGGTGATACGTTTGCCCACGCCATGGGCCAGAAGGAGACGGTCGTCACCGTCATCTCGAAGATCTCCGAGCGGCCCGTCAACCTGGACGCGGCGCTGGTGGTCATCTACGGCCTGGACCTGGGCCGCAAGTTCGACCTGAAGCGGGAAGAGACGCTGATCGGCCGCTCGTCCAAGGCGGACATCCAGATTGATCAGGAGGCGGTGAGCCGCAACCACGCGCGGATCACCAACACGACCAAGGGCGTGCGCATCGAGGACCTGGGCTCCACCAACGGCACGTTCGTCAACGACGACGTGGCGGTGGGAGGCCGGTCGCTGCAGAACGGCGACCTGGTGAAGATTGGCCGCACCATCTTCAAGTTCATCGCGGGCGGCAACATCGAGGCGGCGTACCACGATGAGATCTACCGGCTGACCACGATGGACGGCCTGACGCAGATCTACAACCGCCGCTACTTCGACGAGCAGCTGGAC
The DNA here is from genome assembly GCF_003612055.1 of Corallococcus llansteffanensis. Taxonomy (GTDB): domain Bacteria; phylum Myxococcota; class Myxococcia; order Myxococcales; family Myxococcaceae; genus Corallococcus; species Corallococcus llansteffanensis. Next base: position 3,100 of record NZ_RAWB01000650.1, read on the forward strand.
CGCGAGGTCTCCCGCAGCCGCCGCTACGAGCGCACGCTGTCGCTGGTGATGCTGGACCTGGATCACTTCAAGGAGGTCAACGACACCTTCGGCCACCTCGCGGGCGACTCGGTCCTCAAGCAGCTGGCGTCCACGGTGCGCACGCGCATCCGCCGTGAGGACGTCTTCGCCCGCTACGGGGGCGAGGAGTTCGCGATGCTCCTGCCGGAGATCTCCCTGGGCGGCGCGAGGCAGCTCGCGGAGAAGGTGCGCAAGCTGGTGGAGCGGCAGCGCTTCGAGTTCGACAAGCAGGTCATCCCCGTCACCTTGTCGGTGGGCGTGGCCACGCTGGAGCCGCAGCACCGCGAGGCCACGGAGCTGGTGCGCGCCGCGGACGAGCGCCTCTACGAGGCGAAGACCCAGGGGCGCAACCGCGTCTGCGGCTGACGCCCCCGGTCCCTTCGCCGCGCTTTTCAGCCCGCGAACACGGAGCGGCGCTCGCGCAGCAGGGCCTGGAGCATGGCCTGGATGGACTCGCGGGTCCGTTCGGTGAGCCGCTGCACCTCGCCCAGGTCGTCCGCGGACTCCGGAGGCAGGCCCTCCATGCTCAGCGGTTCGCCGAAGCGGATGGTCCACTTGGCCGGCAGCGGGCCCAGTGACGTGAGCGGCAGGGACGGGAACCCGAGGAAGCCCCCGGGGATGCGGCCCAGCAGCGGTGACGTCTCCTCCGCGCCCACGATGGCCACCGGGACGATGGGCGCGCCCGTGCGCAGGGCCAGCTTCACGAAGCCGCCACGCCCGAAGCGCTTGAGGCGGTAGCGCTCCGCGAACGGCTTGCTCGCGCCCTGGTAGCCCTCCGGGAAGACGACCAGCGGGCGGCGCTCGTCGAGCAGCCGCAGCGCGTTCTCCGGCGAGGCGCGCACGGCCCCCAGGCGGTTGAAGAGGGTGCCCAGCATGGGCGCGTGGAAGACCTGGTCCTCCACGAGCCACCGCGCCTCGAGCAGGTCGGGGCGCTCGCGCAGCAGCACCTGGGACATCACGAGGCCGTCGTAGGGCAGGGCGCCGGAGTGGTTGGCGACGAGGATGGCCGCGCCGTGGGGCACCTGATCCACGCCCTCCACGGACACGCGCCAGTACTGCTCGTAGAGGAAGTCGAGCACGGGCTGGAGGTTCTCCACCAACCCCGCGTCCTTGCCGTAGTCGTCCAGCCGGCTGCCGCCGCCGGTGCCCAGGCTGGTGCGCATCGCCTCCACCAGACCGTGCATCGCGCCGACGGCGCGGCCCAGGCCCTCGCTCGCGAGCGCCTGTCCGGCGATCTCCTTCGCCAGCGAGAACATGCCCGCGGCGCGGCCCGCGAAGGTGGAGGGCGGAGGGGCCTCCTCCCGAGCGCTGAAGGCCGGCGCGTCCCGGTCCAGGCGCGACCTGTCGGCATCCTCGCCGTCGGTCACGAGGATCAGCGGTACGCGGCGGCTGGGCGGCAGCTCGTCGTGGGACTCGTCGGGCAGCTCCACCTCCGGCTCCACGTTGGTCGGGGCCGCGCCCGCGATGATGGAGACGGAGATGTGCACGCCGTCCTCCTCGCCGCGCTCCACGCCGTCGGCCAGGTCTTCCCCGTCGTCGGCGTCCTGCGGCGGGGGGACGGCGCTGGGGTTGCGCTCCCAGGCGTCGGCCGTCCACACGTCCTCTTCCTCTTCTTCGTCGAGGTCCTTCGCATCGCCGTCCTCGGCGGTGGGCACGGCGCGCTCGTCGGGGCTGCTGGCCTGGCGGTCGAGCACCTCGTCCACGGCGACGCCGGCGGTGGCCTCGGCGACCTGGGTTGCGATGGCGGTGGCGAGCTCCCGTTCAGGGGCGGTGCCGCGGCCGTCGTCCAGGACCTGTCGCACCGCGGACTCGGCCAGCTCGGCGACGAGCTCCGTCGCGAGGACGCGCTCGATGTCCCGGTCGCGGCCGGGAATGCCGGGGAGCAGCTCGTCCACCGCGGACTTCGCGGCGGCTTCCGCCGCGTCCGCCGCCAGCGCCTCCGTCAGCGCGCGATCCACCTTGCGCTCCTCGGGCCGCGTGGCGTGCACCTCTTGCGCGAGCACCTGCGGCCGTGAGGGCGGGGCGTCGTGAGA
>NZ_RAWB01000651.1 GCF_003612055.1 Corallococcus llansteffanensis
AAACTACGCCATCCTTCCTGAGGAACAGGGAGTGGTAGGCGCCTGCGGCCACAGCCTGCGGCACCTTCACGGCGGTGATGGCCTGACGGGTGGTCGTCACAGCCCCGACGTCACCGTCGGACTCAGGCTGCGGCCCACCACAGCCCACGGCCGCGAGAATGCCGACGGCCAGAATCACCACCCAACTGCCTCTTGTTCGCTTCACGGAAGCCCCCTTGCGTGTGACTCATTCCCTTCCCGGCGACAGCGCCGAGCCCACGGATGCACAGGCGTGCTGGGAAATGAGTGGGGGAACCTCTACCCGAGGTGTGAGTGCTTGCGCCTCTGAGTCGACTTGGCCCCCCTTGGGAGGCAAGGGCAACCATCCCCCCCGGCCCAATCCGCTCCGGAGGTCGCCCACGTCCTCGCTGATCCGCTTGGGGCGCTTCACGAGTAGCTCCACACGGTGGGCCAATTCAGGCTTGTCCCCCGCCCGTTTCTGGGCCCACCGGATGATGGTGGCCAGCGCCTGGTCGGGGTCGAGCTTCGCTGGCCCCGTGCTGCGCAAGGCGAGCCGGTAGCGCGTCTCCAAGCGTGATCCGGCCCCGCTGCCCACTCCGACCGGACATCGCTCTCAGCGATCGTCCAGCCGATCATCGGCGGGCTGACCAGGTGAAAGGGATTGCTCCGCCCTGACGTGTGAGCCTTGCGATGTCCGGACAACGACTGCCGGAAGCGCTGCCCACCAGGACCGTCCGCGCCCCTGGGTCCTTGTCACAGACGTCTACGACGTGCTGGGCGCCTGCCAGGCACAGGCGCCCAGCGCCTCGTCAGGGGCTCAGGCCCGGCACCTGCACGGGCATGAGGCGGTTCGTGACTGTCCCGTCGCCGAGCTGGCCATTGACGTTGTAGCCCCAGGCCCAGACGGTACCGTCCTGCTTCACGGCGAGCGAGTGGGAGGTGCCACCAGCGAGGGCCGCGACGCCCGTCAAGCCCTGCGCCTGCACCGGCGTGAGGCGGTTCGTGCCTGTCCCGTCGCCGAGCTGGCCGAGGTTGTTGAGTCCCCAGGCCCAGACGGTGCCGTCCTGCTTCAAGGCCAGCGAGTGGGCGTTGCTACCAGCGAGGGCCGCGACGCCCGTCAAGCCCTGCACCTGCACGGGCGTGAGGCGGGTAATGCCTGTCCCGTCGCCGAGCTGGCCATTGAAGTTGTACCCCCAGGCCCAGACGGTGCCGTCCTGCTTCAAGGCGAGCGAGTGGTTGAGGCCAGCGGCGAGGGCCGCGACGCCCGTCAGGCCCTGCACCTGCACGGGCGTGAGGCGCTGGGTGGTTGTCCCATCCCCGAGCTGGCCCTCGCCGTTGCGTCCCCAGGCCCAGACGGTGCCGTCCTGCTTCACGGCGAGCGAGCAGGTGCTGTTAGCGGCGAGGGCCACGACGCCCGTCAGGCCCGGCACCTGTACGGGCGTGAGGCGCTGGGTGACTGTCCCGTCCCCGAGTTGGCCGTAACCGTTGTAGCCCCAGGCCCAGACGGTGCCGTCCTGCTTCACGGCGAGCGTGTGGTTGGTGCCAGCGGCGAGGGCCGCGATGCCCGTCAAGCCCGGCACCTGCACGGGCGTGAGGCGCTGGGTGGTTGTCCCGTCGCCGAACTGGCCAGTGGCGTTGTTCCCCCAGGCCCAGACGGTGCCGTCCTGCTTCAAGGCGAGCGAATGCTGGTAGCCAGCGGCGAGGGCCGCGACGCCCGTCAGGCCCTGCACCTGCGCGGGCGTGAGGCGCTGGGTGGTGGTCCCGTCGCCGAGCTGGCCTCTGTCATTGGCGCCCCAGGCCCAGACGGTGCCGTCCTGCTTCAAGGCCAGCGTGTGGGCGTTGCCCGCGGCGAGACGAGCCCCGCTGCTCGCGGCGCAGGCGGCACCGCCCTGGAGGGCGAAGGCGAAGCGGGTGGAGAGGCCGAGGGCGTTGGTGACGGTGGCCGTCACCGAGGCCGTCGTGCCCGAGGGAAGGCAAGAGGGCGCCGTCCAGAGGACTTCGCTGGTGGAGGCGGTGCTGGTGGCCGTGCCCAGGGTGCCGGTGGTGGTGGCCCAGGTGAAGCCAAGGACACTGCCCTGGGCATCCCGCGCCTTCACCCGGAAGACGACGGTGCCGCCGGAGGCCGGCACGCTTGCGCTCGACTGGGAAGTCTCCACCACCTCGGGCGGGAAGCGCCCTGAAGTCTCCGGGCCCACGTAGATGCCCAGGCTGCCCGTGCCCTGGCCGCCCCGGCCGTCCGAGACCACCACGGTGAGAGTGCAGGTACCGCCGGACGGTAGCGCCGAGGGCGTGAAGCTGGCGCTGGCCGAGGTGGCATTCGTCCACGTCCCCGTGCACGAGGCCGTCCACTGGTAGGCGAGGCTGTCTGCGTCCGCGTCACTCGCGACGGCCGCCACCGCCGTCGCCTGCCCCACCGCCACGGAGGAAGGCAGCGCCGTCACCCCGGCCACCTGGGGCCAGGTGTTGACGGTGACGTTGACGGCCGCGCTGCCATTGCCGGTGCTCACCGTGATGGTGACACTCAGCGAAGTGCTGGCACCCTTGGAGTCCGTCACCTTCAGCGTCAGCACCACGGGGCCAGAAGCAGCTGGCGCCGTCCAGGCCGTGGAGAGGCTGGAAGCGGCGCCGAAGCTGCCCGTGCTGGCCGTCCAGGCGTAGGTGAGGGTGTCGCCCGCGTTGGCGTCCTCCGCGGTGGCCTGCAGGGCCACCACGCCGCCCGGGGCCACCGTGCCGGGGCTGGCCACCAGGGAGGTAATCCGCGGCGCCACGTTCTCAAAGGGCGCCGGTGCATTCACCTCCTGCAAGAGCAGCGTCACCGCCGTCGTCTGGCTGGCCTGGATGGTGACGGGCGTCACCTGGCCGGAGTAGCGCACGGCGTTGGAGGCATCGAAGGCTTGCGCGCTGAAGGTGCGGCCGGTGCCCGCGGGCAACTGGCCCAGCACCCCGCCCCACTGGGCGCCGGACTTCACCAGCACCTCGGTGCGCGTCGTCATGCCGGTGCCGCTCACTGTGAGTTCCACCCGCGCCACGTCACTGGCGCTGAGGGCCTGCGGCAGCGTGCCCACCACCTGTGCACTGCCTTCCGCCTCCTCGGGTTGCTGCGCCCCACCGCACCCGGCCAAGGCCAGCACCAGCCCCAAGGCCAGACACGCCAGCCCGCTTCGACTTCCTCTTTGCATGGACGTCTCCCCCGTGTGTCACTGGATGGGCCTCCCCGAAAGGCAATCCGCACCCACGTGGACGGGTGCCTGACTCAGGAGAGGAGTGCAGGACTCTAGCGGGAGTTCCCACCCTTCGCGCCTGAGTCAGCCCAGCGCCACGGCGGTCCGCACGGACCTGGCTGCGCGGACGTCTGTCGATGGGAAAGCGTCTGCTGTAGCGCACCCCTGCCGCCCCGGGGCGCGGATGGATGGGCCGGTGCTGTGATGGCGGAGGCCAGCGGGGACTGGACGTCCAGCCCCGGCTCCTCACCAATAAAGCGCAGACGTCTGCGATGTGCTGGGCGCCTGCCGAACGAAAGCGCCCAGCGCCTCGTCAGAGACTCAGGCCGGACACCTGCACCGGTGTAAGACGGGCGGTGGTCGTCCCGTCGCCGAGCTGGCCATTGGCGTTGTCGCCCCAGGCCCAGACGGTGCCGTCCTGCTTCAAGGCCAGCGAGTGGGAGTCGCCACCAGCGAGCGCCGCGACGCCCGGCATGCCCTGCGCCTGCACCGGCGTGAGGCGGTTCGTGCCTGTCCCGTCGCCGAGCTGGCCGAGGTTGTTGAGTCCCCAGACCCAGACGGTGCCGTCCTGCTTCAAGGCCAGCGAGTGGTAGGCGCCAACGGAGAGGGCCGCGACGCCCGTCAAGCCCGGCACCTGCACCGGCGTGAGGCGGTTGGTGTTCGTCCCGTCGCCGAGCTGGCCGAAGGTATTGCGTCCCCAGGCCCAGACGGTGCCGTCCTGCTTCAAGGCGAGCGAGTGGTAGATGCCAGCGGCGAGGGCCGAGACGCCCATCAGGCCCTGCACCTGCACGGGCGTGAGGCGCTGGGTGGTTGTCCCATCCCCGAGTTGGCCGTAAACGTTGTAGCCCCAGGCCCAGACGGTGCCGTCCTGCTTCAAGGCGAGCGAGTAGTTGTTGTTAGCGGTGAGGGCCACGACGCCCGTCAGGCCCGGCACCTGCACGGACGTGAGGCGCTGGGTGGTTGTCCCATCCCCGAGTTGGCCGTAACCGTTGAAGCCCCAGGCCCAGACGGTGCCGTCCTGCTTCACGGCGAGCGCGTGGTTGGTGCCAGCGGCGAGGGCCGCGATGCCCGTCAAGCCCGGCACCTGCACGGGCGTGAGGCGCTGGGTGGTTGTCCCGTCGCCGAGCTGGCCTCTGTCATTGGCGCCCCAGGCCCAGACGGTGCCGTCCTGCTTCAAGGCGAGCGCGTGGATGCCGCCAGCGCCGAGGGCCGCGACGCCCGTCAAGCCTTGCACCTGCGCGGGCGTGAGGCGCTGGGTGGTGGTCCCGTCGCCGAGCTGGCCTCTGTCATTGGCGCCCCAGGCCCAGACGGTGCCGTCCTGCTTCAAGGCAAGGGAGTGGTAGTAGCCAGCGGCGAGACGAGCCCCGCTGCTCGCGGCGCAGGCGGCACCGCCCTGGAGGGCGAAGGCGAAGCGGGTGGAGAGGCCGAGGGCGTTGGTGACGGTGGCCGTCACCGAGGCCGTCGTGCCCGAGGGGACGCAGGAGGGCGCCGTCCAGAGGACTTCGCTGGTGGAGGCGGTGCTGGTGGCCGTGCCCAGCGTGCCCGTGCTGAAGGCCCACGCGAAGCTGAGGGCGCTGGCCTGAGGGTCCTTCGCCCGCACGCGGAAGACGACGGTGCCTCCTGCCACCGGCACCGTGGCCACCGACTGGTACGTCTCCTCCACCTCGGGCGGAAAGCGGCCTGAAGTCCCCGGGCCCACGTAGATGCCCAGACTGCCCTGCCCCTGGCCGCCCCGGCCGTCCGAGGCCACCACGGTAAGCGTGCAGGTGCCGCCAGACGGCTGCGCCGAGGGCGTAAAGCTGGCGGAGGCGGAGGTGGCATTCGTCCACGTGCCCGTGCACGAGGCCGTCCACTGGTAGGCGAGGCTGTCTGCGTCCGCGTCACTCGCGACGGCCGCCACCGCCGTCGCCTGCCCCACCGCCACGGAGGAAGGCAGCGCCGTCACCCCGGCCACCTGGG
>NZ_RAWB01000652.1 GCF_003612055.1 Corallococcus llansteffanensis
AGGTGGTGCCCTTCCCCAGCTGGCTCGTCACCCCGACGCTGCCCCCGTGAAGCTTCACCAGCTCCTGCACCAGCGCGAGGCCGATGCCCGTCCCCTCGTGGCTGCGGCCCTGGGTGACGCGGACGCGGTAGAAGCGCTCGAAGACGCGCGGCAGCTCCTCCTCGGGGATGCCCACCCCCGTGTCCTGGACACGGAGGACCGCCTGCGCGTCCTCCCAGCGCAGGCTCACGCGGATCTCCCCGTGGTAGGTGTACTTCACCGCGTTGGAGAGCAGGTTCAAGACAGCCTTCTCCCACATCTCCGGGTCGACGTAGAGGGGCTCGGGCAGGGGCGGGCAGTCCACCACCAGCCGCAGGCCCGCGCTCTCCACCGCGGACTGGAAGGCGCTCGCGAGGCTCGTGGTGAAGACAGACAGGTCCACGGGCACGTAGCTGGCCTGGGCCCGTCCCGCCTCCATGCGGGAGAAGTCGAGCAGGGTGTTGACCATCTTGTAGAGCCGCAAGGCATTGCGGCGCACGAGCTCGAGCTGCTCCGCGTCCAACGACTTCTTCGCGCCGGCCAGCGCGTCCTCGACGGGGCCGAGGATGAGCGTGAGCGGCGTGCGGAACTCGTGGCTGACATTGCTGAAGAACGCGGTCTTCGCCGCGTCCAGCCGGGCCAGCTCCTCGGCCCGCTGCTTCTCCTGCTCGTAGGCGCGGGCGCTGGAGATGCTGGCGGACAGCTGCCGCGCCAGGAGCTGAAGGAAGCCGCGGTACTCGTCGTCCAGCACGCGCAGGGGGCTCAGGCCCGCCACGAGCACCGCCAGGGTCTCCGTCTCCGCGCCCATGGGCACCGGCAGGACGAGGGCGCGCGTCGTGGGCTCGGGCCAGGGGCCGCCGGGAAGGGGGCCGAAGCGCTGCGCCAGGTCCTCGACCAGCGCCTCCTGCCGCGCCCGCGCGACGCTCGCGAGCGGCCAGGACGCCGTGTCGCCCGGCGCCAGCGTCACGGGCGCGGCGGGCCCCCCGCGCTCCAGGCCCGCGCAGCTCACCAGGTGCGCCCCCTCCGGCTTGACGATGTAGAGCAGCGCGAAGGGCAGGTCGTGCCCCGCCTGCGCGAGGACCTCGTCCAGCGAGCGGAAGATGCCGTCGACCGTCTTGTCCAGCGCCGTCCGGATGGACAGCTCCCGGAGGATGGCCAGCCGGCGGTCTCCCACCACCTGCCGCGTCGTTTCGCTCGCGATGGCGAAGAGCCCGGCGATCTCCCCCGACTCGCCGATGGTCGGGTTGTAGGACCAGGTGAAGTAGGACTCCTCCCGGAGGCCGCCGGGGCGGCGCGCGAAGTTGACGTTCCCGTCCTCGATGTAGATGGGCTCGCCCGTGTCCTGGGCTCGCTGGATCAACGGGCCCAGCAGGGCCCACTCCTCGACGAGCGCCTCGCTCCCGCGCGCGCCCACGGTCTGGGGATGCTTCGCCCCCAGGATGGGCCGGAACGGGTCGTTGTAGAGCATGCGCAGCTCCGGGCCCCAGAACAGGATGATGGGGTAGGGCGAGCGCAGCATCGTGCTGACGGACGTCCGCAGCGACTGGGGCCAGGCCGCGAGCGGGCCCAGCGAGTTGCCCGACCAGTCATGGGCCCGCATCAGGGCGCCCATCTCCCCGCCGTGCTGGATGAAGGGCTCCTCCACGGCCGGTCGCGAAAGCGGCGGGGGCGAGGCAGGAGCGTCGTGCGGGGCCGCCGCCGGGACGGCCCGGGGCTGCTGTTCACGCGGGAGGGCGAAGCTGAAGGTGGCGCCCAGGCCGGGGGGGCTCTCCACCCAGATGCGCCCGCCGTGGCTCTCCACGATGCCCTTCGTGATGGAGAGGCCCAGGCCATGGCCCTCGCGCCTCTTCTGCGCCGCGTGCCAGTAGCGGTCGAAGAGGTGCGGTTGCACGCTGGCGGGGATGCCCGGGCCGGTGTCCGTCACGCTGAAGCGCAGGTCGCCCGTGCCCGGCTCGGTGCCCACCCGCAGGTGGAGGCTGCCCCCGGACGGGGTGAACTTCAGCGCGTTGGAGAGGAGGTTGCCGAGCGCCTGGAGGAGGCGCTCCTTGTCGCACCACAGGGTGAGCCCGGGCTCCTGCTCCACGATGAGCCGCAGGCCCCGGTCCGTCGCCTGGGGCTCGAAGATCTCCCGCACATCGCGGACCAGGTCCGCGACCGGCTGCGGGCGCACGTCGATGGCGAGCGTTCCGGCGTCGATGCTCGCCACGTCGAGCAGGTCCTCGATGAGCCGGTTCATCCGGTCCACGGAGCGCCGGATGGAGTCAGCGTGCTTGCGCGCGCGGGCGGTCGCGTCCGTTTCAGCGGGCAACCGCTGGATCAGCTCGGTGGCGGCGCGGATGGCGCTCAGGGGCGAGCGCAGGTCGTGGCTGACGACGGCGAGCGTCTCCTCGCGCAGGCGGGTGGCGCGCCGCGACGCCTCGAGAAGCCGCTCGGCCTCCGCCACGTGCGCTTGCTCCGCGAGGAGCGCCTCCTGCCGGAGCCGCGCGACCGTGAGCTGGGCGTTGATGCGTGCGATGAGCTCGTTCGCGGAGAAGGGCTTGACGAGGTAGTCGTCCGCGCCGCTGTTGAGCCCCTCGATGGTGGCCTCCTCGCCCGCGCGCGCGGACAGGAGGATGATGGGAATGGCGCGGGTGCGCTCGTCCTCGCGCAGGGCCTGGACCAGCTGCAGGCCGTTCACCCCCGGCATCATCACGTCGGAGAGGATGAGGTCGGGCGGGCGGGCCCGCGCGGCGGCGAGCGCCAGCCCGCCGTCGCTCACCGCCTCCACGCTCCAGTGCGGCGCCAGGAGCCGTGAGAGGTAGGCGCGCATGTCGGCGTTGTCGTCCGCCACCAGCACGCGGACGCCGGCGTGGGCGGTGGACAGCGCCGCGACGGGCGCCGGCCCGGCCTCATTCCACTGGGAGACCTCCGCGAGGAACGCGCCGGGGCCGATGCCGGTGGACGTGAGCGTCCGCACCGGCGCGCCCGGCTTCTGGGGCAGGTGCGCGGAGCCGGTGGGCAGGAGGATGCGGAAGCAGCTCCCCTTGCCGAGCGTGCTGGTCACCGTCACCCGTCCACCGTGCAGGTGCACCAGTTCCTGCACCAGCGCGAGCCCGATGCCGGTGCCCTCGTGGCTGCGCCCCCGGGCGCCCGCCACGCGGTGGAAGCGCTCGAAGATGCGGGGCAGCTCCTCCTCCGGGATGCCGGTGCCCGTGTCCTCGACGGTGAACTCCACGTGCTCCCCAAGCCACTTCAGCGCGAGGCGGACCTCGCCCTCGAAGGTGAACTTGAAGGCGTTGGAGAGGAGGTTCAGGACAACCTTCTCCCACAGGGAGGGGTCCACGTAGACGGGCTCGGGCAGCGCCGGGCAGTCCACGCACAGCTTGAGCCCGGCGGACGCCACCGCGGAGTCGAAGTTGCTCGCCAGGTCCACGGTGAGCGCGGAGAGGTCCGTCGGGACGAACGACACCTGGGCGCGCCCTGCCTCCAGGCGGGCGAAGTCGAGCAGCGTGTTGACCAGCTTCTGCAGGCGCAGGCCGTTGCGGCGCACCACCTCCTGGCGCTCGCGCTGCGCCGGGGGGAGCGGCTGCTGGGCGTCCGCGAGGCCATCCTCGATGGGGCCCAGCATCAGGGTCAGCGGCGTGCGGAACTCGTGGCTGACGTTGCTGAAGAAGGCCGTCTTCGCGCGGTCGATCTCCGCCAGCGCCTCCGCCCGCTTCTTCTCCTCTTCGTGGGCGCGCGCGTTGCCCAGCGCCGTCGCGATGTGGTCCGCCACCAGCTCCAGGAACCCGCGGTAGTCGTCGTCCGGGGCGCGCCTCGCGCTCAAGCCCGCGACGAGGAAGCCGTAGGGGAGCTCGGCGCCCGCGCGGGTGATGGGGAAGACCCAGGCCGCCTGGGGAGACTCGGGCCACCTTCCGCCGGGCAGCTCCCCGAAGCGCGCGCGCACATCCGGGACGAACCGCGGCCCCTGGGCGCCGACCATCTCCGTGTCGAAGAGGTGGGTGGGGGCCGCGGCGTCCAGCCCGAAGCCCGCCGTCGCCACCAGCTCCGGGCTCCCGCCCGCGTCTGGCTGGCGGTACAGCAGGGCGAAGGGAACGTCGAAGTCGTTGCTCTCCAATGCGAGCGCCGCTTCGCGCCAGGCGTCCTGCTCGCGCTTGACCGTCCCCGCCCGTGCCGCCAGGTCCCTCAGCGTCCGCAGCCGCCGCTCGCCCAGCACCCGGCCGGTGGTCTCCGTGAGGGTGACCAGCACGCCCGCGACGCCGCCGCTCTCATCCCGGATGGGGCTGTAGGAATAGGTGAAGTAGCACTCCTCCAGGTAGCCGTTGCGGTCCAGCGGCAGCATCCAGTCCTCGGAGCCGACCGCCGTGCCCTGCCTCACGCCCTCGAACATCGGGCCGATGATGTGCCAGCTCTCCGCGAAGGTGCTCTGCGCGCTGTGGCCCATGGCGGCCGGGTGCTTCGTCGCGCCCAGCACCGGCCGGTACCCGTCGTTGTAGAACTGGACCAGCTGCGGCCCCCACGCGATGTACATGGGGAAGCGCGACTCGAGCAGGATGCTGACCGCCGTGCGCAGCGACTGCGGCCACGTCTCCGGCGCCCCCACGGGCGTCTTCGTCCAGTCGATGGAGCGCATGAGCGCGCCCATCTCGCCTCCGCCCGCGAGCACCGCCGCGCTCTCGGCGTGCGCCGCGTCCGATGTCTCAGGGGTGGCGGGGGCGTCGGCCGCCGTTGCGCGCGGGAGGGTCGAGGTGCTCATCGAGAGCGTTCGCTATCACACGCACTGCTGGACCGAGCGGCGCGTGCGAGATGAAGGTTGAGACCTCAACTGCAATTCCGGAAGGCTCCGCGACGACGAATCTCCGGCGCATCGCTGGAATGTTTCAGACGCCGCCGCCTGCGTGCTCCCTGTCGAGGCAGGCAGCCATTCCTCCCGAAGACGCCGCGTGAAATCTCATCAGGGCGACATTGTTGGCGGAATGCCAATAAGATGGTGACATGAGTCTTCCGGTGCGTGCCGCGCTGCTGCGGTCAGTGAAGGGCCCCTTCCTCATCGACGAGGTCGAGCTGGAGTCGCCGCGTGAGGGGGAGCTGCGGGTGCGGGTGACCGCGAGCGGCATCTGTCACACCGACCTCACGTACCGGGCGGGCGCGGGCCGGTTCGCCTTCCCCGCGGTGCTGGGC
>NZ_RAWB01000653.1 GCF_003612055.1 Corallococcus llansteffanensis
GAGTACGCCACGCCCACGCCCACCCCCGCCTCCAGCGACGAGCGCCGGTCCAGCCGGTGCGTCCACGCGCCGGTGAGGGTGGTGACCATGGCGCTGGCGCCGGTGGAGAAGCGCGAGTTCGTGAAGCCCACCGTGGTGGCCAGCGTGTGCCGGGGCGCGGGCGCCCAGCCGAGCGCCGCCTGCGCTCGTGGGCCGTACTGGAAGGGCACCGCCTCCTGGGCCGCCGCGTCCAGGCCTCCGCTGGCGGAGAAGCCCGCGCTGCCCGACAGCCGCAGCCCCGGGCCCAGCCACACCGTCTCCGCCGCGAGCGTCGTCAGCGAGGACAGGAAGTAGACGCTGTCACTGCCCTCCGGCAGCGGCTGGATGGGGATGTCCCCCGCGGTGTCGCCCGGCAGCGCCGTGTCCGGGTCGTCCAGGCTGCCGCCCAGGGGCAGGTTGGTGAAGAGGTTCACCTGGCCCAGCACGAACTCCTGGGTGCCGTGCAGGGTGAGGCCGCGCTGGGGCCGCCAGTCCCCCGACAGGCGCCCCACGTGCTGCACCTCCGTGCGCGGGTTGGTGGTGGCCTCGCGGAAGGAGATGCGCGGCGAGTACTCCACCTGCGCCACCGCGTTGCCGTCATCCAGCTTCAGGCCCAGCAGGGGGACGATGTCCATGTCCCCCGCCACGGGCGGCACGTCCGGGGTGGTGGCCTGCGCCTCCATGGAGCGCAGGCGCGTGTCCACGCGCGCCGCCGCGGCGTACGTCACGGAGGCGGAGGCCACCTCCAGCCACAGGCTCGCGAGGGCCGCGTCCAGCACGGGCTATTCCACCACCACCACGTCGCCGGGGCGCAGGCGGAAGGCGGCCGCGCGACCCTCGCCCCGGATGAGGTCCTCGTACTTCACGCGGATGCGCGTGGGCTCCTCCGCCTGCGGGTCCTCCCGGCGCAGCACGAAGATGCGGTCGCGGTGGGCGTAGTCGGTGAAGCTGCCCGCGGCGCCCAGCGCCTGGAGCAGCGTCGCGCCCGGGTCCAGCACGTGCGCGCCCACGTTGGCGACCTCGCCCAGCATCGTCACCGACATGGGCCGCGCTTCCTCCAGCGACACGGTGACGACGGGGTGGTTGATGAAGTCCTTGAGCCGCGTCTGGATCTGCTGCGCCAGCAGGGCCGGCGTGTGGCCCACGGCCTCCACGTCGTCCAGGAAGGTGAGGCTGATGCGGCCGTCCTCGCGCACCTTGGCGCGCGTGGTGAGCGCCTCCTGGCCCCACACCCGCACGTTGAGCACGTCGCCGGGGACGATTTGATAGGCCGCGTCGGAGGCGGGCGGCTTCTCCTGGTACTCGTTCACCCAGGTGTACTTGCCCAGGCCGCCGCACGCGGGGCCAAGGAGCAGAAGGCCGGCGCACGCGAGCGCGCGCGACACGGGACCTGAGAATCGGGACGGGCGGGACGGCATGGTGCTCGGGCGCCTCACGTGGTGGGGGTGGCCGTCACGACCACCTCGACAGGGGCGGCCTTGCCCCGCTGCCGCGCCATGCGTACCACCTGGAGCAGCTCCGAGGGGCGGATGGCGCCGGTGAGCAGCACGCCCACCACGTAGGTGCTGGCCGTCAGCCCCAGCCGGGGCCACGCGCTCACGCTGCCCACGAGGAAGCGGTCCAGGGCCACGCACACGCCGCACACCGCCGCCGTCTTCGCCACCATGATCAGCGAACGCCGGTCGAAGGAGTTCCTTCCCATGCGGCTCAGGAAGAGCACCGTGACGATGACCTCCGTGAAGAACATGGACAGCGCGGTGGCGGTGGCGCCGCCGGACGGGCCGATGCGGCCGTACAGCCAGGGGATGAGGCCCAGGTTGAGCAGCGGGTTCACCACCGCGCCCATCGTGGCCGCCAGCGTCACCCACCACTCCTTGTTGGACATGGTGAGCCAGATGCTGCTGACCATGGTGACGTAGGCCATCACGAAGATGGGCGACAGCACGCGCAGGGGCAGCGCCGCGGGCTCGAAGCCGGGGCCGCACATCAGGCGCACCCACAGGTCCGCGCCCAGCACCATGGCCATCATCACCGGCACGGTGAAGGCGAGCACGCCCTCCAGCGAGCGGCGCGTCAGGTGCGACAGCTCCTCGGGGGAGCGCGCCGCGGCGCGCGACATCATGGGCATCAGCACCCAGCCGAAGATGGGGCTGATGAGGAAGGTGAGCCCCGCGATGCTGAACGCGCCGCCGTACCAGCCCACCTCTTCCTTGGACGCGAGCTTGCCCAACAGCGACATGTCCGTGCGGCCGTTGCACGCGAGCGCCGCCGCGGTGAGGAAGAACGGCAGGCACGCCTTCATCACCTTCTTCGTGGCGGGCAGGTCGATGCGGAACTTCAACCCCAGGTGCTCCTTCGCCAGCCGCCAGCTGATGACGAGCTTCACCGCTTCGGAGGCCACCATGGGCACGGCCAGCCACTGGATGCCCACGCCCAGCGCGGCCATCAGCGCCAGGCCCCCGCCCCACACGATCTTGGTGATGACGTTGGACACCGACAGGCCCGCGACCTTGCCCTTGGAGTGCAGCAGCGCGGCCATGGAGGCGTTGACGACGATGAGCGACTGGGCGAGCGCGAACCACTGCACCAGGTGCTGCACCTCCGGCGGCTCGCCGGTGTGGTGGAGCACCAGCGCCAGCGCGACCATGAGGATCAACGTCATGCAAAGGCGCAGCAGCATGGTGGTGCCGAAGAAGTCGCTCGCGTGCTCCGGGCGGACCGGCACCTCCTTGCGGATGTACGTCTCCAGGCCCAGGTTGGTGGCCACGAAGAACGTGGCCGCGAAGGCCTCCGACCAGTTGAAGTAGCCGAACGCCTCCGGGCCCAGGTAGCGCGGCATCAGCGCGCGGATGCCCAGCGCGATGGCGTACGTCACCATCAGCGAGCCACCGAGCTGCAGGGTGCTGCGCACCGCGCCGCGGACTTCATTCGCGCGCGCGCCGTCTTCAACGTCAGCGGGGGAGGGGTTCTGGCTGGTCACTGTCATGGAGACGCGGGCCTTCGGGGGTGCTGCGCGCTCAAAGGGGGGAAGGCCCGCCCCATCGAAAGACGAGCGGGCCCGGCGCGTCAACGCCGGGCCCGGGGAAACAACAGGGTCGCCCGCTTAGCTGGCGCCGCGACCCGTGATGACCACCGGCACCGTCTGCAAGAGCAGGCGCAGGTCGCCGGTGAGGCTCCAGTGGTCGATGTACTGCATGTCCAGGTACATCCACTGCTCGAAGGAGATCTGGTTGCGGCCGGACACCTGCCAGATGCAGGTGAGGCCGGGGCGCACGGACAGCCGGCGGCGCTGCCACGTCTCGTACTTGGCGACCTCGCTGGGCACCGGCGGGCGCGGGCCCACGATGCTCATCTCACCGCGCAGCACGTTGAGGAACTGGGGCAGCTCGTCGATGGAGAACTTGCGGATGAACCGACCGATGCCGGTGATGCGCGGGTCGTTCTTCATCTTGAAGACGGGGCCGGTCTGCTCGTTCTGCGCGGCCAGCCGCTCCTTGAGCTCCTCCGCGTTCACCACCATGGAGCGGAACTTCAGCATGTAGAACGGCTTGCCGTGCTGCCCGGTGCGCAGCTGCTTGAAGAAGATGGGGCCGCGCGAGGTGAACTTGATGGCCGCCGCCACCGCGAGGAAGAGCGGCAGCAGCATCCACAGCGCCACCGCGGACACCGCGATGTCGAACAGGCGCTTCATGGCCATCTGGTGCGGCTTGGGCGCCACCGCCGCGAAGTGCAGGTAGCCGTCCGCCACCGCGCGGGACTCCACCGGGCGGGCGCGGTCCAGGCGGAAGGAGTGCGCGGGCAGCGCGAACGGCACGCCGAAGCGCTCCGCCAGCTTGATGGCGGCCTGCATGGACTCGCCCTGCTTCAGCGTGTTGCCGGCGATGTAGACCTCGCTCACCGGCAGCGTGCGCAACAGGCGCTCCAGCTCGTCCGCGGGCCCCAGCACCTGCGCGGGCAGGCTGTCGCCGGAGGCGTGGTCCTCCGGGAAGCGCACGTAGCCCAGGATCTTGTGGCGGCCGCGGCTCAGCAGGTCCTCGCCGGTGTAGCGGCCCATGGCGCCGGTGCCGACGATGAGGACCTCCTCCGTGGGGGCCTCCTGCGAAGCGACTTGGCGGAAGACGCCCAGCCGCAGCAGCAGCGCCACCGGCCAGAAGACGACCAGCAGCGGCGCGACGCCGACCTGCGCGGCCGCCGGCATGGCCAGCTCCAGCACCGCCTGCACCGTCACGACGGCCAGCGTGGTGACGGACACCAACGCCACGTGGTCCAGCTTGCTGCGCTCGGCGAAGCGCGAGTCATACAGACACAGCGCGGTGCCGGTGATGAGCCACACCAGCACGGCCGTGAGCACCATGCCCGGCAGCTCCCAGCCCAGCGGCAGCGTGCGGCCACCCTGCATCCACGCGGAGCCCAGCAGCACGCCCACCAGCAACACCAGGTCCACGGTGAGGTTCAGCTTCGCCGCGAAGCCGGGGGCCAGCCGCGGCGGATCCGTGGCCTCTTCCGAGGACGCGCTCCCCGTCAACGGGGCCGTCGACGCTGCCTTGACCTCGGCGCCTGCAGTTGCACTGCTCATCGTGTCCACCCCCCTCTGCTCCAAATGTTCAGGTCTGGCAGAGGATACCGTCATGGCTAGAAAAGTTTAACCAGGAGGAAATGTGAGATTGCCAAATTGTGCGTCGCGGCGCAACCACCGCTCAGCAAGAAAGACGTGACAACAGGTGAATCCTTGGAGGCCCCCGCCCTGGGACCGATGCAGCGACTAGGCGGATGACATTGAGGTACGACCGCGACCGTGGATCGTCCCCCGGTGTCCGGCGCCGTCGGCGGTGGGGAGACTGCATGTACGATGCCGGTCTGACAGGTGGATGTAACGGTGCTTCCTGGAGCGGGCCCTGGGCGACGTCATCAAGGGTTCCAGGCGGTTGGCGGTGTAGGACCGAGTCGTTCCTCACCGGTGTAGACGTTGCAGCGGCCGTTCCTTGAGAACGCGGCCAGCGTCACGCCGGAACGCAGGGCCAGGTCGATGGCGAGCGAGCTGGCGGCGGAGACGCTGACGACGACGGGGATGCGGGCGCGGGCGGCCTTCTGGACGATTTCGAAGCTGGCGCGGCCGCTGACGGCGAGGACGGTGGGGGCGGACGGGAAGGGT
>NZ_RAWB01000654.1 GCF_003612055.1 Corallococcus llansteffanensis
GGCATGGGGGCTCGGAGGTGTTGTCACGGGAAGGGGGCCTGTGCGGTCCCATGGCTTTTCAGGCGCCAGGGCGTTATGAGGCGCCGTTCACGAGGAGATTGAAGCACATGGACACTTCTACCGCCGTCGCCGGCTCCACGCCGGCCTCCCAGCCCGCCGCCAACGAGACCGTCCAGCTGACGGCCGCCGCCATCGCCCAGGTGAAGACGGTCATCCAGGCCCAGGGGTTCCAGGACTACTTCTTCTCCATCCGCGTGGTGCCGTCCGGCTGCAGCGGCCTGGGCTACGACCTGAACCTCGTGAAGGAGGCCAAGGCCGGTGATCAGATCTGGGAGCAGGACGGCGTGAAGATCGCCACCGACGCGCTGAGCGCCCAGTACCTGTCGGGCACGCACATCGACTACGTCACCAGCATCACCGGCGCGGGTTTCAAGTTCGAGAACCCCAACGCCAAGTCGTCCTGCGGTTGCGGCACGTCGTTCACGACCTGAGCCACACCGCTGAGAAGCAGGGCAGGGGCCGGGATGGGACGCCAGGCAGGCGTGCCCCCGGCCCTTCGTCTGTCTAGAGCCTTCAGGCTCCCCCTCAGGCTCCCCTTCAGGCTCCGGTGACGGGCTTCATGACCTTCATCCAGGACTGCTCTTCCTGTCCGCGGCCCCGGCGCTGGGCGCGGCGGGCCTCGGCCTCCGCGAAGGCGGCGCGCTCCGTGTCCGTCTCCAGGAGCAGGGGCGGCACCGCCACGCCCTTGCCGTCCTTGTCCTGGGTCACGAAGGTGAGCAGCGCGCTGGTGGTGAGGTGGCGCTCACCGGTGAGCGGGTTCTCCGCGTGCACGGTGACGCCCACCTCCAGCGACGTGCGGAAGGTCGCGAGCACGCGCGAGTGGAGCAGGGCGATCCACCCGACGCGGATGGGGGCATGGAAGTGCAGGTCGTCCATGGACGCCGTCACGACGACCTGACGGCAGTGGCGCTGGGCGGCCACGGCGCCGCAGATGTCGATCCACTGCATCACCTTCCCGCCGAACGCGGCGTTCAGGTTGTTGGCGTCCGGAGGGAGGATGAGCTGCGTCATCACCACTTCGGAGTCGCGCGGGCTCTTCGGGGTCAGGTCGTGCATGGCCCGGAAGCGTCTAACGGAACGCGCGCCGTCAGGCCAGGAATGCGGACACGCGGTCGAGGAACTCCTCGCGGCCCGGGCCCCGGCGGATGTCCTGCTTGGACACGTCCACCACGAGGCAGTCCACGCCGTACTTCTCCTGCAGCACCTGCGGGAAGCCCGCGTAGTAGCCGTTGAGGCCCTTCAGGAACTGCTTGCCGATGCCCTTCTCCTCGGCCCGGCCGCGCGTGCGGATGCGCTGCAGGAGCACGTCCTCGGAGGACACGTCGAAGCAGATGACCTTGTCGGGCCGGACGATGTGGCGCGACAGCCGCTGGAAGTACTCGTAGTACAGGTCCAGCTCCGCGTTCGTCATGTGCCCCAGGCCGTGCAGGTACTTGGCGAAGATTTCGGGGTCCTCGTACAGGGTGCGGTCCTGCACGCAGCTCTTCCTCACGGAGTGGATGAGCTCGTGGTGCTCCACGCGCCGGATGAGGAACTCCAGCTGCAGCGTGAACGACCACCGCGACATGTCGCCGTAGTAGTCACGCAGGAAGCGGTTGTCGATGACGGGCTCGTCGAACAGCTCGAAGCCGAAGCCCTGGCTGATGAGCTTGGCGGCCGTCGTCTTGCCCGCGCCGATGTTGCCCGCCAGCGCCACGAAGCGCTTGGCGCGGGGCACCTTCACCTTGAGGGCGTTGCGGGCGGCGGACTTCGGCGCGGGGACGGCCGGGGGCGGCGCCTTGCTGGAAGGCGGCTCGGTGCGGGTCGCCGGACGCGCGCGTGCGGTGGGGCGGGACATGGAAGCCAAGGCTTAGCCCGGCTTTCCGGACGCGTCCATTCGCTGGCGGAGCAGATCCGGCCGGTCCGTCATGATGCCGCCGACGCCTTCGCGGAGGAGTTGGTCCATCTCCGCCGGATCATCCACGGTCCATACGTTGATCCACTTGCCGCGCGAGGCCGCGGCCTCCAGCAGCGCGTCATCCACCAGCCGCACCTCGCCGAAGTACAGCGGCATGTCGAGCACCGTGTAGCGCGCGTCCTCCGGCGGCACCTCGCCGGCCTTGAGCGCCAGCACGAAGGCAGCCAGCGCATCCCGGGGGTAGAAGTGACATGCGTCGGGCAGCACCCGCACCAGCCGCTCCGCGATGGCGTCCTGTTCGCTGCCCAGACAGACGCGGCCCAGGGCGGCTTCGTCGGTCAGCAGGCGGGCGAGCACGTCCTCGCCGCCCGGCACGTCTGGTTTGAGTTCCACGTTGAGGCGCAGGGACGGGAAAGCGCGCAGGACTTCGCGAAGGGTCGGCAGGCGCACGCCCCGGCCCCGGAAAGGGAAGGTGCGTCCCGCGTCCGGGCTGAAGTGATACCCCGCGTCCAGCTTGAGCAACTCCGCGAGCGTGAGTGCCGCGAGCGGGCCCGCTCCGTCGGTGCAGCGCTCCAGCGTGTCGTCGTGGGCGACGATGACCTCGCCGTCGCGCGACAGGTGCACGTCGAGCTCCAGCATGTCGGTGCGGTACGTCTCCACCGCGAGGCGGAAGGCTTCGAGCGTGTTCTCTGGAGCGACGAGCGCCCCGCCGCGGTGCGCAATGTGCAGCGTGGGCTTCAATCCCTGCAAGAACGTGTCGCGGGCAAGCATTGATCCACCTATTCCTGAATTCATACAGATGTCACGGGCAGGGAGTCGGTCCGTTCCTTGCCGGCCCTGGTAGGCCGCCGGTATAAGGGCCTGAATCCTTTGCCCGACAGGCGTCGGACTTCAAGAAGCGCGGCGCCCCCAACCCCCGGAGACATACGAATGGAACTGCGCAACAAGCTGGGCGCTGCGGCCCTCCTGGCTGCCACGGCGATGGCCTCACTGGCCGGCTGTGGTGGTCGTGACGACGATGACAACAAGGACGCGGGCCCCGGCTGCACGGGTGTCTGCAGCACCGACGCGGGCACGGATGCTGGCACGGACGCGGGCACGGATGCGGGTACGGACGCGGGCACGGACGCCGGCGCCGGGATGACGGTCGCCGCGGTCCGCAAGGTGCCGTTCGGCAGCGCGGTGACGCTGCGCAACGTGGTGGTCCACACCATCGACTACGAGAAGCTCAGCGACCAGAACCAGACCTCGTGGCGCTCGCGCTTCTGGGTGGTGGATCCGCTGAAGCCCACCGAAGGCATCTCGGTGGAGAAGTTCTACGACGACACGCCGGACAACTACCACCCGCAGCCGGGTGACGTGATCGACATCGAGGGCTTCTTCGGCTCCGAGGCGAACTTCGAGCAGTTCCGCGGTCGTCGCCAGCGCATCGCCAACGACTTCCGCAACGGCAAGATCATGAAGATCACCGTGAAGAGCACGGGGGGCACCCGCATCGCTCCGAACGAGGTGACGACGGAGAACCTGGCCGCCAGCCAGGCCTTCGTCCAGGCGGACGCCGGCTATCTGGGCACCCGCGTCCACGTGACGGGCGCCCTGAGCCTCACCAACCCCCAGCCCACCGCCTTCATGCGCGTGGACAGCGCGGACGCGGGCACCGTCTACTATGGCTACGAGCTGACGGGCGGCGTGCTCATCAACCACGTGAACACCCGGAACCAGAGCGACGGCGGCACCGAAGGCCGCTGCGACTTCCAGGCCGCCGCGCTGGATGGTGGCGCGGTGTCCTTCCCGAACGGCGTGACGGGCGTCTTCGACACCTACACGTTCGCGGCCTGCGAGGACGGCGGCACGGACATCCTCAACTGCCGCCGTGTCGACGGCAAGGTGCCGGGCACGACGAGGAACTACACCTATGTCGTCCAGCCGGACAACTGCGCGGACCTGGGCGGCGTCGTGACGCCGGTCGTGCCCGAGTAGTCATCCGTTACCGGACACAGGACGGGGCTCTTCCCGTCCCGCCGTCTTTCCCGCCGCCTCCCATGGGTCCTCCCGTGGGAGGCGGTCGTGCTTCCGGGGGCAGGGAACCTGAAAGTTCGCGTGCGGCGGCCGGGGTGCCTAGAGTCGCCACCCGGCGGGTCGGCCCGCTCCCTCCCCTCGGGCCCGGATTGCAGTAGGCTCTGGAAAAAGTTCACCGTACCACCCGCGGACGCACCTCCACTCCCTTGAGCTCGCCCCAGACGGCCACCCCGTTCGGAAAGTACCTGCTCATCAAGCGCCTCGCGCTGGGCGGGATGGCGGAGCTGTTCCTGGCGCACAAGCCGCCGTCTCCGGAGCTGGTGGTCATCAAGCGGATCCTCCCGTACCTCTCCGAGGAGCCGGAGTTCGTCCAGATGTTCCTGGACGAGGCGCGCATCGCCGCCCAGCTGCACCACCCCAACGTCGTGCAGGTGCACGAGCTGGGGAAGGAGGGCGACAACATCTTCATCTGCATGGAGTACGTGGAGGGCGTTGACCTGCGCCGCGTGCTCCTGGAGGAGGCCAAGTACGGCGCCTCCATGCCCTACGGCGTCGCGGCGAAGATCTGCGCGTACATCGCCGCGGGCCTGGACCACGCGCACTTCAGCCGGGGCGTGGATGGCCGTCCGCTGGAGCTGATCCACCGGGATGTCAGTCCGCAGAACGTGATGATCTCCTACGACGGGCGCGTGAAGCTCGTCGACTTCGGCATCGCCAAGGCCGGCGCGTTCATGGAGCGCAGCAAGCCGGGCGTCATCAAGGGGAAGTTCCTCTACCTGTCGCCCGAGCAGATCATGCAGGAGCGGCTGGACCACCGGGCGGACATCTACGCGCTCGGGGTGATGCTGTATGAGATCACCACCGGCAAGCAGCCCTTCCACCGGGCCACCACCGAGGGGATCCTCTACGCCATCCGCTACGAGGAGCCGCCCCCGCCGCACCTGGTGCGCCCCGACTATCCGGAGGAGCTGTCGCGCATCGTGATGCGGTGCCTGCTGAAGGACCGCACCCTGCGCTACCAGCGGGCCTCCGCCGTGCGCGCGGACCTGGAGGCGTTCCTCGCCTCGGGCGTGCTCAAGCAGAGCCAGGACATCTCCCAGTACATCGCGCGCCTGCTGGGCGAGGCCGACGAGCGCACCGTGCTGCACATCCCCCCGGCCAAACGCGCGGGCCGGCACGAGGCCACCCTCC
>NZ_RAWB01000655.1 GCF_003612055.1 Corallococcus llansteffanensis
GTATGACAGCGATGACGCGGTGGGGACTGTGCACTTTTCTCGCCAAGGGCTGACGCGAGGCGTCAGTCAATGTGTTCACTGGAGTTTCAAGGGGTTGGCCGGTCTGCTGGTGGTCAATGTGGCCGCTCGGTTGCTACCGCGGGGTGACGGCGGTGTAGAGCGCGTTACGCACCCGTGCCACGCACGTGGCGGGGCGGTGACACATCCCGCCATGGACTGCGCACTGCGCTACGCAGCGAGCGTCATCACCTTTGCGCTGGGTACCCGGGCCCACGGGAAACCCGTCCTCGCGTTTGACACACCGGGGGGGGTGGTTACGTTGGGCATACATCGGGTTTTGGCAGGAAAACCGTAGTTATTTCCAGAGGATGGGAACCGTGGGCAAGATTATCGGAATCGACCTGGGCACCACGAACAGCGTGGTGGCGATCATGGAGGGTCGCGAGCCCAAGGTCATCGTCAACGAAGAGGGTACCCCCACCACGCCTTCGGTGGTCGCCTTCACCAAGGATGGGGAGCGCCTGGTCGGTCAGGTGGCGAAGCGTCAGGCCATCACCAACCCGGAGCAGACCATCTACTCGGTCAAGCGCTTCATGGGCCGCCGGTACGAGGAGACCACCGAGGAGGCGAAGCTGGTCCCCTACAAGGTGGCCCGGGGACCCAACGGCGATGCGCGCGTCGACATCAGCGGCAAGCAGTACAGCGCGCCGGAGATCAGCGCGCAGGTGCTCCTGAAGCTCAAGCGCGCCGCGGAGAACTACCTGGGTGAGAAGGTGACGGAGGCGGTCATCACCGTCCCGGCGTACTTCAACGACGCCCAGCGCCAGGCCACCAAGGACGCGGGCGAGATCGCCGGCCTCACGGTGCGCCGCATCGTGAACGAGCCCACCGCGGCCGCGCTCGCGTACGGCATGGACAAGAAGAAGGATGAGAAGATCGCCGTCTACGACTTCGGCGGCGGCACCTTCGACGTGTCCATCCTGGAAGTGGGCGAGAACGTCGTGGACGTGCTGGCCACCAACGGCGACACGCACCTGGGCGGCGACAACATCGACCTGCGGATCATGGACTGGCTGATCAGCGAGTTCAAGAAGGACACCGGGCTCGACGTCAGCAAGGACAAGATGGTCCTCCAGCGCCTGAAGGAGGCGGCGGAGAAGGCGAAGATCGAGCTGTCCAGCGCGATGCAGACGGACATCAACCTGCCGTTCCTCACGGCGGACGCTTCAGGTCCCAAGCACCTGAACGTGAAGCTCTCGCGCGCCAAGTTCGAGCAGATGATCAGCGATCTGGTCGAGCGTTCGCTGGAGCCGTGCCGCAAGTGCCTGAAGGACTCGGGCCTGGACCCGAAGGACCTCAACGAGGTCGTGCTCGTGGGCGGCTCCACGCGCATCCCGATGGTGCAGGAGGCCGTGAAGCGGCTGTTCGGCAAGGAGCCGAACCGCACGGTGAACCCGGACGAGGTCGTGGCCGTGGGCGCCGCGGTGCAGGCCGGCGTGCTCTCCGGCGAAGTGAAGGACATCCTCCTGCTGGA
Organism: Corallococcus llansteffanensis; assembly: GCF_003612055.1. GTDB lineage: Bacteria > Myxococcota > Myxococcia > Myxococcales > Myxococcaceae > Corallococcus > Corallococcus llansteffanensis. The sequence continues at coordinate 1,535 of NZ_RAWB01000655.1, forward strand.
CGTGACGCCGCTGTCGCTGGGCGTGGAGACGCTGGGCGGCGTGATGACGAAGCTCATCGAGCGCAACACGACCATCCCCACGCGCAAGTCGGAGACCTTCTCCACGGCGGCGGATGGTCAGACGCAGGTGGAGATCCACGTGCTGCAGGGTGAGCGCGAGATGGCGGGCGACAACCGCAGCCTCGGCCGCTTCCACCTGACCGGCATGCCTCCGGCGCCGCGCGGCGTGCCGCAGATTGAAGTGACGTTCGACATCGACGCGAACGGCATCCTCAACGTCAACGCCAAGGACAAGGCGACGGGCAAGGAGACGAAGGTCACCATCAGCCACTCGTCCGGACTGTCGAAGGACGAAGTGGAGAAGATGGTCACCGACGCCCGGGCCAACGAGTCCGCGGACAAGGCGCGCCGCGAGCTCATCGAAGTGAAGAACCAGGCGGAGAGCCAGGCCTACGCCGCGGAGAAGATGGTCAAGGAGAACAAGGACAAGCTCACCCCCGACGTGGCGAAGGCCATCGAGGACGGTGTCGCGGAGCTGAACAAGGTCCGCGAGGGGCAGGACAAGGACGCCATCAAGGCGGCCCTGGAGAAGCTCCAGCAGTCCACCTACAAGGCCGCGGAGGAGATGTACCGGGCCACTGGCGGCGCGCCGGGTGCCACGCCTCCTCCGGGCGGCGAGCCGTCCGCGGCGCCGGGCTCCAGCGCCCAGCCCGCGGCCAAGGACGACGTGGTGGACGCCGAGTTCCGCCAGTCGTAAGGCCGTGAGCTGCTGAACATCCCAGGGCCGGTGCTCCGACGAGGGGCGCCGGCCCTGTTTTTTTGTCCGTCCCCTGAGTCCTTCCGGGCCGGCGGACGGTCGTGCCGGGCGCGGGATGTGGTGGGACGACAACCCCGTGATTTCACGCGGCCCGGGGTGGCGGAGGCGCTGCAAGGGGCGGGCGGGTTCCCCGCTGCATTCAGGAAGGTGTCCCGCCATGTCCCGCATCGAATCCCTGCTGTCCGGAATCCGCCCGGACCTCACCGCCTCCGAGGTCCCCTCCAGCCCCGCCTCCGTGAGCCCGTCGCCCGCTTCACGGCCGCCGTCGGGCGCCCCGGCCAACTGCGTGGAGGTGTTCCGGGGCGCCGTCACACCGGCCCCGGTGCCCACGAGGGCCTCCACCCAGGGGGCGCTCCGGGCGCGGGAGGACAATGGCTTCGACTTCGGCGTGGGCGGCGCGTTCCCGCCGCGACCCGCGGGCTCCCTCCGCGAGCAGGTGAAGCAGGGGGCGCTGCTGATGGCGCAGACCGAGGCGGCGGCGGTCAGCGTGACCATCGACGGAGGTGCCGCGATGGACGCCTACGCGCGCGAGCACCTGAAGCACCTGGAGCCGAGTCCGCCCATCGCGGGCGCGCCCACGTCGCTCACCGACTACACCAGCACCATTCCCGGCGTGTCCGCGCAGGAGGCCTATGCGTCCTTCGTCGCCCATCCGGAGCTGCTCTTCGGCGCGGCGGGCATCTTCCTGCGGCCTGCGGCGGGCGCGCTGAAGGACGGCGCCCGGCTGTTCCTGGAGGAGCAGGGGCCGCCGCCGGTGTGGGCGCCCATCCGCGTGAAGCTGGACGCGGAGCAGCGCACCGTCCACATCACCACCCTGGACGGCCACCCGTTGCGCGGCACCAACCGGTTCATCTTCGACGACGACGGCACTGGCGGCACGCGCATCCGCCAGTACTCGGCCTTCCAGGGCAGCTCCCCAGCGACGTCGGTGGGTCTGGCCCTGATGGATCCCATTGAACGACAGCACGACATCTGGCGCAGCGTGCACGGACAACTCCATGACATCCTCAAGGCCCGTTGACATAGATGGCGGGTGGGGAGGTGACGCGTGACGACGCTCCAGACAACGCCGCCGGGACATGACGTGGTCCTCTTCGACAGCCACTGCCGCGTCTGCAGCGGGGCCGCGCGTCAGATGCAGCGACTGGTGGGCGGCCAGGGCACGCAGCTGCTCTCGTTCCGCGACGAGGGCGTCCTGGACGCCTTCCCTGGCATCAGCTTCGAGCGGTGCGAGAAGGCCATGCAGCTCATCCAGGCGGACGGCCAGGTCCTGGAAGGGGCGGAGGCCATCATCCGGGCGTTGGGCCGGCGCCCCCTGGGCCGGCTGCTCTACGTGTACTACGTGCCGGGCCTGCGCCAGCTCGCGGACGCGGTGTACGGGGTGGTGGCCCGCTACCGCTTCCGCATCGCGGGTCGTGATTGCCCCGATGGGGCGTGCGCGGTGCACTTCAAATAGGGGAAGGGGGGCGGATAGCATGCGTCCTTCCCCGCTCCCCTCTGGCCCTCCGTGACTTCGCCTCCTCCCCCCTACCTGCAGGCCGCCCAGTCCTTTCGCCGCTTCTTCGGGGAGCTCAGAGAGACGTACCTGGAGCGGGAGACCCTCTTCACGCAGATCGAGCTGGCGCTGCTGTGCCGCGAGCACGTGCTGGTGGTGGGGCCGCCAGGGACGGCCAAGAGCGCGGTCGCCAGCGCCGTCCTGGGGCGCATCACCGACGAGATGTCGGGACTGCCCTCGCTGTTCTCCAAGCAGATCGCCGAGTCCACGCTGCAGACGGACCTCATCGGCCCGGTGGACTTCAAGGTGCTCACGGAGACGGGGCGCACCGAGTACCTCACCGACGAGGGCATGCTGGGCTCGGTGCACGCGTTCCTGGACGAGGTCTTCGACGGCCGGGACATGCTGCTGCGCTCCATCCTCAACGTGATGTACGAGCGCGAGCTGAAGCACGGCCGGAAGGTGACGGCCGGACGCACCGAGTGCGTCGTGATGACGAGCAACCGCTACCTCACCGAGGTGCTCGCGCGTTCGCCGGAGCTGCTGCTCGCGTTCGCGGACCGGCTGAGCTTCATCTGCTTCGTGCCCAAGGCCTTCGCCCGGCGGGAGAGCCGGGCCGCGATGCTGCACCGCTTCGTGCACGGGACGCGGCCGGACCTGCGGGCCACGCTGACGCTCCAGCAACTGGACCTGCTCCAGGACGCGGTGGCGCTGGTGAAGGTGCCCGGCAACGTGCTCGAAGGCGTTGAGATGCTGACGGACGCGCTGGAGCGCACGCTGGTGGCGCAGGTGTCGAAGCTGCCGGACTACGTGCCCACGAAGTACTTCTCCCAGCGGTCGGTGGTGAAGGCGCTGTGGACGCTGAAGGCCGCGGTGGTGCGCGATCAGATCTACCGCCGTCCGGACCGGCCGCTCGAGGCGACGGTGGAGGACCTGGACGCGCTGCGCTGGTTCTTCCTGCTCGGGGGCCCGCCCGCGGCGGAGGCGGACGCGCTGCTCAAGGCGGCGGTGGATCCGCGCGAGCGGGCGCAGCTGGAGATCGTCCGGCTGGAGCAGCGCACCTTCGACGAGGTGCTGGGCAAGGTGCGCCAGGAGCTGGGCGGAGGTGTGGAGCGCGAGGCGACGACGCTCGCGGCCGCCGACGACGTGAACGCCGCCGAGGCGCTGAGCCGCAACTGGCAGGCGGGCGTGGTGTCCAGCACCGCGCGCGGGGTGCTGGGCAAGCTGGTGCCCGGTCCGCGCCACGGTCAGAACCGGGCCCCGA
>NZ_RAWB01000656.1 GCF_003612055.1 Corallococcus llansteffanensis
CGCCCGCCCAGGCCGCGCAGCCCAGCCTCACCGTGCCCGGCGGGAAGTTCCTGCGCGCCCGCTCCGGCAACACCGCCGTCGCCCAGATGTTCGCGCCCGGCGTCGCGGAGCTCTCCGCCGCGGAGAAGCGCGTCGCGTGGTCGCTGACCCTCGCGGCGCACGCGGGCGAGGACATCGCGTACGACCAGCTCGGCTGGAAGCTGGTGCCGGCGAAGCGGCTGCTGGAAGGCGCCTGGGTCTTCGGGCGGGATGCCCAGAGCGGCGCGTCCGGCTTCGACGCGAAGCTGGCGGACTACCTGCTGCGCTTCTACGGCCACGGCGGCAACCACGACAGCACCACCGGCCAGAAGTTCGTCCCGGGCTTCACCGCCGAGCAGCTCAATGCCGCCGCCCTGCGCGCCCTCAAGGCCGGCGCTCCGTACCCGGTGAAGGACGAGGCCGCGCTCCAGGCGTGGCTCCAGGAGCTGCGGCCCACCCTCTTCGACGCGGCGTTCGAACCGCAGCTCACCTCCAAGGCCCCGCCGCCCGGACAGGACCTGCTCACGGCGTCCTCCAACACCGCCTACGGCCCCGGCGTGACGGAGAAGGACCTTGCGGGCTTCCAGGAGAAGTACCCGCTCAACTCGCGCGTGGTGAAGCAGGACGGCAAGCTCGTGGAGCAGGTGTTCCGCGCCGGCACGCCGGACGGCAAGGTGAAGCCGGGGCTGTACGCGCAGGAGCTGTCGCGCGTCATCGCGCACCTCCAGGAGGCGATGAAGTCCGCGGAGCCCGCGCACCGGGCCGCGCTGGGCAAGCTGGTGCGCTACTTCCAGACGGGCAGCCCGAAGGACTGGGACGCGTACAACATCGCGTGGCTCAAGGTGGACCCGAAGGTGGACGCCAACCTGGGCTTCATCGAGACGTACGTCGACCCTCGCGGCCACAAGGGGCAGTGGGAGGCGCTCATCAACTACCGCGACGCGAAGGAGAACCAGATCATGGAGCTCATGGGTCGCAAGGCCCAGTACTTCGAGGACCGGCTGCCCTGGCCCGCGCAGTACCGCCGCAAGAAGGTCGCGCTGCCGGTGGCCAAGGCCATCAACCTCATCACGTCCTACCCGCAGCCGCCCGCGGGCATCAACCTGCCCAACGAGCAGCACATCCGCGAGAAGTACGGCAGCAAGAGCGTGATGGTGACCAACGTCATGGAGGCCGCCTCCGCCGTCACGCGGCTGCCCCTGGCGCTGGAGTTCTCCCGCACGGCCGAGGACCGCGAGCAGGCGCAGCGCCACTCCGTCACCGCGCGCAAGTGGCTGGTGGCCTTCCATGAGGTGCTGGGCCACGCCTCCGGGCAGGTGGACGCGAAGCTCAAGGGCCAGTCCCCGTCCGTGTTCCTGAAGGAGTACGACAACACGCTGGAGGAGGCCCGCGCGGACCTCGTCGCGCTGTGGCACGCCTTCGACCCGGCGCTCGCGGAGCTGTCGCCGGACCACGACGCCATCGCGAAGCAGATGTACCGGGACTTCCTGGTGGAGGGGCTCACCAACCTGCGCCGGGTGGAGACGGGCAACGCGTTCGAGGAGGACCACCAGCGCGGCCACCACATGACGGTGACGTTCCTGGAGGAGAAGGGCGTCGTGAAGCCGGTGGTGGAGAACGGCCGCACGTACCTCACCGTCCCGGACTACGCGAAGATGCGCGAAGCGGTGGGCGAGCTGCTCTCGCGCCTGATGATCATCAAGGCCACCGGCGACTACGAGGGCATCCGCGCGCTGGTGCAGGAGAAGGGCATCCACTTCGACCCGAAGCTGCGCGACGAGGTCGCCCGCCGCGTGAAGGCCGTGGACGTGCCCACGGTGCTGCTGCTCAATTCGCCGCGCGTGGTGCCGGTGCTGGACGCGAAGGGGGAGGTGGTGGACCTGAAGGAGGACACCACCCAGGCCTTCGTGGATCAGCACCTGGAGCGCAGCGTGCTGGGACGGCTTCCCCCCGCGGAGGCCCGCCGCGTCGCGGTGAAGCTCGCCGGTTCGCCGGACGCGCTGCGCGAGGCGTACCGCTCGCTGGGGGCGGAAACGACTTCGGCGCCGCCCGCCACGAAGGGGGCCGCGCCGAAGAAGTCCACTCCCTGAAGCGGAGCGTCAGTGCTTGGGCGGCGTGTCCACGTCGGTGAGGGGCTGCCCCGACTCCGACGTGAGCACGACGTGCCCGGTGGCGGACTCCACCGGCGGGCCGCCCGGCGTGGCCGGGTCGCCCAGGCGCGGGTTGGGCCGTCCGTAGTCGCGCTCGTAGATGCGCACCACGGAGAGGAAGAAGGCGACGATGAGCGGCCCCAGCAGCAGGCCCACCGTGCCGAACGCCGCGAGGCCGCCCAGCAGCGCGAAGAAGATGACGGCGCCGTGCTGGTTCATGCCCTTCTTGGCCAGCAGCGGCTTGACGACGTTGTCCACCAGGCCCACCACCACCACGCCCCAGATGGCGAGGAAGAGGGCCGCCCAGGGGTGCCCGCTGAGGAACATCAGGCCCGACGCGAGCAGCACCACCACCGCCGCGCCCACCGCGGGGATGAGCGCGAAGAAGAAGGTGAGGCCCGCGAAGAACAGCGGCGCCGGCACCCCCACGATGAGGAAGCCCACCAGCGCGGCCACGGCCTGCACGCCCGCGGTGGCCACCGTGGACACCAGCACCGACACCGACGTGCCCCGGAACTCGCGCAGCAGCTCCTTCGTCTGTCCGCGCCGCAGCGGCGACACGCTTTCAATCCATTGCACCAGCCGCTCGCCGTCGGTGAGGAAGAAGAAGAGCGCGATGAGCATCATCGTCGTCTGGAGCAGCAGCGAGCCCGTGGCGGCCACCGCGCCCGTCACGGCCCGGGCCGCCGTGCCGCCCTGGTTCGTGACCTGCTCCTGGACCTTCTTGTCCAGCTGCTCCTGCTCCAGCGGGAGCCGCTCGATGAGCGAGCTGACCGGCCCCCGGAGGCCGCCAGGCAGCTTCCCCACGAGGCCATCCATGCCGTCCTTCTGCACCGTCTGGCTCACGAAGCGCGCCCCCTCGGTCACCTCCGCGACGACGAAGGCGGTGAGGCCTCCCAGGGGCAGCAGCAACGCCAGCACGGTGCCCGTGACGATGATGCCGGCGGACACACTGCCGTGGCCGCGCAGGCGCTTCCTCAGCCGTTTGTGCAGGCCATGGAAGGTCCCGGCCAGCACCGCCGCCAGGAAGAGCGCCTCCCCGAACGGCCGGATGACCAGGCACAGGAGGAGGATGGACAGCAGGATGAGACCGACGAAGACGCGGCGAGCAACCTGATCAGAGGCCATGGCCCTTCAAAATTAAGGAGCCTGGCCTCAAGGCGGGAGCCCGCCCGGTCGGAATGTTGCAGGAGGAATTCCCGGTACTTCGTCTGCCTGCCTGCTCGCTTTGCTTGGGGGCGGCGAAGGGGACGGTAGAGTGTGGCGCCATGCCGCCCTTCGACTCCGCCCGCTTCACCCTCTGGCTTCCCCAGGTGCTGTGCGCCGCCTTCCTGGCCATCCTCTTCCTGCAGTCCGGCCTGGACAAGGTCGTGGACTGGAAGGGGAACCTGGGGTGGCTGACCGGCCACTTCGCCAAGTCGCCCCTCAAGGGCGTGGTGGCCCCGATGCTGGCGGTCATCACGCTGATGGAGCTGGCGGCAGGCGCGCTGAGCGCGGCGGGCGCGGTGGCGCTGGTGGTCAACGGCAACCCGTTCCTCGCGTACCTGGGCGCGGTGCTGTCGGCGGTGTCGCTGCTGGCGTTGTTCTTCGGCCAGCGCATGGCGAAGGAGTACGCGGGGGCGGCGGTGCTGGTGCCGTACTTCGTGGTGGCGCTCGCGGGGGTGTACCTGCTTCGCCTGACTTGAGCCGGCCTTCCTCCCGCGCGCCTCAGAGCACCTTGCGCGGGGGCATGATGGCGTTGGCGGACAGGAGGCCCGTCGCCAGCGCCACCGCGACCAGCAGCATGGAGAAGGCGGTGTCCACGCCGGCCACCACGTCGCGTTCCAGCAGCGACGCGAGGCTGCGGAAGCCCACGCTGCCGGGGACGAGCAGCATCAGGCCCGGCACCACGGTGGTGACGGACGGGCGGTTGCGAAGTCGCGCCAGCGCGTTGCTGCCGATGCCCAGGAGCAGCGCCCCCACGAACGCGCCCAGCTGTGGCCCCAGGAGCAGCGTCCCCAGGCGGGCGCCTCCGAACGCGGCGGCGCCGGCCAGGGCAATCCAGCCCCAGTCCCGGGGCCGGGCGCGGAAGAGCACCGCGATGGCGAAGCCCGCGACGACGAGCGCGGCGACGGCGGTGCCGGGAGGAAGCACCGTGGGCAGGGGCCCCACGGGCATGGGAGGCAGCACCGTGGCCACGCGGCTGCCCAGGGCCACGCCGAAGCCCAGCTGGAGGAACACCAGCGCCGCGTGGGTGAGGCGCGACGTGCCGGAGATGAGGTTGCGCGTGGCCACCTCGTTGACGGCGATGGTGAGGGTGAGGCCGGGCAACAGGACAATCAGCCCCGCGAGCGTGGCCACCTCGACGTGCAGGGGGCCGAGGAAGTGCGCGGCGAGGCCCGCGAACGCGGCGGAGAGCACGGCCGCCACGGGCTCCAGCACGCGCGCGGTGGTGGGCTGCTTGCGGGTGAAGAGGTCCACCAGTCCGATGCTCAGGCTGCTGAAGCCCGCGACGCCCATCTCCTTCCAGCCGCCACCGAAGAGGATGGCCGCGGCCCCTCCGGCCAGCATCCAGCAGAGCAGCTGCACGGCGGGGCCGTAGCGCGGCGGGCGGGCGAGGATGGCCTCCACGTCCAGGGCGCCCTGCGAGGGCGTGATGCGCCCCTGGATGACGTCGTCCGCGAGCAGGTCCAGGAGGATGAGGCGCTCCAGGTCCGTGTCCCCGGGCTCCACGCGGATGAGGCTGGTGCGCAGCTCCTCGGCCCGGCCGAAGGAGGCGAAGATGGAGGTGGGGGTGGAGAAGAAGCGGGCCTCCAGGCCCAGCCGCTCGCACACCCGCTGCATCAGCCCCTCCAGGCGGTGCGCGGGCGTGCCGTGCCGGTGCAGGGCGTGCGCCAGGCGCAGCACGAAGGCCACCGCCGGGCCGGGAGGGGGCGGCGAGAGTGAGGCGAGGAGCTCGGG
>NZ_RAWB01000657.1 GCF_003612055.1 Corallococcus llansteffanensis
CGGAGAGGGTGCGGAAGGAGAGCCGCGACTCGGCGGTGAAGAGGGCGGTGGCGTCCGGAGTGAGAGCGGCCTGGGCGAAGAAGAGTGCGGGGAGGGACTGCTCCAGCGGGTAGGGCGTGGTGGTGGTGTTGAGGTCCACCAGCAGCCGCTGACGCTCCGCCTCGGGCAGTACCGGCAGGGTGGAGACCGGCTGGCGGGGATCCGCGACGATGCCCTCGAGCAGCGTCATGAACCGGCCGACCATCCGCTCGACCGTCGCCGCCTCGAACAGGTCCGAGTTGTACTGGAACGCGCCGACGAGCTCCGCGCCGTGCTCGGCCATCATCAGGGTGAGGTCGAACTGCGACACCTGCTGTTCGAGCGCGATGGCCTCGAACGGGAGTCCGCCGACCGTCATCGTGGCCCCTGCGGAGCCCAGCGCGAACTCGGGCAGGCCTCGCAGGGCCGCTGGCAACTGGGCCTGCTGCAGGGTGAACATGGCCTGGAAGAGCGGTGACCGGCTCGCATCCCGCTTCGGGTGGAGGCGATCGACGAGCAGGGCGAAGGGGAAGTCCTGGTGCTTCAGCGCCTCCAGGACGACCTGCCGCATCCGCCGCAGGAACGACTCGAAGTCCGGCCGTCCTGACAGATCCGCCCGGAGGACGACGGGGTTCACGAAGTAGCCCACGACGTGGGCCGTGCCCGCCCCGGTCCGTCCCAGTGTCGGGGACCCGACCAGGAGGTCCTCCTGACCGCTGTGACGGTGCAGCAGCACCTGGAACGCCGCGAGCAGCGTGGTGAAGAGGGTCGTCTCTGCGCCGCGGGCGAGCGCCTTGAGCTTCCGGCTGACCTCGTCGCCCACCCGGAAGGGAACGGAGCCGCCACGGTAGGTCTGCACGGGCGGCCGGGGATGGTCCGTCGAGAGGTCGAGGACGGGCAGCGTGCCCGCGAGCCGTTCACGCCAGTACGCCCAGAGCCGCTCGCCCTCGCCGCGCTCCAGCCGCGCGAGCTGGCGCCTCACGTGGTCCGTGTAGCGCAGGGGCAGCGCGGGCAGGTTCGCCGGGACGCCCGCGAGCGCGGCGGGATAGAGCTGATCCAGCTCGCGGATCATCACGGTCAGCGACCACAGGTCGGCCACGAGGTGGTGGACGACCAGCAGCAGCACGTGCTCCTGCTCCGAGCGCTCGAAGAGCTGGACGCGCAGGAGCGGACCGCGCTCCAGGTCGAACGGGCGGTGCGCCTCCGCGGTCAGTCGCGCCCGCAGCCACTCCTCGCTCGGGGCGGAGGCCTCTTCCAGCAGGAAGCCTCCCTCCTGGAAGGGCGCGAAAATCTGCACCGCGCCACCCTGTCGATCCGAGAAGGTGGAGCGAAGCTGCTCATGCCGCTCCACCAGCGCCCGCAGTGAGGCGCGCAGCGCCGCCACGTCCAGGGGGCCGTGGATCCGGACGGCGCTCGCGATGTTGTACGCGACGCTCTGGTGATCCAGCTGCTGCAGGAACCAGAGGGCCTGCTGGCCCGGAGAGAGCGGTGACCGGTCCGAGCCGGCCTCCGCCGTGAGCACGACCGCGTCCACGTCCGGGCCGTCCGCCTGCGTCTCCAGTGCGCGCAGCACCAGTGCCGCCAGGTCGCCGAGCGAGGCCCCCTCCAGCACGTCCGCCATGGGCAGCGGCACGTGGAAGCCAGACTCGACGCCGTGCTGAAGCTCCACGGCCATGAGCGAGTCGAGCCCCAGGGCGCTGACCGGCTGCCCCGTGGGGACCTGGGGGGGCGCGACCTGGAGGAGTCGGGCCATCCGCTCCCGCAGGTCCTGCTCCAGCAGCCCCCGTCGCTCCTCCGGGGCGGTCGCCAGCAGCCGCTCCCGATCCAACCCGAGCGCCGGGGCTCCCTGCTCGGGCCGGGCCGGCCCGCTGCGGCCGATGATCTCCAGGGCTCCCGATCGGAACTCCTCCCGGCAGGCGCTGCGCTGGATCTTCCCGCTCGACGTCTTCGGGATGCCTCCAGTCCGGATGAGGACGACCTCGGAGACGTAGACGCCATGCTGTTCGGAGACGGCTCGCCGGATGGCGGCGGCCACGGGCTCCGGATCAATCCGCAGATGCTGGCGGTCCAGCTCGTACACGATGACGAGCTGCTCCTCGCCGCCCGCGTCCACCGAGAACGCAGCGCCACAGCCGGAGCGCAGCGCGGGGTGGCTCTGCTCGGCCGTCAGCTCCAGGTCCTGCGGGTAGTAGTTGCGGCCCCGGAGGATGATCAGGTCCTTGAGGCGGCCCGTGACGAAGAGCTCGCCGCCCTCCAGGAAGCCCAGGTCCCCGGTCCGCAGGAAGGGCCCCTGCGTGCCTCCCTCGAGGTGCGCGTGGAAGGTCTGCGCAGTCTGCTCCGGGCGGCGCCAGTAGCCCTGGGCGATGCTCGGGCCGGACACCCAGATCTCCCCGACGTGCCCGGGGGCGACCTCCACCCCCGCTTGGGGATCCACGATGACGATGCGCTGATCCGGGAGGCTCTGGCCGCATCCAATGAAGGAGCGCGCGCCCTCGGTGCCGGGGGACGCCTCGATGAACCGGTTCTGTTCCAGCGCCTCCGCCCGCGCGCTGCGCATCACCGGGAGCGCGGTGTGCTCACCCCCCGAGACGATCAGCGTCGCCTCGGCCAGGCCGTAGCAGGGGTAGAAGGCATTCCGGCGGAAGCCGCGGGGCCCGAACACCTCCGTGAAGCGATCGAGCGTCTCCGCCCGCACGGGCTCCGCGCCGGTGAAGGCGACCGTCCACGCGCTGAGGTCGAGCTTCTCCAGGTCCTCGGCCGTGGCCCGGCGCGCGCACAGGTCGTAGGCGAAGTTCGGCCCTCCGCTGGTGGTCGCGCGCTCGCGGGAGACGGCCTCCAGCCAGCGCATGGGGCGCTGGAGGAAGGCCAGCGGCGACATCAGGGTGACGGGGAACCCGACGAAGAGGGGCTGGAGGATCCCGCCAATCAGCCCCATGTCGTGGTAGGGCGGCAGCCAGATGACGCCCCGGCTCTGGGTCGTGTGCCCGAAGCACCGCTGGATGAGCGTCAGGTTGTGCAGCAGGTTGCCATGCGTGAGCACCACGCCCTTGGGCGTGGACGTGGACCCGGAGGTGTACTGGAGGAACGCGAGCGTGCCGGAGGTCATCTCCGGGGCCCGCCATGCCTCCGCGTGCTCGGCGACGGCCTCGCCATCCGTGGCCAGCCACTTCAGCGCCGCCAGGTCCGGCATGTCCGTGAAGAGGGCCTGGAGCATCTCCAGGATGGGCGACGTCGTGAGCGCCAGCTCCGCCTGGGCATCGGCCGCGATGGCCTGGAGCCGGGGCGCCTGGCGGGGGCGCATCGGCGGATAGGCCGGCACCGCGGTGACGCCGGCATACAGACACCCGAAGAACGCGGCGATGTACTCCGGCCCCGGTGCGTAGAGCAGCAGCGCCCGGCGTCCCGCCCATCCTCCCTGGATCAGGAGCGCGCCAATGGCCCGGGCCTGGCGGTCCAGCTCCGCGTACGTCAGCGTGGCCTCTTCCGAGTCACCGTCCAGCAGGAAGGTGAACGCACGGGCCTCCGGCTGATGGAGCGCCCTCGTGCGGAGCAGCTCGACGAGCGTGGAGAACCCGGGGGCGGTGGGGGAGCGCGAAGCATTCATGGCGGAGGGGGCCTTGGCGTGAAGGCATGGAGGTGCGGACGCGGCGTTGCCGCGCCTGCCGTTCCCCCACGCCGCGCTTCGTTCAGGTGAGGTCGACCATCTCGTGGATGTTGCCGCGCACGCCCGCGCGCGTCGGGAGCCGTCCGGGCTCGCCCAGGGTCATCGGGATGCCGCGCTTCGGGAACAGCGTCAGCCGGACGCGGCGGTCGATCCTCGCGTTGGCGTCCAGTTGCATGCTGAAGCGCTGGAGCAGGATGGCGAGGACGATCTTCATCTCCATCATCGCGAACTCGGCGCCAATGCAGCGGCGGGCGCCCGCGCTGAACGTCATGAAGCCGTAGGGGTTGGCCGGGGCCTTGTGCCAGCGCTCGGGCCGGAACTTCCGAGGCTCGGGATACAGCTCCGGCATCATGTGCGTCATGTAGATGCTGAGGATGACGAGCGTGCCCTTGGGAATCGTGTACGCGCCCAGCTCCACCGGCTCGTTCACCACGCGCATGCTGTAGGTGCCCGGCGGCATCAGGCGGAGGCTCTCCTTGATGCACCCCTCGAGCAGCGGCAGCCGGCCCAGGTGCTCGACGCCCGGGGGGCCGCCGCGCAGCTCCGCCTTCAGCTCCTCCAGCACGTTGCCCAAGATCTCCGGATGCTGGGACAGCAGGAAGAGCGTCCAGCCCAGGGCGTTGCCGCTCGTCTCATGGCCTCCGTTGAAGAGGTTGTTGGCCTGGCCGATCAGCTCGTGATCGGTCATCTCCGTCCCCTCCTCGTCGCGCGCCTGCATCAGCAGCCACAAGAGGTCGTGCTGCGGCTCCGGGTTGGCGCGCTTCTGTTCAATCTTCTTGAGCAGGTGCGCCTCCAACTGCTCGGACAGGCGCAGCAGCCGGCGGTAGGGCGTCCCCGGCAGGTCGCGGGGGAAGGCGAACACGCCCAGGCTCGTCTGGGTGTCGATCCACTTGCGGATGATGCCGCCCAGCAGCGAGGCCTCCGTGCGGGAGTCGGTGCCGAAGAGCGTCTTGCCCACGATGATGAGCGCCAGGTGCTGCATGGCCTTGGCGATGTTCAGCTGCTGGCCGACCTTCCAGCCGGAGATGTACTCCTCCGTGACGCGGACCATGTCCTCGCAGTACACGTCGAGGTGCTTCTTGTGGAACACCGGCATGATGAGCCGGCGCTGCTTCTTGTGCCGCTCCCCATTCATGGTGATGAGCCCGGAGTTCAGCCGGTCCAGGCTGGAGTTGGGAGGGATGGGCAGCGTCAGCGACATCGACGGGATGTGGAACGTCGTGTTGTCCGTGAGGACGCGCTGGTTGTTCTCCGCGCCGAAGGCATAGACCCACTTCGGGTCCTGCCTCGCGAACGCGACGACGTCCCCGTAGGTGGCGTACGCCTCGCGCATGTGCGCGACGGGATCGAGCGAGAACTTGATGAGGCTTCCCTGGAGTCCCAGCAGCGGCAGCGCGCTCGGTCCGGGGA
>NZ_RAWB01000658.1 GCF_003612055.1 Corallococcus llansteffanensis
GCAGGAGGGCCAGCGTGCGCGCGGGGCGAAGCCGCACCAGGGTCCGCAGGGCGCCCACGTCCGCGGGGATGCCGCGCGCCAGCAGGAGCCCCAGCAGCGCCTCCGCCGTGTCGGGGACCTGTTCGGCCAGCCGCTCCAGGTGCCGGCCCACCCGGTAGCGCGTCACCGGGTCCACCTCCCCGTCCACCGCGCCCACCCATTCGAGCAGCACCGCGCCCAGCACGTCCGGCGCGTAGCGCGCGAGCCGCTCCCAGAACCGGTGGCTCGGCCGCTCCAGCGCGCGCGCCAGGTGCCGGCGCAGCCCCTCCGCCGAGGCCAGGGGCACCGCGTCCGAGAACGTCGCGCCGTCCGGATGCTCCGCGAGCCCGTCCAGGTACGCGTCGATGACGGCGTGCCGCCGCCGCTTCACCAGCTCACGCAGCAATGACTGCTCACGGCGCATGCCGTGCGCCATGCGCAGCGCTTCCAATGCCTGGGCATCATCACAGGCGAGCGGCACCAGCTCGAACGCCAGGGCCCGCACCCGGAATGACTCGTCAGAGAGGGCCCGCAGCACCGCCCCACCCTCACGCCGGGTGAACTGGGCTGCCAATGCCAGGCGTCTTTCGGAGGCGTCCCCCTGGGCCAGCGCATCCAGCAGCCCCTGGGCCTCCGGGTCCGTTCGGGCACGGCGCCCCAGGGCGACCATTTGACGCACCCGGGCATCATGGAAGGTGGACGACAGCTCGGAGCGCAGGGCGGAGAGGCGGGAGTCGGACATGGCGTCCAAGGATGCCTGCTCCCCTGGTTTCCTGACAGACCCACCCCCATCCCCACGCCTCCGCCTTGGCTAGACATGTCTGTTCTGCCTTGAATTGGAGGTTTTGCGGCTATTGGGTTGCCAATTCAATGAATTGCATGTTAGTCCTTCGGGCGCCCCTTGCCGGAAAGCAAGTCCTTGCGGCGGCCCGGCGGGGACAACACCAGACCTTGGAGAAACCCACATGCTGCGTCATGGAATGAAGCGCTTTGCCGTTCCTGTCCTGGGTGTCGTCTCGTTGCTGGCGGGCCTGTCCGCGGGTGCCGCGGAGCCGGTGGGCGCGAGCACGGAGCAGTTGGCCCAGGACTTCGTGAGCAGCCTGGATCGCGCCGTGCAGGTTCCGTCGCGTCCGGGGCTGTCCGATGCCCAGGCCCGTCCGGCGAACACCTACCAGACCTTCTACTTCGCCAACTTCACGGGCGCGGTCGTCTACAACAACGGCACCGCGCTGACGGGCGTGAGCATCGTCACCCCGCTCCCCGCGGCCATGGCCTCCAGCCCCTCGGGCTTCGTGGGCTCGGCCCAGGCGGTGGTCCCGGCCTCCACGCCGTGGAGCCAGGTCATCACCTACACGACGAACCTGTCGGATCCGTATGGCGCGGCGAAGACGTGCACCTACTCGGTCTCCACGGCGTTCGTGAACGGGGCCTGTCAGGCCAACATCACCTTCACCGCGCAGGGGGCCCAGGGGGCCGTGTGCGGCTTCTTCCCCGCGCAGTCGGGCGTCGACCCCGTGACCTGCCAACTCCAGCTCGCCGTCGGCATCCAGTAGTCAGCGGCCCACGCGGGCTGACAATCCAATGCCTCACGGCGGGAGTGGGATGCGCTCCCGCCGTGGGTGTCTGGCATTGCGGGGCACGGAGCCGGCCGGCCCGCCGGCTCAGTGCGTGGCCTCGGTCGGGGCGACGGGGTAGTCGCCCTTCGCATGCGCATGGGCGTGCTGCGCGAAGAGGAAGCGGCGCACCGCGGCCCGGGTGATGAGCCCGCACGGCGCCAATCCCAGCACCGGGGACACCGGCAGCGCGTCCACGTCCTCCTGGTCCATCACCTGGATGGCATGCGCCAGGTCCGTGTCCGGCGGCAGCGCGGGCAGCTTGCGCGCCAGGTCGCTGGCGACGAGCAGCGGGTACATGGACTCGTCACGCCACACCTCGCGCAGCTGCTCCACCTGCACGGTGCCGTAGAGGTTGCCCAGCGGGTCCAGCACGGGCAGCGTGCCCGCCTCGGACGTGAGCAGCTGGTCCGCCAGCGCGCGCAGCGGCGTGCCCGCGGGCACCGCCGACACCTCCGTCATCAGGATGCGCACGTGGGTGCCCGTCAGCAGGTCCTCGTCGCTCTGCACCTTCGCGGAGGTCCGCTCGATGAGGTAGTGGCACAGCGCGGACGCGATGGTGCACGTCACCATCAGCGGCAGGATGATCTCGTGGCTGCCGCTCAGCTCGTACAGCATCATCATGCCGGTGAGCGGGCCGCGCGTGAGGGCCGCCACCGCGCCGCCCATGCCCACGATGGCGTAGGCGCCGCTGGGCCCGGTGGCCAGCGGGAAGAAGTAGTGCACCAGCGTGCCGAACGCGCCGCCCGCCATCGCGCCAATCACCGCCGCCGGGAAGAACGTGCCGCCGGACCCGCCCGAGCCGATGGTGATGGACGTGGCGACGAGCTTCAGCACGCACGCCGTCACCAGGAAGATGAAGGGCAGCTGGCCCGCCGCCGCCAGGTTGATGAAGTCGTGCCCGCTGCCCCACACCGTGGGGCTCAGGAACACGAGCACTCCCGTGCACAGGCCGCCCAGCGCGGCGCGCACCGGCAGCGGCTTCTTCCCCAGCCACGGGGAGAGCCGTCCCTTCGAACCTCCGTGGAAGAAGTGCTCCACGCCATGCAGCAGCTTCACGAACGCGAACGCCAGCAGGCCGCACCCGATGCCCAGCCCCGCGTAGGCGAACACCTCCGCGCCGCTGACCAGCTCGTAGTTGACCCGGTTGAGCATGGGCGCCTCGTCCAGCACGCCCCGGCTCACCAGCGTTCCCGCCACGCTCGCGAGGATGATGGGGGAGAAGACCCGCAGCTCGAACTCGCGCAGGATGATCTCCATCGCGAACACCGCGCCCGCGATGGGGGCGTTGAAGGACGCGGAGATGCCCGCCCCCGCGCCGCACGCCAGGAGGATGGACAGCTCCTTGCGGCTGAAGCCCAGCACGCGCCCCACGCTGGAGGCGAACGCCGCGCCGCCATAGACGATGGGGCCCTCGCGCCCCGCGGAGCCGCCGCTGCCAATGGTGATGGCGGACGCGATGAGCTTGAGCAGCCCCCGGTCCGCCGGCACCACGTTGGCGCCGCTCTTCACCGCGCGCACCACCTCCGGCAGACCGTGGCCGTGCGTCTCCGGCCGGTCGCGCAGCAGGCGGCCCACCGCGAGCCCACCCAGCGTGGGCGCCAGCAGGATGAGCCACCAGGGCAGGTGCGGCAGTGCCGCGGGCAGGTTGTGCGCGTGGCCGAACACCGCGTTGACGGCCGCCAGCCCCACCAGCGGGTAGTAGAGCGACAGCCCGCCCAGCGTCAGCAGCGCCAGCAGCCGCAGCCGGCGCTTCACCTCGTCGCGAGGCCCCCCGGGCTCGATGATGCGCGCGAGCAGCAGCGCGCCCATGGCCAGCGGCACGCCCACCAGCGCGTACTCCAGGTGCCAGCGCGCGGAGGACAGCGACTCCATCAGCGTGCGCAGCCGCTGCGGCTTGAGCGTCGCCGCCAGCTCCGCGGCGCTGAACGTGATGCCGCTCATCACGCCAATGAGGTTGGAGAAGACGCCGGCGGCCAGGCCGCTGTAGAGCCCCACCACCGCGCCCGCGATGGGGAGCACGGACGGAGTGGGCAGGCGGATGCGGTTCGACGCACCCAGCAGGAAGTAGATGAGCCGGGAAAGGCTCAGCCGTGCCCACGCGCGAAGCGTGGCCACTCGCTGCCCGGACTGGGCAGGCGGAGGTTCGTCACTGTTGTTCATTTGGAGCCCCTACTAAACGGACGAGGGGGGTGGGTTTCAAGCGTCTTGAGGGGGATGGTGCGTCCGGGCCGTCCGCCTGCACTCCACTCCACACATCGTCCGAGCGGTGCCCGGCTGCCTGCCCCCGGGGCGTGCTACGACGGCGCCGTTCCCACCTCGAAGGAGGCATCGCACATGCTCAAGCAGGGAGACGTGGCGCCGGAGTTCACGGTGAAGGACCACACGGGGAAGACGCACCGGCTGTCGGACTACCGGGGCAAGAACGTGGTGCTCTGGTTCTATCCGAAGGCGGACACCCCGGGCTGCACCGCCGAGGGGTGCTCCTTCCGCGATCACAAGGCCCAGTACGAGCAGAAGGGCACGGTCATCCTGGGCATCAGCTTCGACACGCCGGAGGAGAACCAGGCCTTCGCGAAGAAGTTCGACTTCAACTTCCCGCTGCTGTGTGACGTGGACCGGACAGTGGGCCTGGCCTACGGGGCCGCGGACGACGCGAAGGCCGCCAACGCGCGCCGGGTGGGCGTCGTCATCGGGCCGGACGGCAAGGTGAAGGAGTGGCACGCCAAGGTGGACGCGCGCGCCTTCCCCCAGGAAGCGCTGTCGCGGCTCCAGTAGCCGCCGTGCGCCGCACCCTCGCGACCTCAGGGCGCGAAGGTGCGGGACGGCAGGCGTGAGCGGATGAAGACCGCCACGCCGGCCAGCGCCACCCACGGCAGCAGGTGGCCCAGCATCAGGTGGTCCGCGGTGCCGTCGGGGCAGTGCACGTGCAGCACCAGCATGCTCACGCCCGCCGCGGACAGGCCCGCCGCCAGCGCCCGGACGGGCTGGTAGGCGGAGCGGCACAGCAGCACCAGCGCCAGGGCCAGCGGCACCACCGACAGCGCCACCTCCGTGCCCATGCACCCCAGCGTGCCCGTGAGCAACGGCCGCACCTGGAGCCCGGAGCGACCGAGCAGCTGCGCCACCACCACGGCGCCCGCGCCCGCCGCCACCAATCCCAGCGGCCAGGTCCGCCGGCTCGGCGCGAGCCCGAGGAGCGCCCCGGCCCCCACACCCGCGACGATGAGCAGCGCCACGCCCGCCACCTGATAGGAGGGCGCGGCGTTGAGCATCAGCCCGTGCCGGCCCACCACCAGCAGGCCCACGGCGGCCACGCCCAGGTAGGTGCCGAGCAGCACCAGCACGTCCCTCCACCACGGCGTGGGCAGGGGCGTCGCGGCCAGCTCCGTCAGCGACCTACGCCGCGTCTCCTCGGCCTTCGCTTCATTGAAGGGGCCGGGGAAGGGGA
>NZ_RAWB01000659.1 GCF_003612055.1 Corallococcus llansteffanensis
GTACGGGGGCGGGCCGGGTGGCGCTCACGACGGAGGGAGACGTGCTCACGCACGTCACGTGGTGGAGCGAGGCGGATCCGGATGCGGGCACCGTGAGGGAGCCCCTGCGCTCCAGGCTCGTGTTGCTGAGCGCGGACGCGGGAGTGCTGCTGGCGGCGAGCGCTGAGGAGGACGGTGGCGGTGTGGCGAGGCTCGCCGTGGATGACGCGCGCGGCGCGTACCTCTACACGCCGTGGGATGGACGGCTGGCCTTCACGTCGTGGATGGCAGCGTCAGTCGACGCCGGCTCCGGGATGGATGGCGGGGGCGCGATGCGCGTCGGTCTCGCCTCGGGGCCCGGTTTCGGTCCCACCGCGCTCGCGGATGGGGGTGTCGCCTCGCTGCTCCTCGAACCGCTCGGGCCTGGTGTACCGGGCGGCGCGCCTTCACTGGCGCTCGCTTCGGGACGGCTGCTCGCTGGCGCGCGGGCCTTCGTGGACACGGATGGGGGCGTGCCCGTCGCGCTGGACTGGGATGGCGGCGCGCGCACCCTGTCGCCCCTCGCCGAGCCCGTGCTGCTGACACCGGGTGGCTCCGTCGGTCATGCCTTCGCGCTCGTGTGCGACCGCACGGACGGCACCGCGTGCCCCGTCGACGAGCTGCGCACCGTGCTCCGCTCGTTCAGCTTCGACGACGGCCACGTCCTCTACGAAGTGGACGTGCTGCCCACGCCCGTGCTGCCCGGCACCTTCCACGAAGCCGCGCTGCTGGAGCGGGGCGCCCTGGGCGTGCTCGCCGACGCGCAGCTTCCGAACGGCGAACAGCAGGCCTGGCTGGAGTGGTTCGCCTCCGGCCAGAAGGTCGACATGTGCCCCCTCCCGGGCCGCGTCCAGGTCGCGGGCGCGGTGTTCTCCGGCGAGGTGATGCACGTGGTGCTGCGCCGCGACGGGGTCTGGCTCCTGGAGTCCTACGCCGTGGGCCAGCGCACGGAAGCCCGGGGCTGGCCCCAGCGCCACGCCGGCCCGTCGGGAGCGCGCCGGGCGGTGCCGTAGCGCCCGCTCAGCCGTTCGCGGCCGGATCCACCCAGAGGTCCTCGAAGCGCACCTGGGGCGGCGTCTGGTGCAGCCGCAGGTTCTGCACCGACGCCACCGCCGCCGCGTGCGTGCGGTCGTGGTACAGCGGGATGAGCGGGCAGTCCTCGCGCGCCAGCATCTCCGCGCGCCGGTACAGCTGCGAGCGCAGCTCCGGATCAATGGACACGCGCGCCTCCGCGGTGAGCCGGTCCAGCTCCGGGTTGCGGTAGCCCATCGGGTACACCGTCTGCGCGTTGGAGTTGAGCAGGAAGTGCAGGAACACGTCCGGATCCGGGAAGTCCGCCAGCCACTGCGTGCGGAACGCCGGAATCTTCCCCTCGCGCAGCCGCGGCAGGTACTCCTCCGCGTTCATCTGCACGTGCCGCAGCTCCAGCAGCCCCGCCTGGAGCAACGGGCGGAAGAGCACCGCGTCCTCGGCGGAGGTGTCGCGGCCCACCGAGTGGTGCAGGGTGAGCTGCATCCGCCGCACGCCCGCCTCGCGCAGCAGGCGCTCCGCCAGGGGGAGGTCCGTCGCGGGCAGCGGGCCCAGCTCCGCGCCATCCAGCAGCTCCGGCGGGGTGAAGGTGCGCGCCACCCGGGCGCCCGGATGGAACTGCTCCACCATGCCGACGATGTCCATGCCCGCGCGCAGGGCCCGGCGCACGCGCACGTCGTTGAAGGGCGCCTCGTTCAGGTTGAGGCCCACGAAGGCGGTGGAGGGCGTGGTGCTGGCCACCAGTTGGTGCACCTCCAGGCCCTTGGCCTCCGTCTGCACGGTGGGCAGGAAGGACACCAGGTCCAGCTGGCCGTCCAGGAGCTGACGCACCGCCTGGTCGCGCGACTCCAGCAGGAGGAACTCCAGCCGGTCCAGCAGCGGAATCCCGCCGCGCCAGTAGCCCGGGTTGCGCTCCAGCACCACGCGGTCCGGCTCCAGCCCCACGAAGCGGAAGGGGCCCGTGCCCACCAGCTTCCCCGCGCTGTCCACCTTCGCCACCGCGGTGGCCGTGAGCGCCATCAACTGGAGGAAGAACGCCTTGGGCTCGCGCAGGCGGATCTCCAGCGTGCCCTCGTCCAGCACCTCGATGCCCGTCACCTCGCGCGCGAGGCCGCTGGAGTACTCAGACGCGCCCTCCACGTCCTCCAGGAGGCTGCGGTCCGGCGAGCGCACCGCGGGGTCCATCAACCGCTCCAGGTGGTGCTTCACGTCCACGGCGGTGAGCATGCTGCCGTCGTGGAAGGTGACACCCCGGCGCAGGTAGAAGCGGTAGCGGCGCGCGGACGGGTCGGCGTCCCAGCGCTCGGCCACGTCGGGCACCAGCATGCCGTCCTCCAGCCGCACCAGGCCGGAGAAGACGCACGCGGACAGCTCCGCCATCTGGTTCTCCACGCTGAACAGCGGATCCACCGCCTGCCGGTTGCGCAGCGACGCCGCCTGGTGGAGCCCCACGCGCAGCACGCCGCCCGGCCGCGCCTGCGGCAACTGGAAGCGGAACACCTCCGCCTCCAGGCTCGCCGTCTCGTGGCTGAGCTGATCCACCGTGCGGTCCAACCCGTCGCCAATGCGGATGACCCGGCGCGCGTCCTCGCGCACCTGCGCCACCTCCTCGCGGATGGACGCGTCGCCCCGGGTGAGCACCAGGTGGGCCTGCCGCAGCTCTTCCAGCGCCGCGCTCAGGCGCATCACGGCCTCGGACAGGTCGCGGCCGGTGCGCGCCTGGGCCTCCGCCTTCTGCGCGGCGCCCTGGCCCACGCGCGTCATCTCCTGCATCTGGCGCACGAGGTCGCGCGCGTTGGCGGACTGCTCGATGGCCATGCGCGTGATGTCTTCCACGCGGCGGGCCACGCGCTGGCTCGCCTCCACGACGGTCGCGCCCTGCGCCTCCAGCCGCTGCGTCTCCGCGACGGTGGCCTCCACGGCGGCGAAGGTGCGCTGGGTGATGCTGCGAATCTCCCCCAGGGCCTCGGCGGCGCGGTCGCCCAGGGCCACGCCCGCGGTGGCCTGCTCGCGGCCCTCCTGCACCAGCGCCACGGCGGTCTCCACCGCGTCGCGGATGCCCGTCACCATGGTGCCAATCTCGCGCGTGGAGCGCGTGGTGCGCTCGGCGAGGCTGCGAATTTCGTTGGCCACCACGCCGAAGGGGCGGCCGTGCTCGCCCGCCTGCGCGGCGATGATGGCGGCGTTGAGGGCCAGCAGGTTCGTCTGGTCGGCGATCTCCTGGATGACGTCCACGATGCGGCCAATCTCCATGGACCGCGTGCCGAGCATCTCCATCAGCTCGGCCGCCTTGCGCACCGTCTCCTCCACCCGGTACATGCCCTGCACGCTGTCGCCCACCAGCGCCTCGCCGCGCTGGGCGGTGGCCGTCACCGCGAGCGCCATGCTGTTGGTGTCCGTGGCGCGGCGGCGCACGGCGTCGATGCCGCCCTCCACCAGCGCGACGAAGTCCGTCGCCTCGCTGGCGAAGTGGCCCAGCTCGTCACCCGACGTGGCGATCTGCCCCAGTCGCTCCGTCATCGCCTGGATGTGGCCGCTGGTACGCTGACTGAAGTCGTTGACGGTGGTGAGGCCGTCCACCACCTGGTGCAGCCGCTCCGTCATCTCCAGCAGCGCGCCCGTCGTCTCGTGGGCGAAGGTCTCGATGTGCTGCACGCGCTTGACGGCCGTCTGGAGGCTGGTGCCGTTGCCCGCGACGGCGGCGAGCGTGCGCTCCACCGCGCTGCCCTGCCGGCGCGCGGCCTCCAGCAGCACGCGGGCCTGGTCGCTCACGCCGTTGCCGGTGCGGTGCAGGTTGCTCGTCACGCGCTGCACCTGGGACATGGCGCGGCGCAGGGAGAGCACCAGCCGGCGCAGGTCCTCCTGCCCCTCGAAGCCCTGGTGGATGGGCGTGGTGAGGTCGCCCTCGGCCAGCCGGGCCATCAGGTCCCGGCGCTCGCGCCTGCGCACCGAGGCCCAGCGGAACCACGAGAGGTAGCTGCCCGTAAGCCACAGCAGGGGCACGCCGAGCAGCAGCACCGCCCACCCTGCCGCGTCGTCGGGTGCGCCGGTCACCCACCGCAGCAGCAGCCCCAGGATGAGTGCGGAGACCAGGGCCGCCGCCAGCCCGAACGAGAAGAGGTACCGTTTGGCGCCCATGGACGGCCGGCACGCTAACCCGCCTTCTCGCGCCGGTCCTCAATTCAACGCATGCTGGGACGTCCATGAAGGCCCTGCTCGCCGTCGCACTGCTGGCGCTCCCGGTAAACCCCGCCAGCACGGGCTCCACGGCTGGAACACCGGCCCGCTTCGTCTTCGCGTGGCGCGGCGTGCCGGTGGGGACGGTCACGCTGGCGCTGGAGGTGGGGCGCTTCACGTACACCAGCCTGCACCTGCACGTGCGCGAAGGCCGGGCTGGGGAGCGCGTGCGCGAGGTGACGCTGCGGGTCGACGGCGCGGGGCGCGTGGTGGGCAGTGAAGCGGTGCCACAGGCGCTGTGGTTGTGGCGGGGCCCGCCGCCCGAGGGCTGCGTGAAGGGCCGCGAGGAGCTGTCCGGTGAGGAGGGCCCGCATTGCGTCACGGCCCGGGGCCCCGCGAGCGCCGAGGGCACGATGCTGGGCGCCCGCTTCCACGCGACCTACGACGGGCAGGGGAGGCTCCAGGCGCTGGAGGTGGGCGGGTCCCGCTTCACGGCGGCGCCGCCGGGAGCGAGGCTGCGCGCGCCGCCGGAGCTCTTCGCGGACGGCGTGCCCGTGGAGGGCGGCACCGAAGGGGCGCTGAGGCTCGTGCCGGACGGGCAGGCACGGCCGGTGTCCGCCGCGCGAGCCGTCAGAGCGCCAACCCAGGCGGCCTCAAGCGTCGTCGCGGGAGGGGCACCGAAGCAGCAGCCCGGCGAGGCCGGGGCGTTCCCTCCGGTCCCGGACCGGCTGCCGGGCATGACGGAATGGACGCCGCGCGCGGCCCGGGCGCTGGCCGAGTCAGTGCACCAGGCCTTCCCGGACAAGGGCCCCACGGCCGCGGAC